>JALHON010000074.1 GCA_022842985.1 Acidobacteriota bacterium | reverse complement strand
CGCCGCCGCCCCCGCCGCCGCCGCCACCCCCGCCGCCGCCGCCGCGCGTGCCGACGGAAGCGGAGATCTGGGCCGGCAAGAGCGTGGCGGATCTCATGCGCGAGGGCGTGCTGGCCGACGTCTACTTCGACCTCGACATGTACGGCGTGCGTGAGGATGCCCGCGGTCCGCTGCAGGCCAACGCCGACTACCTCAAGAAGTGGAGCTCGCTGCGCATCACCGTCGAAGGGCACTGCGACGAGCGCGGCACCGCCGAATACAACCTCAGCCTCGGCGAGCGCCGCTCGAACGCGGTGAAGGGCTACCTTGTGAGCCTCGGCGTGCCCGAGAGCAGCATCACGGTCATCAGCAAGGGCAAGGAGACGCCCTTCTGCACCGAGAGCAACGAGGCCTGCTGGCAGCAGAACCGCCGCGCGCACTTCGTCATCACCGCGAAGTAAGCCGCCGCGGCGTCATCGGTACACGGCACGGGCCGGCCTTTCGGGGCCGGCCCGTTGTTGTTTCAGGCGAGGTGGCAGGCTCAGCCGAGCTGCGCGAGGATGTCGCCGGCGGCGGCGCGCGGATCGGCGGCACCCGTGATCGGGCGGCCGATGACGAGGTAGGTGGCGCCGGCGGCCACCGCCTCGGCGGCGCTCAGCGTGCGGGCCTGGTCGTCCTTGCCGACGTCGGCGGCGGCGCGGATGCCCGGCGTGACGATGGCGAAGTCGGCGCCGCACGCGGCGCGGATCGCCTTCGTCTCGAGCGGCGAGGCAACAACGCCGTCGAGGCCCGAGGCCTGCGCCAGCCGCGCGAGGTGCAGCACCTGATCCATCACCGGGCGCGTGGTGCCCACTTCGGCCAGGGCCGCCTCGTCCATGCTCGTGAGCACCGTGACGCCGATGACGAGCGGACGCGGACGGCCGAGCGCGCCGGCCGTCTTGGCCGCAGCATCCGCCGCCGCGCGCATCATCTTGCCGCCGCCCGAGCAGTGCACGTTCACCATCCACGCGCCGGTGGCGACGGCCGAGGCCACGGCGCCGGCCACCGTGTTCGGGATGTCGTGGAACTTCAAATCGAGGAACACGCGTTCGCCGCGGTCGGCCAGCGTGCGCACGATCGACGGCCCGACGGCGGTGAAGAGCTGCTTGCCGATCTTGTAGCCGCCCACCGCGCCCTTGAGCTGGTCGGCCAGGGCCAGGGCCTTCTCGGCCGAGTCGACGTCGAGGGCAACGAGAATCGGGTTCATGCGTGGGCCTTCGCCGGGGAGGTCGTGTCGAGCGCGCCGACGATGTCGGCGAGGCGCGTGATCTGGTGGCGCTGCATGTAGTCGGTGAGCCCGTCGAGCAGCTTGCGCCAGATGAAGGGATCGACGAAGTTGGCCGTGCCCACCTGCACCGCGTTGGCGCCGGCGATCATGAACTCCAGCACGTCACGGTGATCCATGATGCCGCCCATGCCGACGATCGGGATCTTCACTTCCTGCCGGCATTCCCACACCATCCGCACGGCGATCGGCCGGATCGCCGGCCCGCTCAGCCCGCCGACCACGTTCGAGAGCTTCGGCTTGCGCTGCTCGACGTCGATGGCCATGGCGAGGAAGGTGTTGACGAGCGAGATGGCGTCGGCGCCGGCGTCTTCGGCGGCACGCGCGAACGAGGCCGGCGAGGTCACGTTCGGCGTGAGCTTCGGGATGATTGGCAGCGACGTCACCTTGCGGATGGCGCTCACGACGCCGAAGGTGCCATCGAGGCTGCAGCCGAACTGGATGCCGCCTTCCTTGATGTTCGGGCAGGAGATGTTGATCTCGAGCGCGTCCACGCCCTCCGCGTCCGAGAGGATGCGCGCCACCTCGACGTATTCGTCGAGGGTCGTGCCGCAGATGTTCACGATCGTGCGGGCCCGGCGCGCCCGCAGCAGCGGCAGCTTCTCGCTGATGAAGCGGTGCACGCCGATGCCCTGGAGGCCGATGGCGTTCAGCATGCCCGCCGGCGTCTCGGCGATGCGCTCGGGCTTGTGGCCCTGGCGTTCGGCGAGGAACAGGCCCTTCGACACGACACCGCCGAGCGTCGAGAGATCGACCACGTCCTCGTACTCGAGGCCGTAGCCGAAGCAGCCGCTCGCCGCCATGAGCGGATTCGGCATCACGAGCGAGCCGATCCGGACCGACATATCCAGGGCCGTCATTCCCACACCACCGTGGCGCCGTCGAACACCGGACCGCCGATGCACGACCGCACGTAGCGCGTCTGGCCGTCGGCATGTTTCACCGGCACGACGCAGCTGTAACAGCCGCCGAGGCCGCAGCCCATCGTGCGTTCCATCGAGACTTCACTCGGCTGGCCGTACCGTTCGGCGAGCCGCGCCACGGCCGCCAGCATCGGCTCGGGGCCGCAGGCGTAGACCGTGACCAGATTCGGGCCGCCCAGGCCCTTGAGCGATTCCTCGAGCGGGCCGGTGACGCGGCCCTTCACGCCGGCGCCGCCGTCTTCGGTCGTGAGCACGAGCTTCACGCCCAGGCGGTCGAAGAACTCGAGGTAGTAGAGCTCGTCGGCCGTGCGCGCGCCGTAGAAGAGCGTGGTCGGCACCTGCAGCGCCACGAGCGCCTCGGCGAGCGTGGCGAAGGGCGCGAGGCCGACGCCGCCGGCCACCATCCAGGCCTCGCCGCTCGACGGTGGGTTGAAGGGGAGCCCGAGGGGCCCCAGGCACCACACGGGATCGCCGGCTTCGAGGCCGTAGAGGAGCCCGGTCGTGCGTCCGGCGCGTTTGTTCAGGATGCTGATGGCGCGCACCGTGCCGAGGTCGTCGCGGAGCACCTCGAACACCGAGAACGGGCGCCGCAGCATCGGATCGGACGCGTCGGTGGTCTTCAGCATCACGAACTGACCAGGTTCCGTGAGGGCGCCCACTTCGGGCGCGGCAATCGTGAGGACGTTGTAGTCGCGCGACAGCCGGACGTTCGAAATCACGGTGGCGCGCACATCGACGGGTGGCACGGGGGAAAGTATATCGTGCCGACAGAACCCGGACGGGGTGGTCCGCGTCATACTGAAGGTGCCCGCGCCCGACCGTCTGGTAGTCCCGGAATGACCAGTGTGATTTCGCCTCGCGCCGTTTTCGTCCTGTCCCTGCTCGTCGTGCCGCCGGCCCTGCCGGCTCAGGCGCAGCCCCCCGCGCCGCCCGCCGCCGCGGTGCAGGAACGCACCATCTCCGGCGTGGTCGTCGACGCCGATTCGCAGGCGCCGATTGCCGGCGCCGAGGTCACGTCGGGCACGGCCCGCGCCATCACCGATCCGGCCGGCCGGTTCGCCCTGCGGGTGCCGGCGGGCGAGGCCGAGATCACCATCGTGGCCATGGGGCATTTCCCGCTCGTGACCACCCTCGACGCGCGCCTCGCGGACGTGACGGCCGCCGAGCTCACGCTCGCGCGCGATGCCGGCTTCGCCACGAGTGTCGCCGTCGTCGCCTCGGCGCCCACCGCAGCCCCGGCCGCCGAGACGGTGGCGCCCGTGCAGGTGCTCCGCACGCCCGGCGCCCTCGACAACATCTACCGCACCCTGCAGACGCTGCCCGGTGTGGCCGCGACCCAGGAATTCAGCAGCCGTCTCTCGGTGCGCGGCGGCGCGCCCGACCAGAACCTGACGATGATGGACGGCGTCGAGGTGCACGACCCGTATCGTCTGTTCGGCCTGACGAGCGCCTTCAACCCCGAGACCATCCAGCGCTTCGAACTCGCCACCGGCGGCTTCAGCGTGAAGTACGGCGACCGCCTCTCGTCGCTGCTCGTCATCGAGAACCGCGATGGCCGCAGCGGCCAGGGCATGATGAACGGCTCGGCATCGCTCAGCATCACCGATGCCAACGTCGTGCTCGAAGGCGGCCTGCCGAAGGGCGCGCGCGGGTCGTGGCTGGTCACCGGCCGTCGCACCTATTACGATCTCGTGGCCGCCCGCATCACCAACCAGGACTTTCCAGCCTTCCAGGACCTGCAGGCCCGCGGCAGCTGGGCACCGTCAGACGGCACCCGCCTCACGGCCTTCAATCTGACGAGCCGGCAGGCGGCGCAGCTCGACATCGACAGCGACGATGCCCGCGGCGCCTTCCAGGACGACACCGACAACGATCTGGCGTGGCTGCGCTTCGATGCGACGATCGGCACGCGCGGGCAGTCGCATACGGTCGTCGGGTTCTCCGATACGCGGTCGACCTTCGGCATCGATGCGGCGTTCCAGAACACCAGTCAGCGCTCGAACGCGCCCGACGACGACAGCATCAGCACGGCCAACGTCGTGTTCGAGCGTGCCCTCAACGTGCGCGACTACTCGGTGCGGCAGGAACTGGCGTGGGCGCTCGGCGGGCACGTGGTCGAGGCCGGCTTCGAGGCGCATCAGCTCACCACCCTGCAGCGCTTTCAGATTACGGGCGACCGCAACCCGGTCGCCGCCAACGGCTCGAGCGTGCAGGGCGGCGCAGGGCTGCCCGACCTGCTCCAATCCACAGCGAAATCGAACCGGGGCGGCGCGTGGCTGCAGGACACCTGGCAGGCGCTCAGCACCGTGTCGCTGCAGACCGGCCTGCGGCTCGACCGCTCGAGCTTCACCGGCGAGACCCTGCTGTCGCCACGCGTCTCCGCCACCTACTCGCCCGGCGGGGCCACGCGCATCATCGGCGCCGCGGGGCTGTACACGCAGAGTCCCGGCTACGAAAAGCAGGCGCAGAGCGACTACGTGCTCGACTTCACGAACGAGGCCGTGAAGCTCGTGCGGAGTGAGCGCGCCTGGCAGGCGTCGGCGGGCGTCGAACGGCAGTTCGGCGGCGGCCTGACGCTCAAGGTCGAGGGCTACTACAAGCGCTTCACCGACGTGCTCATCGGGCGCCTCGAGCCCGAGGAGGAACGTCTCGCCCGCGTCGCCCTCTACGACTTCCCGGCCGCGCTCAGGCCGAACATTCCGACCGAACCGCTCATCACGACCGTTCCGACCAACGACGGCACGGGTCGCTCCTACGGGTTCGACATCTTCCTGAACCGGCCAGGCGGCGGCAAGCTCACGGGCTGGACCAGCTACACCTGGGGCCGAGCCGAACGCGAGGCGTACGGCCGCCTCTATCCGTTCGAATACGATCGCCGCCACGCCTTCACGCTGGTGTCGTCGTACGCGTTCACGCCGCGCTGGGAAGTGGCGGCCACGACGCGAATCGCCTCGGGCTTCCCGCGCACCGCGCCGCTCGGCGTGCGCGTGGCGGGCCGCGAAGACAGACTCGACCTCGATGCCGACGGCATCACCGACGAGATCCTGCCGGCGAGGGACGCCCGCGGCCTGCTCGAGTACTCGGTGGACTTCGGCGGCGTGAACAACCTCAACAACGCGCGGCTGCCGGTGTTCGCGCGCGTCGACGCGCGTGTGACCTGGCGCCCGCGCGGCGCCGCCGGCCGCTGGGAGCTCTACGCCGAGGTCATCAACGTGCTGAACCGCCAGAATGCCGGCGCCTTCGATCCGGAACTCGTCTACGACCCGGAGTCCGACCGGCCGCGGATCGTCGAGCGGCGCGACCAGGCGATTCCGCGGCTGCCCACCGTCGGCGTGCGCTTCAGGTTCTGACCGCCGGCAGCTCCACCGACAGGCGCGCGCCGCCCAGATCGCCGGGCTCGCTCCAGATGCGTCCGCCGGCCACCGACACGATCGACCGGCTGATCGAGAGCCCGACGCCGAGGCCCGACGGCTTGGTCGAGTAGAAGGCGTCGAAGATGCGGTGCGCCTGCGCCGGGTTGATGCCCGGTCCGGAGTCGTCGACGTCGAGCCGGATGCCGAGGCCCGCGTCCCGGCTGCGCACCCGTACCAGCCGTCGACCATCGTCGCGCGCTGCCGCGGCGTCCACGGCGTTGGTGAGCAGGTTCATCACCACCTGCTGGAACTGCAGCGGGTCGATGTGCACCACGAGCGCACCCGGAGCGAGATCGGTCGTGATGCGCACGGGGCGCAACTCGGCATCGGTGTCGACGAGCGCGATCGTCTCGCTGACGAGGCTGTTCACGTCCACGTCCTCCGCGGCATGGTCCTGCTTGAGGAGGCGCCGGACCTGACGGACGACATCGGCGGCCCGCGCCGCATCCGTCGCCACGTCGGCGAAGATCGCGCCGGCGTCGGCCAGGATGCCGCCGCCGGCCGCCAGCAGTGTCCCCGCCCGGGCGTTGGCGGCAATGGCGCCGAGCGGCTGTGAGATCTCGTGGGCCAGTGACGACACCAGCTCGCCCAGTGCCGCCACGCGCTGCTGGTGCGCCAGCGTCGTCAGCGCCCGGGCCGCCGCGCCGGTGGCGCTCGTGCGCTCCGAGACGTCCTGGTGCGTCACGACAGCGCCCTGGCCCGGGCCGATGAGCGGCTCGATCTGCACGAACGACCACCGTCCGGACGGCAGGCGCACGACCAGCCCGACGTAAGGCGCGCGGCCGTCGAGCACGCGCCCGACGCCGGCGTCGATGAGCAGGCGGTAGTGCTCGTCGAGCGCGCCGGCCGGTGGGTAGGTGGCGCCCACCGCGATGCCGGGCCAGGCCTCGTGTCCGTTGGTGAAGGTGATCCGCTGCGACCGATCGAGCGTCACGAACAGGGCGTCGAACGACAGCGGCGGCATCGCCGGGTCGCCGCCCCGGGTGGCCGCGTCGGCCAGCTCGCGGTCGAGCAGCGCGCCGAGGGCCAGCTCGCCGATGCGCCGCGCCGGCGCCACCCAGTCTTCGCGCCAGCCGCGCTCCATGCCCATGCCGAGGGCGATCGCGCCGCGAAAGACGCCGCGCACGTACACCGGCAGGACGAAGCCGGATCGCACACCCAGCCGGTGCAGGGCGGGGTAGTCCGTCCATCCTTCGCTCGGCAGCAGCGTCGCCCTGGACAGCTTGATCTCGCGGCCGGTGGCCACGGTCGCGTAAAGGTACGGCAGGTTGGTGGTGTAGAAGTTCTGCGCCCCGGTGTCGGCGGTCTTCGGATGCACGAACGCCTTGCGAATCCAGACGGTGCCGCCGGGAACGCCGGTGTGCAGCGAGACGTGGGCGGCTCCGGTGAGCACGGCCAGGCGCTCGATGGCGCCCTGGATGACCGGGTCGGGCTCGGCCGTCGCGGGCGACGCGAGCGCGGCGGCGACGTCGCCGACCAGATGTTGCAGGGCCTCATTGACCCGGCGCAGCCGATCGGCGCGGCGTTGATGCCACAGCACCCAGGCCGCGATGACGATGACGCTCTGCGCGCCGAGCGCCAGCCAGAACGCCCGCGTCAACTCGTCTCACCCGCGCGGCGCAGCAGATCGACCAGCGCCGCCGTCGACGTCGCCTGGACCTTGCGCATCGCGCGGCCGCGCTGCGTCTTCACGGTCTTCTCCGACGTGCCGAGCTCCGACGCGATCTGCTTGTTGAGCAGGCCCTGACCCACGAGATGGCAGACCTGCAGCTCACGCGGCGTGAGGAGCGCCAGCCTGGCGGCGGCCGCCTCACGGCGCTCGCGGCGGGCGAAGGCCTCGCAGCTGCGGGAGAGACCACGTTCGACCGACGCCACCAGCTGATCGGGATCGACCGGCTTCTCGAGGAAGTCGATGGCGCCGTCCTTGAGCGCCGCCACCGCGTCCGGTACAGCACCGTGGCCGCTGATGAAGACGAAGGCCAGATCGGGGTGGCTGCCGCGCGACAGGCGCTGCAGCTCGAGCCCGCTCAGGCCCGGCATGCGCAGGTCGGTCACGACGCAGCCGAGCGAGCCTTTCGGGAGGTCGGCGAGGAACGCCTCGGGATCGCGGAAGTCCGCGACGGCGAAGCCGGAGGCACCAATCAGTCGCGCCAGCGCCCGCCGTGTGGAGTCGTCGTCGTCGACGATGAAAACCCGCCCGCCCGACGGAAGGAGTGACTGGCTGTCTGGCATGCCCCCGGTGCCCAAGTGTCTGGAGATGTCACGCTGGGGGGACTGTGAGCGTATGCGCCGGTGGCAGGAGCTGTCAATTTCCTGATCCCGTGGTGGGACCAAAGCTGTATCCCATCAGACGAACACTGATGCTGTAATCGCGAGCAGGCCGGCTCGTCCGCAATTGCGTCGGTCGCCAATCCTGGATGCGGCGCCCCTCCACGCCGTGTTCACCAGCGCTGGAACCGCGCTTCGGCGTGGGACTGGGCCCGGTCGGGATCTCTAGGGGGGGGTCTCGGCCGGTGCTTTACCTGCCGCCGCGCCGGTCGCTGCCGGCCGCACGACCTCACCCGTCCGGCTTGCGTCACCGGGCGACCCGTCGCACCGGGCTCGCACCTGATCGGGTCTAATGACCGGGTGCGCTACCTGCGCGTCCTGACGAACTCGGCGATTGCGAGCGCGCTGCTCTCGGCGTATCTCACGATTGCGACGCTGCACCTGAATCCGGCCTATCCGCTGTCGGCCGCCGGGTCGCTCGCCGCGGCCTTCGGCCTGGCCTACGGCGTCAACGCCATCCTCGTCTTCTACGCGCTCGTCGTGCTGCGCCAGGTGGCGGCGGTGCAGGTGCTGTCGCCGGGCTGGCTGAGCGTCCGCGTGCTGGCGTGGATGTGCACGATCTCGGCGGCGGTGGGCGCGACGGTGCTGTGGCTGAACGTCGCCGATTTCACGCCGTTCCTCACGGCGGACGCGGCGCGGCGCATGACGCTCGCCGCCATCGCGGTGGCCCTGTGCGGCGGCGTGTTCCTCATCGTCGCGTTGGCGCACATCGGACGCCGGGGCACGGCGCCGAGCGGTGTCCTGCTCGTGACCACGATGGCGCTCTCGGTGGTCGTGCCGCTGACGCTGCGGGGGGCGTCACCCGGGATACCCGTGCCGCCGCCCGTGGCCAGCCGCCCGGTGACCGGCGATGACGCGGCCGGCGGGCGCGTCGTGGTGCTGGCGGTGGACGGCGCCTCGCTCGATCACATCTCGCTCGCCGTGGCGGCAGGGCGGCTGCCGAACTTCGCGCGCCTGCTCGACGCCGGCGCGTCGGCGTATCTCGCCACGCTGCGCCCGACCCAGGCCGAGCCGATCTGGACGACGGTGGCCACCGGCCGCATGCCGCAGACGAGCGGCGTGCGCGCGGCGGCCCGCTATGTCGCCGGCGACGAGGGGCCGCGTGTGGACGTGCTGCCCGACTACATCTACTCGCAGGCGATGGTGCGCTACGGCTTCCTGCGTGCCGAGCCGCACACCCCGGAGTCGATGGCCTCACTGCCGCTCTGGCGCATCCTGAGCGACCGCGGCATCCGTGTCGGCGTGGTGGGCTGGCCGCTCACGCATCCCGCGCCGCTGCTGCGCGGCTACGTCGTGAGCGACGTGCTGCACCGCGTGGACGATGCCCGCTTCGCGCTCGACGGCGCCGACGCCGTGTCGCCGCCGTCGCTCTGGACAGCGGTGACCGCGGCCCGGGCCCGGCCGCTCACGCCCGATCCACACGCAGTGCTGGCCCGCGCCGGGCGCCTGCCGCGGGGCAGTGACGCCGATGGCCGCGTCGATCCCGCGCCGGTACAGGCCGACAGCCTGCATCTGCGCCTGCTCGACACGCTCGAGGCGACGCGGGCGTCGCGGTTCGTCGCGTTGCGCCTGCCCGGCCTCGACGCCGTGGCGCACTATTTTCTGCGCTACGCCACGCCGGAAGAGTTTGGCGACGTCACCGAAGAGGAACGCGAGGCCTTCGGCTCCGTGCTCGACGACTACTACGGCGTGCTCGACGCCGTGGTCGGGCGCCTGCACGACTCGCTCGGCCCAGACGATCTCGTGCTCGTGGTCTCGGGGCACGGCATCGAACCGCTCACGCCGGTCAAGCGGATCCTCGAGCGTTTCGTCGGCGACGATCAGTTGAGCGGCACGCACGAACGGGCGCCCGACGGCTTCGTGCTGGCGATGGGACCCGCCGTGCAGCCCGGCCGCCTGGAACGGGGCTCGATTGCCGACATCGCGCCGACGGTGCTCTACTTCCTGGGCCTGCCGATCGGCCGCGACATGGACGGCCGCGCCCGCACCGACCTCTTCACGCCGGCCTTCACCGCCACGCGCCCGGTCACCTTCATTCCGAGTTATGGGCGGTAGGGCAGGGGCTCGGGGCCCGGGGCTCGGGGCCAGGAACCGGACTGTTCTATACTGAGGGTCGCTCTCTTTAATCGCGTGCCTGCGAGCACGCCAAGAGGTGTCCATGCCGCTACGTACGTCCGAAGGCGCGTCCTGCGCCCGCTCCCCCTTCCTCGCTGCATGTTTCCCCGGGCCCCGAGTCCCGAGCCCCGAGCCCCGCGTACCGGCGGCCGGGCGAAAGGAGGCCGCATGCCCGTCGTAATGGATGCCGACCGCATCAGCCGCGCGCTCGTGCGCATCGCGCACGAGATCGTGGAGCGCAACCGCGGCGTCGAGAACCTCGCCATCATCGGCGTGCGCTCGCGCGGTGTGCCGCTCGCGCGGCGCATCGCGGCGGCCCTCAAGTCGATCTCGGGCGACGACGTGCCGGTCGGCGCGCTCGACATCACGCTCTACCGCGACGACCTGATGCGCCAGACCGTCGGCCCGCAGCCGCTCGTGCGCCGCACCGAGATCCCGTTCTCGCTCGACGACCGCGTCATCGTCCTCGTCGACGACGTGCTCTTCACCGGCCGCACCACCCGCGCCGCCCTCGACGCGCTCGTCGACTTCGGCCGCCCGAAGGCGATTCAGCTCGTGGTGCTCGTGGACCGCGGTCATCGCGAGCTGCCGATCAAGGCCGACTACGTCGGCAAGAACATCCCGACGTCGCGCCGCGAGAACGTGCACGTGCGGCTCAGTGACACCGACGGCGCCGACGAGGTGTCGGTGGAAAGCGAGCCGTGAGCATGACCACGCCCACGACCGAAGTCGCCCTGCCGGCCACCGCCCTGCGCAGCAAGGATCTGCTCGGCATCGCCGAACTCACGCCCGAAGAGATCCTGCTCATCCTCGACACCACCGAGGCCATGAAGGAGATCTCGCAGCGGCAGATCAAGAAAGTGCCGGCGCTGCGCGGCCGCACCGTGGTCAACCTCTTCTTCGAGCCCTCGACGCGCACGCGCACGTCGTTCGAAATCGCCGAGAAGCGCCTGAGCGCCGACACGCTCGGCGTGGCGGTGGCGAGTTCGAGTGTCGTCAAGGGCGAGACGCTCGTGGACACGGCCCGCAACATCGAGGCGATGGGGCCCAGCATGATCGTGCTGCGGCACGCCTCGTCGGGGGCGCCGCACCTGCTCGCGCGCATCTGCAAATCGCCCATCATCAACGCCGGCGACGGCCTGCACGAGCACCCGACGCAGGCCCTGCTCGACGCCTTCACGATCCGCGAGCGCAAGGGGCGCATCGCCGGGCTGAAGGTGGCCATCGTCGGCGACCTGCTGCACAGCCGCGTGCTGCGCAGCAACGTGCTGCTGCTCACCAAACTCGGCGCCGACGTGTGGGTGTGCGGGCCGCCGACGCTCATCCCGATGGGCCTCGAGACGATGGGCGTCACGACGACGACGTCGGTCGAGGCGGCGGTGGAAGGCGCCGACGTCGTGATGATGCTGCGCATCCAGCTCGAGCGGATGGAGGGCGGGTTCTTCCCGTCGCTCCGCGAGTACTTCACCGTCTTCGGCATGACCGAAGCGCGGCTCAGACGGGCGAAGCCCGATGTAATCGTGATGCACCCTGGCCCCATCAACCGCGGCGTCGAGATTTCGAGCGACGTCGCCGATGGGCCCTATTCCGTGATCCTGGACCAGGTGGCCAACGGCGTGGCCGCGCGGATGGCGGTGCTGTATCTCCTCGCCGGAGGCGGAGCGCATGATGAAGTGGTTGCTTAAGGGCGGCCGGGTCGTCGACCCGGTGAATGGCATCGATGGCGCGTACGACGTGCTCGTGAGCGATGGCGTCATCGCGAAGGTGGGCCGCGACCTCCCGGTGAGTCTCGCGGACGGCGGACAGGTGATCGCGCTCACGCCGGCGTTCGTCGTGTGCCCCGGGTTCATCGACATGCACGTGCACCTGCGCGAACCGGGGCAGGAACACAAGGAGACGGTCGCCACCGGCGTGGCCTCGGCCGTGGCCGGCGGCTTCACCGCCGTGGCCTGCATGCCGAACACGAAGCCGGTGAACGACAACGCCGGTGTCACCGAGCTCATCCTCAAGAAGGCGGCCGATGCCGGTCTGGCGCGTGTCTATCCGATCGGCGCCGTGTCGCGCGGGCAGCAGGGCGAGCAGCTCGCCGACATCGCCGAGCTGAAGGCGGCCGGCTGCGTGGCCATCAGCGACGACGGGCATCCCGTGTCGACGGCGCTCCTGGCGCGGCGGGCGATGGAGTACGCCGGCATGTTCAAGATGCCGCTCATCGAACACTGCGAAGACCCCTCGCTCAAGGGCGACGGTGTCGTGCACGAGGGGGCGATGGCGGCCTCGCTCGGTCTGAAGGGTATCCCCGGCATCGCCGAGGCGATCACGGCCGGCCGCGACATCCTCATCGCCGAGATGGTGGGCGGGCACGTGCATGTCGCGCACATGAGCGCGTGGACGACGCTCGAAGCCGTGCGTCAGGGCAAGAGCCGTGGCGTCCACGTCACCTGCGAAGTGGCGCCGCATCACTTCACGCTCACCGATGCGCTGCTCGCGGCGCCGGTCCCCTACGACACCGACACGAAGATGAATCCGCCGCTGCGCGAAGCGAAGGACCGGGATGCGATGCTCGCCGGCATCGCCGACGGCAGCGTGGATGTCATCGCCACCGACCACGCGCCGCATCACGCCGACGAGAAACACGTCGAGTACGACCGCGCGCCCTTCGGCATCGTCGGCCTGGAGACGGCCATTCCCATCGCTCTCGACACGCTCGTGCACGCCGGCGTCATCCGGCTGCCGCGGCTCGTCGAGCTGATGTCGGTGAATCCGGCCCGCATCCTCAACGTGGCGGGCGGCAGCCTGGCCGAGGGCCAGGTGGCCGACATCACCATCCTTGCTCCCGAGCAGAGCGTCACGATCGACAGGACGCAGTTCGTCAGCAAGTCGAAGAACACGCCGTACCACGGCTGGACGTTCCGCGGCGCCGCCGCGGCGACGATCGTCGGCGGACGCGTGGTCTACGTGAACGCGGCGTCGGGGCTGGCGCTGACGGCAGAGGCGCGGTGATGGCCGTCGACACGAAGCGCGACGACATCCGCACCCGCGCGCTGCAGGACCTGCGGCGCTTCGAAGTGGTCATGGACGGTCACTTCGACTACGGCAACGGCTATCACGGCCGGCTCTATCTCAACCCGCACCAGTTGTTCCGCTACCCCTCCACGATCTGGCGCGTGGCGCAGGACCTCATCGACGTGCTGCCGCCGGGCGTGGCCGATCGGGTGACCGTGGTGGCCGGACCGGCCACGGGCGGTGCGCTGCTCGCGCACACGATCGCCGGGCTGCTCGACGGCCGGCGCCCGCTCACGCGCGAGCCCTACTCGTTCGCGCCGCTGCATCACGGCGCGAATGGCGCCGCCGTGCTGTCGCCGTTCTACGCGGGTGTCGTGAAGGGCGCGCAGGTGCTGCTCGTGGACGACGTCCGCAATACGGGGCAGACGTTCAGGCAGTGCGCGGATCTCATCGCCGCCGCCGGTGGCACCGTGGTGTGCACGGCGCAGATCGTGGATCGCGGCGAAGCGGTGGTGACGCTCGACGTGCCGAACATGCCGCTCGTGGACTACCCGGCGCCGGAGAACTACCCGGCGGCCGAGTGTCCGCTCTGCCGTCAGGGCGTGCCGATTACGTCGTTCTGATCAGGGGGCGCGGGCGCGAGGCCCGCGCCGCGCCCACTACTTCTTCGTGCCGGTGAACGTGCCGGAGAGCTGCCCGCCGGCCATGGCCACGGCGCCCTTCATCGACTTGCCGTCCACGGTGCCCGTGTAGTTCACGTCCACCTCCTGGCCCTGGGCGTTGAGGGTGAACGAAAACTGGATGGCCGTGCCCTTCACCGTGCCGGTGAAATTGGCCGTACCGGGCTGGCCGTCATAGGTCCCCGTCAGCTTCTCGCCGTCCTGCTTGAACGTGATCACGGGCGAACCAGAGCCCATGCCCGTCTCGACCGTAAACGCCCAGTCGCCGGTGACATCCACGGTCTGCGCGCGTCCCGACGTCACCGCCGCGAGGACGAGGGCGAACACCGCCAGAGTGAACCGCCGCCGAGCCATCTGTGCCTGCATCTGTGCAAATCCTCCAGTCACGAGTATGCAACGGAATGTCTTTGCGCGGTTCGCTAGAATGCGCGGGCGCATGACCAGCTCATCCCATCTCGCCGTGGCCTCGGCGTTTGCCGCCGCCGTCCTGACCCTGCCGTCGCTCATCGCGCAGACCCCGCCGCCGCTGCGCGCCGACGCGCCCGCCGGCGCCGTGCCGCCGCCCTGGGTCTATACGATCAACACGCCGGTGCCGCCCGGCGCGCCCGCGGCGCCCGCCGACGACACGCCGCGCAGTGTGCCCGGCAGCACCGTGCGGCTGACGCGCGCCCAGCTCGGCGACCTCTTCAACCCGCCCGACTGGCGACCGGAGAACCATCCACCGGCGCCCGAGGTCGTGGCGCACGGCCGCAAGCCCGACGTCCGCGCGTGTGGCTACTGCCACTATCCGAACGGACAGGGCCGGCCCGAGAACTCGTCGCTCGTCGGCCTGCCGGCCGCCTACATCGTGCAGCAGATGGCCGACATGCGCGCCGGCCTCAGACGCAGCGCGGACCCCAACATGCGGCCGCCCGCCGCGATGCTCGCCATCGCGAAGGCGAGCACGGTGGAGGAAGATCGCGCGGCGGCCGACTACTTCGCGTCGTTCGCCTACCGGAAGTGGATTCGCGTGGTCGAGACGCCCACCGTGGCGAAGATGAAGATCGCGGGCGGCGTGTTCGTGCCGATCGTCGGTGATGGCGCGGGCACCGAGCCCATCGCCGGCCGCATCATCGAGACGCCCGAGGACGTGGCGCGCGCGGAGGTGCGCGACTCCGGTTCGGGCTTCATCGCCTACGTGCCACCGGGCAGCATCAGGCGCGGTGAGGCGCTCGTCACGACCGGTGGCGGCACGCGCACCATCGCCTGTGGCGTCTGCCACGGCGCGGATCTGAAGGGCCTCGGCGCGGTGCCGCCGCTCGCGGGACGCTCGCCGAGCTACACCGTGCGTCAGCTCTTCGACCTGCAGCACGGCACCCGGCGCGGCCCGTGGGCGCCCCTCATGAGGGCGGCGGTGCAGAAACTGACACTCGACGACATGGTGGCCATTGCGGCGTACACCGCATCGCGCGAACCATAACAAGTCTGGCCCCGCCCAGAATGGGGACAGTCCCCCTCACGAGCTGAGGGCGTCGATGAGGGCGGCGATGTCGCGGGCGTCGTTGTAGACGTGCGGCGAGACGCGCAGGGCTGAGCCGCGCAGCGACACCAGCACCTTCCGCGCGCGCAGGCGTTCGCCGACGGCGGTGATGTCCGTGCCGGCCGGCGCCCGCAGGCCGAAGAGGTGCGCGCCGCGATACTCCGGCGCCTCCACCGTGTAGCCGAGCGCGCGCACGCGGTCGACGAGGTCCGCCGTGAGCGCCGCGCAGTACTCCTGAACGCGCGCCGGCTGCCAGTCGAGCACCTGCTCGAGCGCGGCCACGGCCATCGGCATGAGCGCGAAGTTGCTGCGCTCGCCGACGTCGTAACGCATCGCCCCGGGCTGATAGTCGTCGCGATAGTGCACGAGCTCCTTGAAGTTCTCGCTGCCGGCGCGGCCGATCCACGTCTCTTCGAGCGGTTCTCCCGCATCGAAGCGCGGCCCGAGATACGCGAAGCCCATCGAATAGGGGCCCATCAGCCACTTGTAGGTGGCGCACACGAGGGCATCCGGCTGGATGGCCTGCACGTCGAACGGCATCGCGCCGACCGATTGTGTGCCGTCGACGACGAGCGCCGCGCCCACCTCGCGCGCGCGCCGGCCGATCGCCTCCAGATCGAACTTCGTGCCGTCGGTCCAGTGCACGTGGCCGAGTGCGACGATGGCGGTGGACGTGTCGATCGCGTCGAGCAGACGCTCGTTCCACCCCTTGCCGCGCCCGTCGACGACCTCGGGCGGCGCCACCACGCGAATCCCGACGCCGCGATCGCGCGCCAGGCGGCGCCAGGCGTGCACGTTCGCCGGGAACTGCTCGTGAGTCACGACGATGTTCTGGCCCGCGCCTGCTGGCAGGTTGCGGGCGGCAATCGCGAGCCCGTACGACGCGGCCGGAATGATGGCCACGCGCGTCGGATCGGGCACGTTCACGAGCCGCGCGAAGAGCGCCCGGGCGCGGTCCGACTCGGTGAAGAAGTCGGACGTCGCAATCCGCGACGGCACGCGCTTGCGCGCGACGCCGGTCATGCCGGCGGTTTCGACGGCCACCGAGATCGGCGACATGTAGGCGCAGTTCAGGTAGTGCTCGTCGTCGGGCAGCGAAAATCTCGACTTCTGGCAGGAGAGCATCGCGGCATTCTATCCGCGGCGCTGTGCCACAATCCTTCCCTGCCGGCCGCCCGCGCCGGCGCTGGAGGATCCGCTGATGCAGGCCGCTCACCTGTGGCTCGCCGCCACCACGTTCCTGGCCCTGGCCGCGCCCGCCGCGGCGCAGTCGTCCGACCCGCCCGTGACGGCGATGAAGGTCACGGTGCTCTCAACGATGCTCGTCGGGAACGCCCGCGAAGGCGTGGGGGAGTGGGGCTTCGCCGCCGTGCTCGAGGTGGACGGCCGGCGCTGGCTCATCGACACCGGCGCGCGCGCCGAGACGGTGCTGCGCAATGCCGAGGAGCTCAAGGTCGATCTCTCGACCATCACCGACCTCGTCATCACGCACAACCACGACGACCACACCGGCGGGCTGCTCGTGCTGCGGCGCGAGATGGCGAAGAAGAACCCGAACGCGCTCAGCCGCGCGCACGTGGCCAAGGGGATCTTCACGCCGCGCCTCACGCGGCAGGGCCGGGAGGGCGGCGGCCTGCTGCCGATCAAGGCCGAGTACGAGAAGCTCGGCGGCACGTTCATCGAGTACGACAAGCCGACGCGTCTTGCGCCCGGCGTGTGGATGACCGGCCCGGTGCCGCGCGTGCACCCGGAGAAGAACTGGAGCGTCAGCACGCAGCTCCAGACGCCCAATGGGCCGGTCGAGGACAACGTCCCGGAAGATTCGTCGATCGTCGTGCAGACGGCCCAGGGGCTCGTGGTCGTGAGCGGCTGCGGCCATGCCGGCATCGTCAACACGCTCGAATACGCGCAGAAGGCCGTGCAGAACACGAGCGTGCATGCCGCCATCGGCGGCTTCCACCTGTTCGCCGCCTCCGACGAGACGCTGGCGTGGACGGCCGCGAAGCTCAAGGAGGCGAAGGTCGCCTACTTCCTGGGCGCGCACTGCACCGGCATCGAAGCCGTCTTCCGCATCCGCCAGGCGCTCGGCCTCGCTCGCAAGGCGGCGGTCGTTGGCGCCGTCGGCGCGTCCTTCACGCTCGGCACGGGCATCGATCCGAAGGCCCTCGCGCAGTAGACAGGAGACTCCGATGGCGGAACCGAAGACGCGACCCACCACCGCGTCCGTGCCGGCCTTTCTCGCGAAGGTCAAGGATCCGGGCGTGCGCGAAGACTGCGAGGCGCTCGTGGCGTTGATGTCCACGGTCACGAAAGCGCCGCCCGTGATGTGGGGCACGAGCATCGTCGGCTTCGGCAGTTATCCCTACCGCTACGAACGCGGGCGCGCGCTCGACTGGCCGCTCACCGGCTTTGCGCCAAGGGCGAAGCAACTCGTGCTCTACGTGATGCCGGGCTGCGATGGCTACGAGGCGATGGTCGAAGCGCTCGGCCCGGTGAAGTGCGGCGTGTCCTGCATCTACGTGAAGCGGCTCGCGGACCTCAACCTGCCGGCGCTCAAGACGCTGCTGAAGGCGTCGGTGGCGCATCTGAAGAAGACGCACGGATGACACCGCTGCTGCGCGGGGCGCTGCTCGCGTCGGGGCCGCTCAACCTGATGGGCGCGGCACTCTTCGCGCCGCCCTCGGTGGCGCTGCGCGCGGTGTTCGGCGTGCCCGAGGCGCCGGCGTTCTATCAGTGGACGCTCTCGCTCTGGGTGCTGGCCTTCGGCGTGGCCTACGCGCATGCGGGCTGGCGTGGCCGGGCCGACGGCAGCCTGCTCGCGCTCGGCGCTGTCGGCAAGTTCGTCTTCGTGGCGCTCATGTCGACGATGGCGTGGCGCGGCGAGGTGCCCGTGACGACGGCGCTGGCCTCGTTGTCGGATCTGGTGCTGGCCGTCATCTTCGGTCACGGATGGTGGAGTGGCGCGCGTGGGCCTGCCGCGTGGGTCCGCGGCTGACGGCAGGCACACGGCGATGGCGATACACACCAGCGGGACCTGCCACTACACCGGCATCGTGCCCGCGATAGCCGCCGATGGCGGCTTCGAGTGTGCGAGGACGAGCGCTTTCCGATGCCACTCGAGGTGCGTATCGACGACGAGATGGCACTCGTCGGCCGCCTGACGCGAATCGTCGGAGACTACGAAGTGGTGCTGTCGGACCGTGCCAAAGGTGTCCTCGGGATGCCCACCGGCGTCGGCTCGATGTGCCTGGTGGGCACGGGCTCGCGCCTCGGCGTGACCCTCACGGCGCTGCTTCTTACGCGGGACGACGCATTCCAGATGGAGCGGGAGCGCGCGGGTGGCTGACACCACTGGCTGAACTTCGTGGGGCGGCACCCCGTCTTCCCTGATGAGACGATGCTGCGACGCTCGATGCTGGCCGGACTTCTCCTCGCCCTCGGACTCCTCACCGGCACCGCCGTCACGCAACTGCCGGCGGCCGGGGCAGGCGCGCTCCTGCACCCTGGGCGCCGTCCGCTGACCGCGGCGCGGCCGGCTGGTTGCGTCGACGAGACATTCGCCGGCGCGGGCGTGCGGCTCCAGG
>JALHON010000073.1 GCA_022842985.1 Acidobacteriota bacterium | reverse complement strand
ACGTCCTCAAGGGCGGTTCCGGCCCGCCCGTGCTGCTCTTGCACGGCGCCCCGCAGACCCACATCTCGTGGCGCAAGGTGGCGCCTGAGCTCGCGAAGACGCACACCGTCATCGTGCCCGACCTGCGCGGCTACGGCGACAGCAGCAAGCCGCCCGACGGCGAGATGCACGCCAACTACTCGAAGCGCGCGATGGCGCTCGACCAGGTGGAGCTGATGCGCCACTACGGCTTCGAGCGCTTTCCGGTCATCGGGCATGATCGCGGCGGACGCGTGGGCCATCGGCTCGCACTCGATCATCCGGCCGCGGTCACGCGCCTGATGGTGCTCGACATCGTGCCCACCTACTATCTCTACACGCACGTGACGCTCGAGTTCATCCAGGCGTACTTCCACTGGTTCAACTACGTGCGGGCGGCGCCGGGGCCGGAGAACGAGCTGAAGGCGCAGTACGACGCAGCGCGGGCGAAGGCCGCCGGCGACGACGTGCGGCTCGAGTACCTGCGCGCGCAGAGCGACCCGGCGAACATCCACGGGATGTGCGAGGACTACCGCGCCAGCGCCTCCATCGACCTGCAGCACGACGCGGCAGATCTCGCACAGAAGATCCAGTGCCCGCTCGTGACGCTCTGGGGCACGAAAGGCCCGATGGGCCGACTCTACGACGTGCTCGCGATCTGGAAGGAGCGCGGCGTGCGCGTGACCGGCAAGCCGATGAACGCCGGCCACAACATCCAGGAAGACGACCCGGCCGGCACCCTCACCGAGATCCGCGCCCTGCTGGCCGAGATGTGAGAGGGACTGTCCCCAATCTGGGCCGGGGCAGACTAGTGGCAGGAACTAGAACTCGACGCGCAGGCCGGCGGACGGGAGGCGGGGAAACAGCGACTCGGTGAAGCCCGTGACGAGGCCATTCGCCCGTACCGCGCCGCCCGTGCGGCCGAGGTTGTCGCGGCCGAGCGCGTTCAGCACCTCCGCGAAGAGCGTGAGCCGGCGCGTGGACCAGTGGAACGTGCGGCTGGCGCGCAGGTCGAGCCGCGCGTAGACGGGCAGCCGGGCCTCGTTGCGTCGCGCCGACGGCACGAGCGCGGTGGCGGTGCCGGCGACGTAGGCGGGAATCGGCCAGTTGCTGCCGTAGCGGAACTTGCCGCCGATGTTCGTGCGCGTGCCGAGCCGCTGTGACAGGTAGACGTTCACCTGATGCCGCTGGTCGAAGTCCGCCCAGTAGCGCACGCGCGTGGCGCGGTCGGTGGCGCGCGTCGTGCCGTAGCCGTAGCTCACCCACCCCACGAGGCCGGTCGCCGCCGTGCGCCGCAGCGTCAGTTCGACGCCGCGCGCGTCCACGTCGATGGCGTTGGTCCAGAGGTTGGTGGCCGGCGGCGTGCGTACGACGCCGTTTATGAGCCGCGGCTGCGGACGGTCGTAGCGTAGCGACCCGTCTTCGGCGCGGTCGTAGAGCGAGAGCTGCAGGCCGAGCGTGGGTGCGAGCCGCACGTCCGCGGAGACGTCCGCCGAACGCGCCCGTTCGAGGCCGGGCGTCGGGGTGAGGCCGGGCGGCGGCAGCAGCGCCAGATCCGCAATCTGCCACGTCAGTCCCGCGCCCGCCGCCACGCTCCAGCGATCGGTCGGGGACCATCGCGCGAGCAGCCACGGCGACGCGCTCGCGGCCTCGCCGAGCGACTCGCGGTCCACGCGTGACCCGGCATCGATCGTGACCGTGCGATGCGGCGTGAGCCGCGTGCGCACGTAGCCGCCGGCCCGCCAGCGCGCGAGCGGCCACGCCGAGATCGACCGCAGCACCGGTGCGCCCAGGGTGGACGCGCCGAACTGCCGGAAGCTGAAGTCCGCGGTGTCGCGGTCCACGGCCATGCCGGCATCCGTCGTGAGCCCCGCCTGCGGCACGAGCGTGGCATCCAGGCGATAGCCGGCCGTGCGTTCGTCGCCGCGCGCCAGTAGCTGATTGGCGCTGCCGAGGTTGCGATAGCGCACGCCGGCCCAGGACAGCCGCTGCGTCACGACGAACGCCTGGCCCAGCGTGGCGCGCCAGGTGCCCATCACGAGCCCGGTCGTGGTCTCCGCCACCGCGATGTCGTTCGGCCCTGGCACCTCGTCGGTCTCGCGGTACCGCGACGTGCCGCCCACGCCGGCGAGCTGCAGCTGATGGCGGGGCGAGACGTCGAACACGAGCTTCGACTGGCCGTCGGTGAAGCCGAACTTCGACGTCTCCTCCAGGTCGAGCCGCGCGATGAGCCAGTCGATGTAGCTGCGGCGGATGCTGGCGAGCCAGGCGCCGCGGCGGCCGGTGCCGAGCGGCCCTTCGACGACCGCGGAGGCGCCCGTGCCCGCGAGCGAGCCGGTGAGCCGGACGGCATCGCGCGACCCTTCGCGGAGGGCGCTCTGCACCCACGCGCCCGTGCGGTTGCCGTAGGGCTGTGCCTGCGCGCCCGAGGTCAGGCCGATTTCCGCGAGCACATCCGCATTCACCATGGCCACGGTGCCCGTGTCGTTGACCGCGCGCGGGCCGTGCACGAGCCACGGCGCCGGCACGCCGTCCACCGAAAAGCCCATCTGACGGAAGTCGCTGCCGCGCACCGAGAACTCGGCGCGGAAGTCGTCGCCCGTCGCCACACCCGGCATCGCCTGAATGGCGCGGAACGGATCGTCGGCCAGCACGCCGCGCAGCTCCTGCAGCTCCGCCGAGCGCATGCGGAACTCGACCGGCGCACTCGTGCGTGGCGGCTCCCCGCCGCCGCGCACGGTCACCTCCTCGGTGTAGGCGCCGGCACCAGCGGCGAGCGGCAGCGTCACCTCGAGCGTGCGCGCTGGTTCCACGACCACGTCGCGGCGGGCGAGCGCGTAGCCGACGATCGAGATGACGAGCGTGCGCGGTCCGGCCGGCACGTCGGCCAGCACGAAGCGGCCGTCCGTATCCGTCGTAGCGCGGCGGTCCGCTCCTTCCGCGATGACGAGCACATCGGCCACCGCCTCGCCCGTGTCGGCGTCGACCACGCGGCCGTGAATGGCGCCGGCGGACGATGGGGCCGGGGGCGGCGTCTGCGCGAGGCCCGGGGAGACGAGCGCAAGCCCGAGCACCAGCACCAGCGCCAGCGCGCGGCCGACGTGCATGCCCGTCGGGGCGCCCGTCGCACGCACGGGCCACCGCGCCTGAGATGTGGGAAGGGACGACATGACGACGGGCCCCTGCGAGGATATCGCGTTGGCCGCGCCCCGTGCGACCGGCTAGGATGCTCGCGTCGATGCCCCGCCCCACGCTGCCCGACGACATCGAAGACTTCCGCGACCGGCGCTGGCGCCGCGAAGGCACGCGGCAGGTCGAATCCGCCTACGACGCCGAGCAGTTCGTCGAGCAGGTGGGCTTTGCTGCCTGTCTGACCGACTCGCGCAAGCCCGGGCCCTCGCTCTATGTCGCCGTCTGCGGCCGCCGCGACGCCGTGATGCCGCGCAACGTGCAGAAGGACCCGGAAGCGTCGCACACGTGGCTGCTCAAGGACGACGTCATCCGCCGCGGCAAGGTGTATTACGCCAAGCTGGCGCGCGGCAAGGCGATGTTCCTGGCGCCGCGGCTGATTCCGCATTTTCACGCGCTCTACGGCCTGCGCAAGGCCGACGAAGCGACGCGCCTGAGCGCGCCGGCCCGCGCCATCCTCAAGGTGCTGCGCAAGGAATGGGAGATGGCCACGGCCGACCTGCGCGCTGACGCCGGCATCAAGGACCGCGCAACCTTCACGAAGGCGATGGACGAACTGCAGGCGGCGATGCTGGTCGTGCCGAGCGAAGTGCTCTATGCGCCGTGGTTCACCTACATCTGGACGCTGGCCGTGGGCCGCTTCGGCGATGCGCTCACCGAGCGCGTGAAGCCGGAGGTCGCGCGCCGGGAAATCGCCCGCGCGTTCCTGACGACCGCGGGGATGACCGTGCCCGGCGAACTTGCGCGCGTCACCGGCCTCAGCCGTCCCGACGCCGGTCTCGGCAATCGCGCGCTGGTGGCCGAGGGCTTCGCCGTGTCGCCCGCCCGCGGCGTCTACCGGCTCGCCGATTTACCAGAGCGTACGCACGACGCCTGAGGCGCGGATCGCCTCGTCGCGCGTGATGAGCGGCACGTCGAGCGATCGCGCCGCGGCAACGATCAATCCGTCGAACGGGTCGCGCGTGAAGGTCAGGTCGTGTGCCTCGAGGATCTGCTCCATGCTCAGGTCGAGATACTGAAAGCACGGGTTCGAGAACACGTGATCGAAGTAGTCGCGCACCGAGGTCTTCAGCAGCAGGCGGCGAGTGCGCGAAAGCACCGCGACTTCCCAGACGACCGCCGCGGGCACGTAGACGATCGCCTGCTCCAACTCGCAGGCCGCGAAGTGTGAGGCCGCGCGCCGTCCGAGTGCGGACGCACTCGACGTGTGGAAGAGCAACGCGTGCGTATCGGTGACGGCGACGTCAGCCACGGCGTGTGCCTGCGCGTTTCCTCCGGGCCTTCGGCGTCTCACTTTCGTAGGCGGCGCTGTCTTCCCGGGCGACCAGGGGCCGTGACAGCGATTCGTCGAACAACTGACGGACCGCGGCCTTGGCCTTCGCCAGGTCCGGATCGTCCACTGGCAACGTGACCAGGCCGACCGCCGACCGTACCGGCGCGCGCCGGCCACCCGTTCTCGCTTCTGTGAGCAACCGGTCGAGCGCCTCGCTGAGGTTGCCCTGCGCCGTCACGCGGGCGCGGCCGCGCAGCCAGGTCAGATTGACCTCATCCAGCGTGACAGACACCGCTTTCCTCGGCATGTCGGCAGCGTATCATATGCGCATACGATAACAGTTGATTGTCAGGTGGGCGCGGCTGCGCCCGGCCTTGCGCCTGAGCGAGGCCCGCCGCTCGCGCTATCATCGCGGCCACATGTCGTCTTCCCGTCGCGTTCGTGTCGGTGTGCTCGGGGCCGGTACCTGGGCTCGCGCCGCCCACCTTCCAGGCTTCGCCCGCGACCAGCGGTGCGAGATCGTGGCCATCGCCGATCCGAAGAAGGAGCTCGCCGAAGAGGCCGCCCGGCAGTTCGGCATTCCCCACGTCTACGACTCGCACGAGGCGCTCATCGCCCGCGCGGATCTCGACATGGTGGACGTCTGCACGCCGAGCAGCACCCACTTCGCCTTGTCGTGGGCAGCGCTCGAGGCCGGGAAACACGTGCTCTGCGAGAAGCCGGTCGCCTTCGACTTCCGCGACACGCGGCGCGCCGCGGATCTGGCGCGGGCGAAGGGGCTCAAGACCAAGCTCGGCTTCACCTTCCGCTACGCGCCGGCGATGCGCTACTTCCGCAAGCTCGTGGCGGACGGCTACGTGGGCACGCCCTTCATCTTCAACGGCTACGAGCAGAACTCGCAGTGGCTCGACCCGATGAACCCGCTGCGGCAGGTCGATCCGAACGCCGACCCGAACATCCTGCACGTGTCGTCGCTCGAAGGTTACGGCGCGCCGGTCATCGACATCTCGCACCTGATGGTCGGGTCGGATCTGTCGCAGGTGGTCGGCACGATGCGCAACTTCATCCCCAACCGCATGGTGCGGGCGACGGGGAAGATGCAGCGCATGAACATCGACGACGGCGACATCTATCTCGGCGAGTTCGCCAACGGGGCGCTCTGCTCGATCCAGACGAGCTACGTCACCGTGGGCAACTACCCCGGCATCGAAGCGCGGCTCTACGGCAGCGAAGGGGCGATCATCTGCCGGCTGGTCGAGGAACACGGCATCTGCGAACGCATCTGGCTGGCCGGCAAGGACCACGTGGAGTTCACGCGCGCCGAGGTGCCGGCCGAGTTCTACCCGCCGGGCGGGTCGTCCGAAGAATCGTGGCGCACGCTCTTCTACGCGAACCTCGTCAGCAGCTTCATCGGCGAGATCCTCGCGGATGACGCCTCCAACGAGGGCAACTTCGACGACGGTGCCTGGGTGCAGGAGACGATCAACGCCGTCGAACTTTCGTTCCGGGAACGGCGATGGGTGACGCTCCCGCTCGCGTAGGGGCGGCCGACGCGGCCAGCGCCGCGCTCGACCGCGTCTTCGAGGCGTTCTACCGGCAGCGGCCGGTCACCGCCACGTTCACCGGGCTGCACCAGCACGACGGCGCGCTGCCCGACTGGTCGCCGGCGGCCCTTGGCGCGCAGGCCGAGGAGCTGCGGGCGCTGCGCCGGGAGCTCGAGGGCGCGGGACGTGTGCCCGACGCAGACGTGCGCGCGTTCCCGGGCGATGTGGACCTCGCGCTCGCCGATGCCGCGCTCGAGATCGCGCTCGCCGAACACGAGAGCGGCCACTTCGTGCACCGCAATCCGTCGCTCTGGACCGGCGAAGCCATCTTCGGCGTGCTGAGTCTTGTGACGCGCGACTTCGCGCCGCTGGCCGAGCGGCTGGCGAGTGCCGAAGCGCGTCTCGGCGCGATTCCCGCGTTTCTCGCGCAGGCGTCGCAGACGATGGCGTCTTCGCCGCTCGACTGGAAGATGAAGGCGCGGCAGGACTGCGACGCCGCGGTGCCGCTCTTTGCGCAGACGCTGCCGGCCTGGGTGCGCGACGAAGTGGCTCAGGGGCACGCGCCTGGCATCGACGCGGAACGCTGGGCGCGCGTCTCCGTCGCCGCGAGCGAGGCCTTCACGGCCTTCGCGACCTGGCTCGCCGTGCCGGACATGGCTTCGGCCGGCATCGCCACCTCGTGGTTCGGCCGCGGGAAGCCGAAGGGTCTGGCCGACATCGGCCCCACCGGCGAATCGGCGCCGCAGATCCTGCTGGAACTGCTCGTGCGTCGCGGGCACTGGGTGACGACGCCGCTCTCAGAGTTGCTCGACGAGGCCACGGCGGCGCTGGCCGAGGCGCGCGCCACGCTCGAGACGATGGCCGCGCCGCACGGCGGCTGGCCGGCCGTGCAGGAGCAGCTGGCGGAGCAGCATCCGTCGCCGCCGCAGTATCTCGCGCGCTTCCAGGAGACGTGGGACGCGTGCCGGGCCGCCGCCGAGGCGCACGACCTCGTGACCTGGCCCGACGCGCCGCTGCGCTACGTGCCGTTCCCGGCGCACACCCGGGACGCCGCGCCGAAGCTCTACTACCTGCATTACCGCTCGCCGGCACCCTTCGATCCGGTCGGTGTCTTCGACTATGTCGTGGCGCCGCTCGACGGGCTCACCGGCGAAGAGGTCACGGCGCGCCTCCGGCAGTGGAACGACAGTGTCATCACGCTCAATCACGTGGTCCACCACGGCGCCATCGGCCATCACGTGCAGAACCACCATGCGTACCGCGGCGCCTCGCGCATCGGCCGCGTCGCGGCGGTGGACGCCGCCTGCCGTCTCAGCATGTTCACCGGCGGCAGCCTGGCCGAAGGCTGGGCCTGTTACGTCTGCGATCTGATGGAGGAGATCGGTTTCCTCACGCCGCTCGACGCCATCGCGCAGCAGCACACGCGCGTCAGGATCGCGGCCAGGGCCGTCGCTGATCTCAGGCTGCACACCGGACGCGCCAGCATCCCGTCCATCACCTGGCACTACGAAGACCAGGCGTTCATGAGCCGGGCGGCCGCGCGCGGCGAAGCCATCCGCAACAGCATGTATCCGGGCGCCGCCGTGATGTACTGGCTCGGCACCCGCGAAATCCACCGCCTGCGCGCCGAGATCCGGCGCCGCGAAGGGGCCCGCTTCTCGATGCGACGTTTCCACGACCGCTTCCTCTCGTACGGCGCCATCCCGGTGGCCCTCATCTCGAAGCTGATGCTGGCCGAGGAGGCCCGCTCATGAGGAGGGACTGTCCCCATTCTGGCTGGGGCCAGACTACGCGCAGATTCTGCACTGGTGGCGCGGTGGTCATGGCGCTTCTCGCGGGGGCCTGCGGCGGTGGCGCGCCCGGGCCGACACCCGCGGCCACGGGCGCGCCGGCCTCGGCGAAGCCCACGGACCGGCTGACGGTCGGCTACGACCGCGAGCCCGATACGCTCAACCGCTTCAGCACGCACATCCTCGAAGACATCGAGACGTGTGTGGTGGAAGGGCTCGTCACGACGAACGAGAAGATGGAAGTCGTGGCGCTGCTCGCTGCCTCGGTGCCCACCGTGGAGAACGGCGGTGTCGTGCTGCGCGCGGACGGCGGCATGGACGTCACGTGGAGACTGCGGCCCGACGTGAAATGGCACGACGGCACGCCGCATACCTCCGCCGACGTGAAGTTCACGGTCGAGGCCATCAACAGCCCCGCCTACAACCCCGAGAGCACGGACGGCTTCGATCGCATCACGAGCGTGGACACGCCTGACCCGCTCACGGCCGTGCTGCACTACAAGGAGATCTACGCGCCCTACCAGCTGCAGTTCGTGCGCGGCACGCTGCCGAAGCACGTGCTCGAGGGGCGCGACATCGACACGGCGAACGACTACAACCGCGCCCCGCTCGGCACCGGCCCCTACAAGGTCGCGGAGTGGAAGAGCGGCGAGTTCATCCGCCTCGAGGCCGTGCCGGACTATTGGCAGGGCCGGCCCGCCGCGATCAAGACGCTGACCTTCCGCTTCATCGCCAATACCACCACCCGCATCAATCAGCTCAAGAGCGGGGAAGTGGACATGGTGGTGATGTTCCCGTGGGACAAGCACCGCGAAGTGGCGGCGATTCCCGGTGTGTCGGTGCACAAGATCGACGGCAACGGCTACGAACACGTCACGCTCAACCAGCGCGCGTTCCCTGCCTTCGCCGACGTGCGCGTGCGCCAGGCGCTCACCCATGCGATCGATCGCGGGCTCATCTCCACGACCATCCTCGAAGGCCTCGCGCCGGTCACGCATGGCCCGGTGCAGCCGGTGTCGTGGGCGCACAACCCGCAGGTGCGCCAGTACGCCTTCGATCCGGCGCGCGCCCGCGCCCTGCTCGACGAGACCGGCTGGAAGGACACGAACGGCGACGGCGTGCGAGACAAGGGCGGCCAGCCCTTCCGCTTCACGCTCATCACCCAGGCGGGCTTTGCCGTGCGCGAGAACGTGGCGCAGGTGCTGCAGCGACAGTTCAAGGATGTCGGCGTCGAGGCAGCCGTGCAGCTCCACGATGGCACGAGCATCAGCAAGTTGTGGTTCGAGGGCAAGTTCCACGCGATGTTGCACTGGTGGCAGCTGCCGGCCGATCCGGAGCTCACGCTCTTCTTCGCGAAAGACCGCATGCCGCCCAACGGGCGCAACATCAACTACGTGACCGACGACGCGCTGACGGCGCTTGTCTACGCGGCCGATCGCGCCGTGAGCCAGGCCGAGCGCACGCGGATCCTTCGGGAGGCGCAGGCGCGCATCGCTGATCTTGCCATCGAGATTCCGCTCTACGGCGTGACCAAGCTCGATGCCGTGCCGGCGCGCCTCAAGGGCTTCACCGGGAATCCCACCAACACCGGGCCGTTCTGGAACGTGCACGCGTGGACGCTCGAGTAGGACCACTCGCGCGCCTGGCCCTGCGCCGCGTGCTCGAGGCGGTGCCGCTGCTGCTGCTCGTCTCGGCCATCGCCTTCGGCCTGCTGCAGCTCGTGCCCGGCGGACCGCTCGAGGTCTACCTCTCGAATCCGGGCGTGCGGCCCGAGGACCTCGAACGCCTCAAACGGGCGCTCGGCCTCGACCGCCCGCTCTGGGTGCAGTACGTGAGCTGGCTCGGCGCCTTCGTCACCGGCGACTGGGGCTACAGCTTCAGCGACGGCCGTCCGGTGCTCGACCGCGTGGTGGAACGTCTGCCGGCGTCTGCCGAACTCCTCGCCGCGTCGTTCGTCCTCGCCGTGGCGGCGGCGTTGCCCGCGGGGCTCGTGGCCGCCGTGCGCAAGGGCACGCTCGTCGATCGCGCGCTCTCGAGTGTCGCGGCCGTGGGCGTGTCGCTGCCGGCGTTCTGGCTCGGGCTGATGCTGCAGCTCGCGTTCGCGATCGGCCTCGGCTGGCTGCCATCGGCCGGCCGCGCGACGGACGGCAGCGTGGGCGCGCGCCTGTCGTTCCTGCTGATGCCGGCGGCGGTGCTCGCCTTCGTGCACGCGGCGGCGTGGATGCGTTACCTCCGCGCATCGATGGTGGAAGTGCTCGGCGCGCCGTTCGTGACGGCGGCCGGCGCCCGCGGACTTCCAGCACGCGCGCGGCTCCTGCGGCATGCCCTCCCGAACGCGCTCGCGCCGGTGGCCACGGTGGTGCTGCTCGATGCGGCGCTCCTCGTGCCGGGCGCGGTCGTGACCGAAAGTGTGTTCGCGTGGCCCGGCGTGGGCAGCCTCTTCACCGAAGCGCTCGGCCGGCGCGATTACACGGTGCTCATGGCGCTGCTCATGGCGAGTTCGGTCGCCGTCATCATCTTCAACCTGCTCGCCGACCTGCTGCACGCGTGGCTCGATCCCCGGGTGGGCGCGTGAAGAAGGGCGGCGCGCTGCTCGTCGTGCTCGCGCTCGTGGCGCTCGTGGCACCGCTTGCCGCGCCCTACGCGCCCGATGCCATCGATCTCGCCAGCCGCCGCGCCGCGCCGTCGCTCGCGCACTGGTTCGGCACCGACGACCTCGGCCGCGACGTACTGAGCCGCGCGCTCTTCGGCGGCCGCGTCTCGATTGCCATCGGCCTGCTCTCGGCGCTCGTCGCCGTGAGTGTGGGTGTGGCCTTCGGCGCGCTGGCCGGCTACGTGGGCGGCTGGGTGGACGCGCTCCTGATGCGGTTCACCGACGCCGTGCTCTCGATGCCGCGTCTGCTGCTGCTCATGGTGGCCGCGGCCACGCTGCAGCCGTCGGTCGGGGCGCTCGTGCTGCTCGTGGGCGCGGTGGGCTGGATGGAGACCGCGCGCGTCACGCGCGCGTCGGTGCGCGCGCTCGCCGGCAGCGACTACGTGACCGCAGCCCTCGCCGTGGGCGCCGGGCACGTGCGCATCGTCTGGCGGCACGTGCTGGCGAATGCCGCCGGCGCTATCCGCACAGCGGCGGTGCTCGCGGTGGGCCGCGCCATCCTGGTCGAATCCGCGCTCAGTTTCTTCGGCGTGGGCGTGCAGCCGCCGGATGCGACGTGGGGCAGCATGCTCTATCAGGCGCAGTCGGCGATGACGACCGAGCCGTGGCTCGCGCTCTTTCCCGGCGCGTGCATCGTGCTCACCGTGGGCGGGCTCACGCTCGTCGCCGATCGCTCGTAGAATCGCCGCCATGGACGAACTCATCACCGGTATCCAGGAGCTGCCCGGGTGGGTGCAGGGGTGTCTGGCGTTCTTCGTCTTCGCCCTGCTGGTGATGCTGTTCGAGACGTCGGTGCGGAACCGCGGCATGGCGCGGCGGTTCGCGGCGCTCGCCGCGTCCCGCCAGGCAACCGTGCGCCCGGGCGACGACGCCTACACCGCCTCGTTCGAGGTGACGGCCGGCGGCCGGCCGCTGACCGTGCGGCGCGAGATGCGATCCCCCGGAGGCGGCAGCAGCTACCGCGGGCCCCGCGGATTCCTCACGCTGGTGGAAGCCCCACTCTCCGGGTCGCGCTGGACGATGCACAACGTCGATGTCGCCGAGCGTGGCACCCTGGCGCGCCTCGGCTCCACGCCGATGAAGACCGGCGACGCCACATTCGACCGGCGCTTCACGGTGTGGCAGGACGGCGTCGTCGTGCGCGAGGGCTGGCTCGACGCGCCCACGCGCGAGGCATTCACCGGCCTCTTCGACGTGCCCTCGTTGGCCGACGCCGGCACGGTGTGGGTGACCGAGGGGCGACTGCAGTGTTTCCACGACACCCCGAAGGCGCTCGACGCCGAACGGTTCGACGTGTGGCTCTCTCGCGTGGCGACGCTCGCGGCGGCGCTCGAACGCACGGGCGGATGGCGGGGGCCGGCGGCATGAGCGAGCCCCTCGCGCCGGCGACGGACCTCGTGCTGCGGCCGATGCGCACCGACGATATCGACGTCGTGGCGGCGCTGCATGTGGCGAGCTGGCGCACCGCCTATCGCGGCATCTTCACGGACGCGTACCTGGATACGGAGGCCGAGGCCGAACGGCGCACGCACTGGACGCGGCGCCTGGCTCCGCCGGTGGCGACGCACGCGGGTGTCGTGGCCGAGCAGGACGGCATGGCAGTGGGATTCTGTTACCTCATCGCCGATGCCGACCCGGCGCGCGGCACGCTGCTCGACAACCTGCACGTCGTGGACGGCGCGCGCGGCGCCGGGCTCGGGCGGCGGCTGCTCGCGCGGGCGGCCGAGGAGATCGAAGCCCGGCACTGGCCGCGTGGCCTGCACCTGTGGGTGTTCGACGCCAACACCGGCGCGCGGCGGTTCTACGAGCGGCACGGCGCGCAGGTCGTCGACCGCACCGTCTACGCCAGCGCCGACGGCGGCGCCAACGCGGCGCTCTGCTACGCCTGGACCGACGCCGCGGTGCTGCGGCTGCCCGGACGTGCCGCACACCTCCAGCGGGAGTAGGATGTCGTCCATGCGACGCGTCCTCATCCTTCCGCTCGTGCTCTGCCTGGCCGTGCCGGCCGCGGCCTCGGCGCAGGCCCTGCCGAACGTCAACCTCACGCGCGTGCTCTACAACACGCGGAAGGCCACCGTGAAGCCGGAGGGCGAGCTGAAGGCCCAGGTGGATGCGGTGGATGCGGCCATTGCCGAGGCGACGAAGCTCGGCCAGACGGGCGAGGTGCGCCGGCAGATTGCCCGCGGCCTGACGCTGCTCGACGGCCGGGCGTGGACCCCGCAGCTCGACTATCAGCACTCGCTCGTGCTGCGCGCCGAGCGCACCGTGGTCGATTCGACCGCGCCCTACACCGTGCGTCTGGAGCAGATCTACCGGCCGGCGATTGAGCTCTCGCCGGCCCTTGCCGTGGACGTGCGCCTCCTGCGGCGCGTGGCCGGCGCGGGCGGGGCGGCGCCGACGCTCGACGTGGTGCGCGTGCTCGGATCGTTCGACGGGCCGAGCCGCGACCTGCGCGAGTCTCCCTTCGATCTCGATGTCACGGTGAGTGGCGTGCCCGACGGCGCGTATCAGCTCGAGGCCGTCGTGCGCGACGGCGCGACCCCGATTGGCACGACGACGCTGGCCGTCGTGCTGCACGCCGGACTCAACCGCCGCCTCGCGGCCCTCGAAGCGGCGGCGGCCGCCGTGCCGGCCACGCTCAGGGCCGACGTTGCCTATCCCGCCGACTACATCCACAAGGTGAACCGTGGTCGCGTCGGCCTCGGTGGCTTCGACGTGGCGGCCGAGCTCACCGCCGCGGAGGCGGTGGCCGCGGCCGCCAGGGCCGGCACCGATCCGTTTGCCGGCCGCACCGGCGACTTCGAGCGGCACTACGTACTCGAGGGCGCCAACGAAGTCATGCCGTATCGCGTCTATGTGCCCACTGGCTACCAGCCGGCGCGGCCGGCGCCGCTCGTCGTGGCGCTGCATGGGCTCGGCGGCACCGAGGATTCGTTCTTCGAGTCCTATGCGCGTGTGACCCCGCAACTCGCCGAGCAGCACGGCTTCCTGCTCGTGGCGCCCCTCGGCTACCGCGTGGACGGGTTCTACGGCTCGCCGCTCATGAGCGGCGGCGACGCGGCGGCGAAGCGCCGCACCGAGTTGAGCGAGAAGGACGTGCTCGAAGTGCTGGCGCGCATGAAGGCGCAGTACGCGGTGGACGAGTCGCGCATCTACCTCATCGGCCACTCGATGGGCGCCATCGGCACGTGGGCGCTCGGCGCCAAGTACCCGGATCTCTGGGCCGCGCTCGTGCCGTTCTCCGGTGTGGGCTCACCGCCCGCCGCGGCGCGGATGAAGGCGATTCCGCAGTACGTCGTGCACGGCGATGCCGACCCCACCGTGAACGTCAGCGGGTCGCGCACGATGGTGGCGGCACTCAAGGCCGCCGGTGCCACGGTGACGTATGTCGAGGTGCCCGGCGGCAACCACACCGACGTCGTCGTGCCGCAGCTGCCGAAGGCGTTCGCGTTCCTCGCCGCGCAGAAGAAGACGAAGACGGCGGCCACGCAGCAGTGACGGGCCGCCGTCTGTTGTCCGTTAGAAGCTCACGCGCGCGCTGAGCTGGAACTGACGCGCCGTGCCGGTGCCGGTCGGCTGGCTGTTGAGCGGCGTCGGCGTGCCGAAGGTCAGCGGCTGCGTGAAGTCGCGGGCCGGGTTGCCGTACTGGTCGACGTTGGCGATGTTGAAGCCGTCGACGCGCAGCTCGAGTCCGGCGCGACTGCCCAGGCGGAGGCGACGCGACAGCGACAGGTCGATCTGCCACGCCCCGGGGCCGCGGAAGCCGTTGCGCGGCGCGTTGCCGAATTCGCTGGCCGCCGGCACCGCGAACGCGGCCGCGTTGAACCACCGGCTGGTCTCACCCGCCACCGGCTCGACGCCTGTCAGCAGGTTCGGGCGCTGGTTGACGTCGTTGCCGTCGGGCCCGGTGCGGTTGACGAGGACGTTCACGGGGCGGCCGGAGCGGGCGTAGACGACGGCCGCCAGGTCCCAGCCGCCAAGCAGCGCGGACCCGAGACCCGACGTCATGCGCGCCCGTCCAGCGCCGAACGGCAGCTGGTACACCGCGTTGAACGCGAAGTTGTGGCGCGCGTCGAAATCGGACGGGCCCCACTCGCAGTCGCCACACCGGGCGTCCTGCCACTCGCTGCCTTCGCCGTTGCCGGCGTTGTTGTCGCGCGAACGGCCCAGTGTGTAGTTCGCCTGCACGAGGAGCCCGGCCCGCAGGCCACGCTGGAGCGACAGCAGCAGCCCGTCGTACTCGGTCTCGCCCATCCAGCTCTTGCGATCGATCTGCGTCGTCAGGAACGGCGCCGCCGGCCGCCGTCCGTTGGCCAGGTCGATCGTGTTGACGAAGATGCGGTTGAAGGCGTTGCGGCCGCGCGAGCCGACGTAGGCCGCCTGCGCCGTCAGGCCGCCGGGCAGCTCGCGCTGGAGGGAGGCGCTGTAGATGTGCGCGAACATGTCGTCGCGTTCCCGCTGCATCGCTCGCGGACGGCTGTTGGCGGCCGACAGCACGCGCGACGTGAACGGTGCCACCGGGTAGGAGGCGGGGGTCAGGAGCTCGCCGCGCACGGCCATGCTGTCGATGGCCGCCATGACGTCGTCGTTCTGGCCGCTCGAGTAGTAGATGCCGTAGCCACCGCGCACCACCCAGCCGGCGCCGGGAGTCCAGGCCACACCGAGCCGTGGGGCGAAGTTGTTCGGGTCGCTCGTGTACCACGCCGTCCCCGGCGCACAGAAGATGCTCGTGGCGGTTGGCGGGCAGGCCTCCAGGTCGAGCACGTTGCCGTTGCCGTTGGCCTCCTTCATCACCGAGTAGTACTCGTAGCGCAGGCCGGCGTTGACGGTGAGCGATTCGGTGGCCCGCCACTCCGTCTGGGCGTAGCCGATGCCGTACCAGCGGCGGCCTTCCTGCAGCGGCAGCTCGCCGTCGATGCGGATGCGGTTGGTGACGTTGTTGAGGAAGTCGGCGCCCGAGTTCCAGCGGACGCTCGTGGCGGCGGAATTCGCCACGTTGACGTGGATGGCGCGATACTCCGCGCCGGCCTTCAGGGTGTGGCGGCCGCGCGTGACCACGATGTTGGCCAGCGTCGTGAACGACTGCGGCTTTTCTTCGTTGAAGAGGGTCGGCCTGGTCGGCGTGAACAGGTTGCGGATTTCGTAGCCTTCCTCGCCGAGGCCCCGATCGGTACGCTCGAGCGGCGACCGGTTCCAGCCGAACTTCACTTCGCCGAGCACGTTCGCCGAGAAGATCCGCTGCACCTGTCCGGTGGCGTTGATCGGGAAGGTCTCGGACCGTCGCGTCTCGAGCAGGTCGCTGCGGACCTCGCTGTCGATGACGCCGTTCACGCCATTCACACGGAGGAAGACCGGCGTGCGGTCGTCGAATCTGTGATCCAGCCGCAGGAGGAAGCTGTCTTCGTTCCACGTCAGACGGCGCCGCCCGAAGTACTCATCGACGTCCGGATTCGTCGTGGCTCTGGTGCCCGCCGGATACGCGGCCAGCACCGGCGCCAGCGCCGGCTGTGCGGCCTGGGCGCGGGCGCGATAGGCGGCGCTCGGCACGAGCGCGGCCGTCTGATTGGCGACATCGAGCCGCTGGCGCAGGCCCTCGAACGTGCCGAAGAAGAAGGTGCGATTCTTCACGATCGGGCCGCCGAAGGAGACGCCATACTGATTCAGGCGGAAGGGCGGCTCGGTGGGCAGGCTGTCGAGCACGCGGCGCTCGTCGAGTGCCTCGTCGCGGAAGTAGCTGAAGAGGCTGCCGGTGAACTGGTTGCTGCCGGCGCGGGAGACGAGGTTCACCTGCGCGCCGGCGCCCGTGCCGCCATCGGCCGTGTAGCCGGTCGAGCTGACGCGGAACTCCGCGATGGCTTCGGCCGACATGACCAGTCTGAGCGACGCTTCCTGCCGCGGGTCCTTCACGCCCGTGGCGTCGACGCCGTCGAACGTCCAGTTGTTGTCGTCGCGGGCGCGGCCGAAGAAGCGGATGTTGCCCTGATTGCCTTCGCCGGTGTTGGTGGCTCCAGGCGCGAAGGTCATGAGCGTGGCCCAGTTGCGGCCGTTGAGCGGCGTGGCCTCGATCTGCGCGCGCGAGACCGTGCTGCCGATTTCCGCCGACTGCCGATCGGCGCCGGCGAGCGGTGCCGTCACGGTGACTTCGCTCGTGACGGCGCCCACCGTCAGGGTGACGTCCAGCGTCCGGTTCTCGCCGACCCCGAGCCGCACGTCGGCGAGGGCCACGGCTTCGAAGCCGTCCTTGGCCACCGATACGACGAACACGCCCGCCGGCAGCGCCGGCACGCGGTACAGGCCGCTGGTGTCGCTGCGGGTCGTCCGGGTGAGACCGGTCGCCACGAGCGTGACCTCCACCTGAGCGTCGGGCACGACGCCGCCGGAGGGGTCGCGCACGACGCCGGACAGGTAAGCGCGGTCCATCTGCGCGGAGGCCGGGGCGGCGCCGACGGCCACGAACACCGGAGCCAGCGCCAGGGTGAGAGTCAGGGTCAGGGAGAGGTGGAATCCTGTAAGCACCTGACGACGGTAGACAGAGCGTGTGGCGCGTTCGTTGCGCTGATGTAACGAATACGCGTCGATTCACGGCCGGGCTGGAGGTCGCGTTGTGCAATCGTCACTTCGACGTTGCCTCGACGTCGCAGCGCGGCGGTCTGGCGCGGGTAGCATGCGGGGAGATGCGACTGAAGGCCATCGTCTGTGTGCTTGGGCTACTGATAGTCACCGGGTGTGGCTCGTCCGGACCCGCCGCTGCGCCGTCGCCCCTGGTGCCCGTGCGTGCCACCGGCGTCGTGCCGCATGATCCCGACGATCCGGCCATCTGGGTCCACCCCGTCGATCCCGCCCGCAGTCTCATTCTGGCGACCGACAAGGTCGCGGCCAACGGCGGCTTGCACGTGTTCGGCCTCGACGGTCAGCTGCGCCAGAGCATCACGCCACTCGACCGGCCGAATAACGTCGATGTCGAGTACGGGCTCGAGTCGCCGTCCGGCCCGCTCGACATCGCCGTCGTGACCGAGCGCCTGCAGCATCGCCTGCGGATCTTTTCGCTGCCGGCCGACGGAGGCCCCGTTCAGGACCTGGCACCGGCCGGCCTGCCGATACTCGAAGGCCAGACCGGCGAGGCCGCCGAGCCGATGGGGATCGCGCTCTACAAGCGCCCGCGCGACGGCGCCGTGTTCGCGCTCGTCGCGCCGAAGACTGGCGGAGCCACCGCCTACCTGTGGCAATACCACCTGACCATCGGCCCGGGTGGTCCCGCGGCGCGGCTCGTGCGGAGGTTCGGTGCGTTCAGTGGCCTCGGCCCCCAGGCCGGTGAGGCCGGCGAGATCGAAGCCGTCGCGGTGGATGACGAGCTCGGCTACGTCTACTTCGCCGATGAGCGGTTCGGCCTGCGGAAGTGGCACGCCGATCCCGATCATCCGGAGGCGGCGACCGAACTGGCGGTGCTTGGCCGCACTGGCTATCTGGGCGATCGCGAAGGGCTGGCGCTCTATCGCCACGCTGACGGGTCGGGCTACCTCGTCTCGAGCGACCAGGTGCCGGGCGGCACCCGGTTGATGATCTATCCGCGGGCCGGAGGCCCAGGAGGGCCGCACGATCAGCCGCTGCTGCACGTGATCCCCACGCCTGCCGACGAGACCGATGGCCTCGACGTGTCCTCGGTGACGCTGCCGGGATACGCGGAAGGGCTGCTCGTCATGATGAACAGCACGCCCCGCAACTTCCTGCTCTTCGCGTGGGAGGACGTGGCGGGCCGGCTGGGAACGGCGGCGCCGCGGCGCTGAGCGACACGCCGCGTGCCCGGCGCCGACGCGGTCGAGTACCATCGCCTGGATGCGTGACGTCTGGATTCTGGCGCTGGCACAGGCCTGCGCCGCCTCGGGCACGATCGTCCTCGTCACCTTCGGCGGCATCGTCGGCACCGCGCTCTCGCCGTCGCCGGCGTTCGCCACGCTGCCGCTGTCGCTCTCGGTGCTCGGCGTTGCGCTGACGTCGATTCCCGCCGCCCTGCTCATGCAGCGCATCGGCCGCAAGCCGGCCTTCATCGGCAGCGCCGCGATGGCGGTCGTCGCCGCGCTGCTCTGCGCTGTTAGCGTGGCGGCCGCCTCGTTCGCCGGCCTGTGCGTGGCGGGCTTCCTGCTCGGCGCCAACATGGCGTTCGTGCAGCAGTACCGCTTCGCCGCCGCCGAGTTCGTGGACGCCCGCGACGCCGGCCGCGCCGTGTCCACGGTGATGCTCGGCACCCTCACCGCCGCCATCCTGGCGCCGGAACTCGGCAATCGCGCGCGGCTCCTTGGCGGCTGGCCCGAGTTCACCGGCTCGTTCGTGGCGCTGGCCGCGGTGTGCGCCGTGGCGGCGCTCGTGCTGTCGGCGCTGGGGCGTCGTGCGGAACCACAGGCGATCACGATCGCGGCCGATCCAGCCCTTCGTATCCCAGC
>JALHON010000072.1 GCA_022842985.1 Acidobacteriota bacterium | reverse complement strand
CCCGCCACCGGCGCCGCCACGCCGCGCCCGCGCGTTCGCGTCGGACGTCCCGACCCGGCGCGCGTCGAGCGTGTGCTCCGCGAACTGGCCCGCCAGATCGACGGCATGGAGCTGCCGGCGATCGAGAAGATCTCGGAGTCGCAGCAGACCGACCCGTTCCAGGTGCTCATCGCCACGCTCCTCTCGGCGCGCACGCAGGATGCCACCACGCTTGCGGCGTCCACGCGGCTCTTCGCGAAGGCCCGCACGCCGAAGGCGATGGCGAAGCTTTCCCTGAAGGACATCGAGACGCTGATTTATCCGGTGAGCTTCTACCGCAACAAGGCGCGCCACGTGAAGGCCGCCTGCGAGCGGCTGCTCGAGGCATACGGCGGCCGCGTGCCGTCCACCGTGGACGAGCTCGTGACGTTGCCCGGGGTGGGGCGGAAAACCGCCACGCTCACGCTCATCGTGGCGTTCGGCAGCCATGAGCATGTCTGTGTCGACACACACGTGCACCGGATTGCCAATCGCCTGGGCTGGGTGAAGACGGCGACGCCCGACGAGACCGAACAGGCGCTCTATGCGGCGACCGACGCCCGCTGGTGGAAGTATCTGAATCTGTATCTCGTCACCTGGGGTCAAAACTGCTGCCGTCCGGTGTACCCTCGGTGTGACGATTGTGCGGTCGTGGCCGACTGTCCGCGCCTCGGCGTGACGAAGGTCGGCCACTCGAGAAAAGGAGACTCCTGATGCTGTCCCGTGTTCGTCGGCTCGTGCCGAGCCTCGCTGTGGCCGCGCTGGTGATGGCCGTTCCGGTCTTCGCCCAGGCACCTGCCGCCCCCGCTGGTCCCGTGATCGTGGTCGAGACCTCGCGCGGCGTGTTCGAGTTCGAAACCTATCCGGCCGAAGCGCCGAAGACCGTCGCCCGCATCGTCGAGCTCGTGAAGCAGCGCTTCTACACCGGTCAGCGGATCCACCGCGTCGTGCCGGGCTTCGTCATCCAGTGGGGCGATCCGCAGACCCGCGACATGACCAAGAAGGACCGCTGGGGCACGGGCGGCAGCGGCAAGCCGATCGGCGTGGCCGAAATCACCAAGACGCGCACGCACGTGCTCGGCGCCGTGGCCATGGCCCACGCCGGCGATCCCGCCAAGGCCGACAGTCAGATGTACGTCACGCTCGCGCCGGTGGCCCGCCTGAACGGGCAGTACACCGTGTTCGGCAAGGTCATCTCGGGCATGGACGTCGTGCAGAAGATCCAGGCCGAAGACGTCGTCAAGCGGATGACCATCAAGTAGACGGTTCGAGCCAGGGAAAGCGCTCCACGAGCGCCGGTGGCAGCGGCGAGGGCACCTCCTCGCCGAGCTGCCGGCGCAACTGGACGGCGTTGGCCACCCCCTGCGCCGAGAAGTGATTGTTGAAGAACAGGTACGTCTTCTTCACCTGCGTCGCGAGGCTCGCCACGGCCTCTCCGAGCGGCGCCAGTTCCTCCGCCGAATACAGGTAGTTGTAGCGGTCTTCCGCCGCGGCGTGGTTCCACCACTCCGCCGCGCTGCGGCCGTGGAAGCGCGCGTAGGCGAAGCGGCCGGGTGCCGTGTCCACCGGCGCCGCCCAGTTCTGGCGGATCGAGAAGCGGAACTTCGGCTCGTCGATGAGCGTCCACGCCGCGCCGTAGGCGGCGAGCAGCGCCGCGGTGTCCGCGCCGGCGTCGCTCCACGACTTGTGGCGCAGTTCGACGGCCACCGGATAGTCGGCAAAGGTACGCAGCAGCCAGCCCAGATAGTCCACGCCGGCGGCGCCGGCCGTGAAACTCGGCGGGAACTGCACGAGCAGCGGTCCGAGTTTGCCGGCGAGCGCCAGCGGCTCGATGCCGCGCTTGAACTCGTCCACGTCGGCGAGGCGCACGTCACCGGCCGCGGCCAGCGCCTCGTCCGACGCGCCGGGCGCGCCGGCGGCCACCGCCTCCAGGAACATCGCCGGGTGGGTGAACTTCTGGAAGAGTTTCACCGCGAACTCGAAGCCGGGGGGCGTGCGGTCCGCCCAGGTCTGTGTGGTCTTCGCGCGCGGCTGCCCGTAGAAGGTCGAGTTCACCTCGACCACGTCGAACCAGCGCGCGTAGAACTCGAGTTCGTCGAAGCCGCGCGGGCGGGCGTCCTTCGCCGGGTAGAACACGCCGTTCCACGTGCCTCGGCCGCCGGGGTAGCTCCACCCCGACGTGCCGATCCTCACGCTCATTTCGCCTTCGCGTACGCCTCTTTGTCGAAGCCGAACGTCACCGTCGTGCCGCGCACGAGGATCGGCCGCTTGATGAGGTTGGGCTGCGCCATCATGAGGTCGATGGCCTCCTTCTTCGAGGCCGGCAGCGGCCGGGTCTTGAAGACGGGGCTGCGCGTGCTCACGAAGCGCAGGAAGTCCTTCGCATCGATGTGCTGTTCCAGGAAGGCGCGCGTGGGCGGCGCCTTGTTGATGTCGCGCTCTTCGACGTCCACGCCGCGGTCGGCCAGGAAACTCCTGGCGTTCTTGCAGGTCGTTCAAGTGGGCTTGGTGTAGAACGTGGCGGTCGGCATCGGTCTACAATAAACGATTGCGGCAACCATCGCCGCGGCCATGCTGACCGTCAACGAGATCTTCCATTCGATCCAGGGGGAGTCGTCCTACGCCGGACGTCCCTGCGTGTTCGTGCGCCTCACCGCCTGCGACCTGCGGTGCGTGTGGTGCGACAGCCCGTATGCCTTCCACGAAGGCCGGAAGATGTCCGTGGACGAGGTCGTCGCGGCCGTCGAAGACTACGGCTGCCCGCTCGTCGAGATGACCGGCGGCGAACCGCTCCTGCAGAAGGACCTCTACCCGCTGATGGAGCGGCTGCACGCGAGCGGCCACCAGGTGCTCATCGAGACGGGCGGCCATCGCAGCATCGAACACGTGCCGGCGTGGGCGACCGTCATCATGGACGTGAAGTGCCCGGGCAGCGGCGAAGCCGCGAAACACGACACCGCGAACTTCGCGCGGCTCCGGCCGCACGACGAAGTGAAGTTCGTGGTCGCAGACCGCGCCGACTACGAGTACGCGCGCGACGTGCTGCGGCGCGAGAATCTCGCGACCCGCGTCACCGCGGTGCACCTGTCGCCAGTGCACGGCGGCCTCGACGCGAAGACGCTGTCCGAGTGGGTGCTCGAAGACCGCCTGCCGGTGCGCGTGCAGCTCCAGGTGCACAAGTACATCTGGGGCGCCGACGTCCGCGGCGTCTAGCGGGGCCGGCTCGCGGACCTACCGGCTCGCGCGGTCGCGCCCGGCATCCTTGGCGCGGAAGAGCGCGGCATCGGCGCGGCCGACGAGCGCCTCGAAGGCTTCGTGCGGCTTGATGCCCGCGACGCCCACCGAGAGCGTGATCTGCGGGGCGCCGTCGGACGCGCTCTCGGCCACCTGGCGGCGCAGGCGGTCGGCCACTTCCACGGCGGCATTCTCGTCGACGTCGGCCAGCAGCACCGCGAACTCCTCGCCGCCGTAGCGCGCCAGCAGGTCGCCCGGGCGCAGGCCGGACAGAATCGCCTTGCCGATGCGGCGCAGGGCGGCATCACCCACGGCGTGTCCGTAGCGGTCGTTCAGGTCCTTGAAGCGATCGGCGTCGGCCATGAGCAGCGCGCCGTGCCGGCCTTCGCGCAGCAGCCGCACGACCTGCAGCGGGAACATCTCGTCGAACCAGCGGCGGTTGTGCAGCGTGGTCAGGCCGTCCACCATCGACAGCCGCTCGAAGCGGCGCCGTTCGTCACTGGCCTCGGCGAGCACCGTGTGGTCGTGGCGCACGCGGCCGGCGAGCACGCGCAGCAGGTTGCGGGCGAACGTGGCGCTCGAGTCGATGAGCGACCACACCTGCACGTGGTCGAGTTCGAGGAGCGTCGTCGGCTCGACCGCCACGACGTCGGCCGACACGGGCTGCCCGTCGAGCAGCGACAGTTCGCCGAGGCATTCCCCCTGGCCGAGCCGCACGTGCGGCGCGTCGATGCCCGGCAGCACGACGTCCACGGCGCCCTCGACGATGACGAAGAGCGACGTGTTGAGCTCGCCGGTCACGAGCAGCCGATCGCCCGGCGCCAGCCGCCGCGTCGCCGCCGACCCCACGAGCACGCGCTTGAGGCGCGGCGTGAGCTTGTCGAAGAGCGGCGAGGTGTCGAGCTGCGCGAAAAGACGGTCCGTCATGGGTGCCAGCTCAAGAGTGTCCTTCGGCGCCGGGGCCGCGTGCAAGGACCGGCCGGCGCACGCTCACGGCACGCTGACGCGAAAACGGTAGCGCGCGACGACGGCGGCATCGCCCTGCCACAGCGTGAGCACATGCTCGCCGGCGGGCACCGCGTAGCCCGGTACGGTCACCGAGACCCCGCCGGCTGCGGCATCCACCGGCCAGCGCCGCACCTCGCCCGAGGCCAGAGCCTCGAGTTCCGCGGTGAGCTCGTCGGCTGGCTGCGAGATGCCCGGCAGGTCGAGCCGCGCCTGCGCGGCCGAGGCCGGCACCGTGACGTCCACCGTGGCGGGGCCGGCCGCGTCGCCGCTCGTACCGGCGGCGAGGGCGATGACGGCCACCGGGCCGGCCGCCTGAGGCGTCGCCGCGGGGGGGGGCGCCGAATCGGCACAGGCGCAGGAGAGGAGCGAGATGAGCAGGAGGGCCCGGATGCGCACACTCCGGGTTGTAGCAGATTCCCGCGGGAATGCATCCGTCGAGGCGTGCTGCGGTCCATGGCTCCCGCCGTCGCGTGGGAAGATAGACCGATGCCGGCAGCCGTCGTCCTCCTGAGCGGGGGCCTCGATTCCTACACCGCCGCCGCCGTGGCCCGGCGCGACGGCTTCGACCTCTACGCCCTCAGCGTCCGTTACGGCCAGCGCCACGTGACCGAACTCGAGGCGGCCCGGCGTGTCGCCGCCGCCCTCGGCGTCGTGCGCCACCTCGAAATCGATGTCGAGCTCTCGCGCATGGGCGGGTCGGCGCTCACGGCCGACATCGACGTGCCGAAGGATCAGCCGATCGATCCGGCGGTGATTCCCGTCACCTACGTGCCGGCGCGCAATACCGTGTTCCTGTCGCTCGCGCTCGGCTGGGCGGAGGTCGTCGGCGCGACCGACCTCGTCATCGGCGTGAACGCGCTCGACTACTCGGGGTATCCCGACTGCCGGCCCGAGTTCATCCGCGCGTTCGAGACACTGGCTGGACTCGCGACGAAGGCGGGCGTCGAAGGGCGCACGTTCAAGGTCCACACGCCGCTCATCGCGCTCTCGAAGGCCGAGATCATCCGCCTGGGGCTGTCGCTCGGCCTCGACTACGGCCTCACGCACAGCTGTTACGATCCGCCCGCCGATGGCCGTCCCTGCGGCCACTGCGACAGTTGCCGCCTGCGCGCCGACGGCTTCGCCGCCGCCGGCGCCCTCGATCCCCTGACCGCCCACGCGTGACTGCCATGACCGACCGCCTCTACTACACCGACGCCTATCAGACGCAGTTCGACGCCGACGTCACGGCCTGCGCGCCGGCGGGCGACCGCTTCGCGGTGACACTGTCGGCGACGGCGTTCTATCCGACGTCGGGCGGGCAGCCGCACGATCTCGGCCGCCTCGGCGGACGGGCGGTGCTGGACGTCGTCGATGAGGAGGACGGTCGTCTCGTGCACCTCGTCGACGGGCCGCTGGAACTCGGCGCCCGTGTGCACGGCGCCCTCGACTGGACGCGACGCTTCGACCACATGCAGCAGCACACGGGCCAGCACGTGCTGTCGGCGGCCTTCGAGACGATCTGCAAGGCACGCACGGAAAGTTTTCACCTCGGCACCGCGAGCGCCACCATCGACCTCGGGCGCCAGGTGTCGGCACAGGAGATCGCGGCCGCGGAAGACGACGCCAATCGTGTCGTGTGGCAGGACCGCGAGGTCCGCGTGCGGTTCGTCTCCGCCGAAGAGGCGGCGACGCTGCCGCTGCGCAAGGAATCCGGACGCACGGGCATGCTGCGGCTCGTGGACGTGACCGACTACGACCTCTCGGCGTGTGGCGGCACCCATGTGGCGCGCACCGGCGGCATCGGTGTCATCAGCGTGACCGGCTGGGAGAAGTTCAAGGGCGGTACCCGCGTGGAGTTCCGCTGCGGCGTTCGCGCGCTCACGCAGTTGCGCGAATGGCGCGACGCACTGGCGGCGACGAACCGCGCGCTTTCGGTCTCGGCCGTGGAGCTCGCGCCGGCCATCGAGCGGCTGCAGGGCGAGAACAAGACGCTCGGGCGCACGGTGCGCACGCTGCAGGAGCAGCTCGCCGGACACGTGGCGGCGGACCTCGTGACCACGGCCGCACGTCACGGCGACCGCGTCGTCGTCGCCCAGGCGCTCGACGGCTGGGATGCGCCCGGCCTCAAGGCCATCGCCGCGTCGATCGCGGCCACTCCCGGTGCCTGCGCGGCCGTGTTCTCGGCCACCTCGCCGGCGCTCGTCGTCATCGCCCGCGCGGCCGGCGTGCCGGTGGATGCCGGCGCCGTGCTGAAGGCGCTCGTGGCGCAGTTCGGTGGCAAGGGCGGCGGCAAGGCCGACCTCGCCCAGGGCGGTGGACTCACCGGCGACATCGCCGCCATCGTGGAGGCGGCGCGCGCCGCGCTGGCGTCCTAGAGACCATGCACGACGTGCGTCTTCTGACCACGGCCGAGGTTCCGGCGGCCGAACTCGCCGCCAGCCGCCGCCTGATGGATGCCGCGTTCGACGACTTCACGGACGACGACTGGGCGCACGCCCTCGGCGGCTGGCACGCGTTCATCGGCGACGCCGATGACGTGATCGCGCACGCCGCCGTCGTACCACGGCTGATCGTGGTTGGCGGGCGTGAGTTCTCGGCCGGCTACGTCGAGGCCGTGGCCGTGCGGCCAGACCTGCAGGGCACCGGCCTCGGGAGCCGCGTGATGGCGGCGATGAACGAGCTGGTGCGGGCGCGTTTCGAGCTCGGCGTCCTCTCCACCGGCGAGTGGCACTTCTACGAGCGGCTCGGGTGGGAACGCTGGCAGGGACCGGCCTTCGTGCGCGGCCGCGACGGCGTGCTCACGCGCGCCGAGGACGAAGACGACGGCGTGATGGTGCTGCGCGTGGCGGCCTCAGCCGCGCTGGATCTCACCGCGCCCATCGCCTGCGACGAACGCGACGGCGACAGCTGGTAAGGCTCCGGCGACCGCACGGCGCTGCCATCCGCGGCCATCGCGGGCCGCGACTGAGCTCCCCGCGGTTCACCGCCAGAGCGCCGCGAGGCGTGACAAGCGTGCCGGCAGCTCGTCGCGTGGCCGCATGTCGGTATTGACTTGTGTCGGGTCGAATGGCCCGAGTGGTGGCAGCGGCGCCGCGCCGGCCCGGAACACCGGCTCCATCAGCGGCACGATGTCGATCTGTCCGCTGGCGAAGTGTGACGTCACGGCCGCATCGTCCAGGCGGCGTCTGATGGCCGTCCAGTCGACGACGATCGGCTGGTCGGAGCCGAGCGCCACCAGGTCGCCGAGGTAGACCACGTGCGGGAACACGCGGCGCATCGTCTCGAGCACTCGCGGCGTGGGCACCCAGGTCGCCGCCAGCCCGCCCTCGCGCAGTCGCGATCGGAGCAGCTGGAAGAACTCCAGCGAGTAGAGGTTGCCCGCGTACGCCGACGACGGCCGGAGCGCATCGGCTTCGATGACATCGAACCGCTCACTGCCCATGCGCAGCGCGTGACGTCCGTCGGCATGGCGGATGTCGATGCGTGGATCCCCGCGGAACCACGCCACCGATTGGTCGAGCGTACGCTCGGCGTACTCGATGAGGAGCGCCGGCTGGCTGGCCATGATCTCCCAGGCGACGATGCGTTCCGTGGCCGGGCTGGCACTGGCGCCCCACAAGGTGCCGCCGGAGCCAAGACCGATGATGCCGACCATCGCGGGTCGCGGGTGGACCAGGGTCGGAATCGCGCCGAGCAACACGTGATGCGAGTCGAGCGGGCGCGGCAACATGCTCTGGCCGAGCCCGTTGGCGAACACCTCGGCCGTCGGCCGCTGCCCCGGGCGGAAGCGAAGACTCGACACGCCCGATGCGTCTTCGCGATACAGGAGCCGGCCGACGTCGCGCTGGCCCGAGAGGACGCGCCACAGGTGGTCCTGGGCTGGCACGGCCGCCGTTGCCGCGATGAGCACGCCAGACGCGAGCAGTGGTCCCGTGCGGCGTGTGGTTGCCCGGATCCAGATAGCCGCGTAGCCGAGGCCGAGAAGGGCCAGCAGCCGGATGGCTCCGGCGGTGCCAAGGGCTGGAATGGCGAACTGTGTGGTCAGCGTCGCGCCGGCCACGCAGCCCAGGATGTTCACGAACTGGACGAGCCCGAGCCGGCCGCCGACCGTATCGCTCGATGTCTGCAGCAGCTGCTGGGACAGGCTGAATCCGAATCCCATGAGCAGGGCCGGCACGAACAGCAGCAGACCCGGCAGCAGCCCGTAGTTGAGCGCCAGCATCGGGAGCGATCCTCCTGGTTCGTACGACCGGATGTATGCCAGCCAGGGAGATGCCGGGGGGAAGTGTTCGAGCACCGCAATGAGCGCGGCGACCGAGCCGGCCAGCCACACGTACAGCGCCGTCTGCGACGCGAGGAAGACCACATGCCGTCTGGCCCCGAGCCGATCGCGCAGGTAGTCGCCGATGAGTCCGCCCACGGCCAGCCCGGCGAGGAACACCGCGAGGATGACCGCGAAGGTCTGCGCCCGCGACTTGACGATGTTCTCGACCAGTCGGAACGCCAGCACCTCCCAGGCGATACCGGTCAGTCCGGCGGCGAACGCGTTCGCCAACCACCCGAGCCACCAGCGTCCAGTCGGGGCGGTCGTTGCCGCGGCGGCGGTCCGAGGCGAGGAGGCGCCCTCCGTCGCCGTTCCGACGCTTCGCCACAGCAGCAGACCGCCGATGGCGCACAGGAGATTCAGGCCTGCCCCCAGGCGCACGGCGCCGTCGAACCCCCATTCAGCCACGAATACGAACGCCGTCGCCGCGGCAGCGACCGCTCCGCCCATCGTGTTGGCGAAGTACAGGCGGGAGATGAGGCCGGACTGTTCGAGCACCGTGCCGAAGCGCGCGGACCGCGACAGCACCGGCAACGACGCGCCCATGAGGCTGGTGGGTGGCAGCAGGAGCAGCAGCACCACGAGGTAGGTGCGGGCCGGAGCGTCGGGGCCCAGATGTCCCACGGTGGGCAGCCACTCGTACAGCAGCGGCTCGCTGAACAGGGCCGCGACGGCGATGCCCACCTCCAACGCGGCGAACACGCCGAGCGCCTGCCGGGGCGTCAGGCGATCCGCCAGGCGGCCGCCGGCCAGGTAGCCGACGCCCAGGCCTGAAAGGAAGCCTGCGACGATGACGGCAATGCTGACGGTCGACAGCCCGACCGTAAAGACCAGCCAGCGCTGCCATACGACCTGATAGAGGAGCGCGGCGGCGCCCGACAATGCGTAGATCCAGAGAAGCGCGTGGGTCATTCGCAGGGATCCTACGCGAAGCTTGCGCTCGATAGCCGCGAGTCGGCCGTCGGCGTCCGGCGGCTACCTGGGCGCCATGCGCAGCGCACCGTCGAGGCGGATCGTCTCGCCATTCAGCATCTCGTTCTCGATGATGTGCCGCACGAGCGCGCCGTACTCGTCCGGACGGCCGAGACGCGACGGGAAGGGCACCTGCTGGCCGAGCGAGATCCGCGCCGGCTCCGGCAGCGCGGCGAGGAGCGGGGTGTCGAAGATGCCGGGCGCCACGGTGACGCAGCGGATGCCGAGCGGGGCGAACTCGCGCGCCACCGGCAGCGTGAGCCCGACGACGCCGCCCTTCGAGGCGGCATACGCGGCCTGACCAATCTGGCCTTCGAACGCGGCAATCGACGCCGTGTTCACGATGACGCCGCGCTCGCCGCTCGCCTCGGGCGCGTTCGTGCTCATGACGGCGGCCGCCAGACGGATCACGTTGAAGGTGCCGCCGACGTTCACGCGCAGCGTCTTCTCGAAGAGGTCGAGCGCGTGCGGACCGTTCTTGCCGAGCACCTTGGCGGCGGGGCAGATGCCGGCCGCGTTCACGACGCCGTGCAGCCCGCCGAAGTGCGAGACGGCCATCTGGACAGCGGCCTGCACCTCGGTCTCACTCGTGACGTCGGTCTTCACGAACTTCGCCCGCGCGCCGAGCGCGGCTTCGGTGGCGGCGCCTACCTCGGCATTGACGTCCACGAGGATGGCATGACCGCCGGCCGCGATGATCGCTTCAGCCGCCGCCCGGCCCAGGCCCGACGCGCCGCCGGTGGTGATGAACGTCTTTCCTTCGATTCGCATTGCGCTCGACTCCGCTCGCGGCGCCAGACGCGGCGCCAACACCTCAGGATACCAGCCCCTCCGGGGATACAATCGGCTCAATGCCCGGCGTGACTTCCGTGCTGGCGCTCCTCGCGGGTCTCGCCGCCGGCTTCTTCCACGTACTTGCCGGCCCCGACCATCTCGCGGCGGTGGCGCCGTTGGTGGCCGGCGACGACCGCGTCGCCTGGCGGGCCGGCTTCTCCTGGGGCCTCGGCCACACGGCCGGCGTGCTCCTCGTGGGCGCGCTGCTGGTCGCGTTCCGCGAACTGCTGCCGATTGACGCCCTTTCGGCGTGGAGTGAGCGCCTCGTCGGCGCGGCACTCGTGGCCGTGGGGGTGTGGGGCCTCTGGCGCGCCCGCGCGCCGCACGCCCACGCCCACGTGCCGTCCACGCCGTCGTTCGCGATGGGCACGCTGCACGGCCTTGCCGGCAGCTCCCACCTCTACGGTGTGCTGCCGTCGCTGATGTTCTCGTCGCGGTTCGACGCGTTGCTCTATCTCAGCGGTTTCGGTGCCGGCGCCATCGCCGCCATGACGGCCTTCTCGGCGCTGCTCGGCGCGGTGGCGGTGGCGGCCGGCCGCTCACGTCAGGCGGTGCGGCAGGCGGTGCTCTATGCGGCGTCGGTCGCGGCGGTCGTCGTCGGCGGCGTGTGGCTCCTCGCATGACCATCGCACCCGGACTGGCGGCGGCCCTCGCCGTGATGCTCGCAGGTTTCTGGCTGGCCGACGTGCTCGGCGCGGCGATGCTGGCCGCGCGGGGGCTCTCGGGCGCCAGTCCGATTTCCGGCGTGCCGGTCGCTATCGTGCTCGGGCTGGCCCTGCGCAACCTGCTGCCGCTGCCGCCGGGCCTCGCTGCCGGCCTGAAGTTCTGCACGACGACGCTCCTGCGCCTCGGCATCGTGCTCGTCGGCATCAAGCTGAGCGTGGTCGAGATGGCGCGCCTTGGCGTGGCCGGCGTGCCGGTGGTGGTCGTGGCGATTGCCACCGGCCTCGTGTTCGTGACGTGGTTCAATCGCCTGCTCGGCCTGCCGCCGCGCCTCGGCACGCTCATCGCCGCCGGCACGAGCATCTGCGGCGTCACGGCGATCGTCTCGACGGCCCCCGCCATCGAGGCCGACGAACGCGAGGTGGCGTACGCCGTGGCCAACGTGGTCGCGTTCGGCCTGTTCGGGATGCTGGTCTATCCCTACCTCGCGCACGCGCTGCTGCCCGGCTCGGCGGCCATCGGCCTCTTCCTCGGCACCGCCGTGCACGACACGTCGCAGGTGGTCGGCGCCGCGCTGACCTACCGCCAGATCTACGCCGATGATGCCGTGCTGCGCGTGGCGACGGTGACCAAGCTCACGCGCAACCTCTTTCTCGCCGCCGTGATTCCGCTGCTCACGTGGTGGCATGCCCGCGAACGCGGCGGCGTCGCAGCAGGCGCCTCGCGCGCCGCGTCCTGGCGATCGCTCGTGCCGTCGTTCGTGATCGGCTTCGTGGGGATGGCGGTGGTGCGCTCTGTCGGCGACGCGATGCTCGGGAGCGGCGGCCGGGCCCTGTTCGTGTGGGACGCGGCGGCCTGGAGCGCGCTCACGTCGTTCATCGGCGACACCGCCGGCGCGCGCTGGCTGCTCGGCACGGCGATGGCCGCCGTGGGTCTCAACACGAGCTTCCACGTGTTCCGCGGCGTGGGGCTGAAGCCATTCGCCGTCGGCATGGCCGGCGCGCTGGTGGTGGGCGGGGCCGGGTTCGTGATGGCCCTGCTGCTCGGCCGCTACGTCACGCTGTAGCGGCCGGCGCCGTCACCGCGGCAGCGCCACGAGGGCGAGCAGCAGCGCGTCCACGCGCTCGTCGATCTCGGCGCCGCGCACGTCGAATCCGTTGACGAGGAACGCGAAGGCGAGCGGCTCGCCGGCGGCGGTCTGGACGAGGCCCGTCAGTCCGCGCACGTTCGACATCGAGCCCGACTTCGCGTGCACGCGCCCGGCCGCGGGCGTGCCGGTGAGACGCCGTTCGAGCATCCCGGGGCCGCCGGTCACCGGCAGTACGCGCAGCAGCCCGTCGCGCAGCGAGGGATCGCGCCAGGCGGCGGCGATCGCGGCCACGAGCGTCTCGGCCGACATGTAGTCGTTGCGCGACAGCCCCGAGCCGTCACGCGTCGTATAGCCGCCAGCCGGCACGCCGAGGTCATCGAGTGCTGCCCGCAGCATCGCCACGCCGTCGGCGATGCCGCCAGGCGCCGTGCGATCGAGCGCCACGATCAGCGATTCGGCGTAGAGGTTGATGCTCCAGGCCAGCATTTCGGTGGCGATCTCGCTGAGCGGCGCCGACTGATCGACGAGCAGCACCGTGCCTTCGGACGCGCGGGCGCGATCCGATTCCTGGTCGATGTCCACCGCCGTGCCGTCTACCGCGATGCCGTGACGCAGCAGCGCCTGGCGCAGTTCGCCCGTGAAGAAGAGCGTGGGGTTCGCCACGGCCACCGTCGTGCTCACCGCCGCGCCACCCCACGGCGCCTGGCCACGCACCTCGAGGATGCGCGTGCCGGGCTGTCGCGCGACCACGAGCGACGGCGCCGTGCCTTCGGCCGAGGTCGTCGCCTGCACGTCCACGAGCAGGCCGTGGTTCGACGGCGATACGTAGACGACGGGTGGGGCGCCTGGCGTGATGCCCGGCCCCATCGTGACCGTGGCGACGTTCTCGTTGTACTGGAGCGCGCTCACCGCGGCGCCGTAGTCTTCGACGAGGTCGTCCCACGCCCAGCCGATGCCCCAGCCCGGCGACTCGATCAGGCTGTCGTCGCCGATGATGTGGCCGTTGATGCGCTGGATGCCGCGCGCCTTCAGTGCCCGCGCCCACTCATCGAAGGCGCCGGCGCGGCCGGGGTGATGGCGGTTGATCGTGGGGTCGCCCGTGCCGACGACGATGAGATCGCCGTCGAGCACACCCTTCACGATCGGCCCGGTGCCGACGAGGCGTGTTTCGAAGCGGAAATCCCAGCCGAGACGGCTGGCGGCGGCCACCGTCGTCATCACCTTCATGGTGGAGGCCGGCACGAGCCACGTGCGGCCGTTGCGGCTGTAGAGCGTCTCGCCGGTCTCGAGCGATCGCACCACGACACCGACGCTGGCGCGTGAGAAGGTCGACGACGCAAGCACGCCGTCCACGGCGGCGCCCAGCGTCTCGAGACGGGTGGGTGGCGCCGGGGGCGGAGCCTCGGCAACGGGCGCGGGCGGGGCAGTGGGTGTGGGAGCTGCGGCGACCGGCGGCCGTGCCGCGCAGCCGCCGGCGAGGAGGAGCACGGCTCCGAGCGCGTACGCCCGGAGCCGGTTCGACACGGTCACGGATTTTCCGGCGTGGTGCCGGCGGCCTTGGGCGCGGCCGTCGCTGATGGTGGCGCGAGCACGTCGTCGAGCGCCTTCAGCGCCTCATCCACCGCGCTGCCGTTCAGCTGCATCGCGCCGGCTTCGTCGGGCCGGGTGCCGAAGGCATCGGCGCCGTCGCGGCCGATGCTGGCGTCTTCCTTCTTGTTCTCGTCGAACTCGGCCGTCACCTTCACGGCCGGCGTGGCCGCTTTGGCGGGCGCGGCCGCGACGAACCTGTCGGCGCGCAGGTTCGAGAGCTTCGCCAGCAGGTCGTCCATCTTCGCGGCGTCGGCATCACGCGCGGTGCCGCTGCCGCTGATGGTCCACTTGTCGGTGGGCGTCTCGCCCGAGCCCGGCACCTTGGTGAAGGTGATCGTCTCGGCGCCGCGCGTCACGACGAGCTTCTTCGCGGAGAAGGCGCGGAACTCGAAGAGTTCCTTCTTCCGGTACTCCCCGGCATCCTTCAGCAGTTCGGTCGCGAACGCGGGGTCGATCGTGAAGACCATCGGCCGCGCCAGATCGCGCGCGTAGGCCTTGCCTTCGGCCGACGTGCCGACGGCGAGGGTGGCCGAGGCCGAGCCGTACTTGACGACAATCGACGACGACGGCTCGTCGAGCCCGTACTTCTTCAGGTCGGACACGTCCGTCGTCTCGATGGCTGTCATCATCGTCGTCGACAGACGCGTGAGCAGCCCCTCGATGGCGCCGTAGTCGCCGCGCGCGTTGACCGGCGCCGTCACGCGCCAGTCGGAGGCACTGCGCGTGAAGGTCACCGGCACGCGGCCGTCGGCCGTGATCTCCAGGCCGTCGGCCTTGTCGCGCTCGAAGCGCAGCACGCGCTTGTCGCGCAGCTCGAAGGCCGACTTCGCGAGGCTGCTTTCGACGAATGTGGCCACGAGGAACACCCGCGACTCGTCGCCCTTCACCGCATAGAGGTCGCTGCCGGCCGGCGTCTGATCGCCGAGCCGCACGCGGCCCGTCACGCCGCCCTTCGCGGTGAAGGTCACGTCGGCCTTGGCGGCGGTCAGGCCGAACTCGGCCAGATTCGCCGCCTTGGGATCGACCTCGCGGGTGAGCTCGAGCGAGGTGAGGCCGCCGAGGAGGGCGGTGACGGCCGACTCATCGGCGTCGGTCGCCACCGGCTCGACGAGCATCCACTTGCCGTCGGTCTTCCTGAGCACCGACGTCTCGCCCTTGGCGGTGACGCGCAGCTCTTCGATGTCGTCGGCGGCGACCGAGAAGACCTTCTCCTTCACCTCGGTCGTCGAGCGTTCGGCATCGACGAAGTAGATGTAGGCGCCAAGGCCCGCGGCCACGGCCACGAGCGCCAGAGTTGACCACGCGCGACCCATGTCCTACCGCCTCCGCCACCAGGTGTAGATCCCGAGGCCGAAGATCGCCGCCGGAATCAGGAAGATCGACAGGATGTTGATCCGGCTCACCTGATCCGCCGTCATCGTGAGGCGGCGGTCTTCGGGCGCCTTCGGGCGCACGGCGATGAGCCCTTCCTGCTGCGAGAGCCAGCCGAGGGTGTTGAGGAAGAGATCCTTGTTCCCCTGCACGCCGAGGCCGACATTGGCCGCGAAGTCGGAGTCGCCCACGACCACGATGCGCGTCTCAGGACGCGGCGGCGCATCAGCACCGGCGGCCGGCGCCGGCGCGGCCGGCGCGTCGGTGGCCGCGGCCGACACCGCGACCGCGAGCGAGATCGGGCCCTGGCGATCGCCCTTCGTGGCGTCGAGTGACACGTCGGTGCCGGCAGCGAGACCGTCGAGATCCTTCTCGGCCCAGCTGCGGTCGCTGGTCTCGATGATCGACTGCGGTGTCTTGCCCTCGACGGCGGCCACCGTGAGCGAACGCGCCAGCGGATAGGCCGTCATCAGGTTGAAGCGGTCGGTGATCGGGTGGGCCGGATAGCTGGCGGCGACCGGTACGGTCGGGCCGGCGCCGAACATCTGCCCGACGCCCGAGGCGTCGACCACGATGTCGTTGCCCACCTCGATGCCCCATTCCTTCAGGAAGCCCGTGAAGTTCGGCAGCGTGCCTTCGCCCGTCTTCTCGACCGGATCGATCATCGCGAAGAGCGTGCCGCCCTTCGCGAGGTACTTCTTGAGGGCGTCGATTTCGCCGGGGAAGAAGTCGGTCACCGGGCCGGCCACGACGACCGCCGTCGCGCCATCCGGCACCGCCGAGGTCTGCGCCAGCACCAGCTTCTCGAAGCCGTAGTTGTCGCCCTTGAGCGCTTCGGCCACCGCGCTGTAGCCGGTGCGGTCCGCGCTCGCCGGATCCTTCTCGCCGTGTCCCTGGACGAAGTAGACCTTCTTCTCCTGGCCGGTCGTGGCCTTGATGAACGCGTTGGCGATGTCCTGCTCTTCGGCCATCGTGATGCGTTCGACGCGGCCCTTGTACTCGAGCACGAGCGTGCCCGGCGCGGTCACGTTGGCCGCGCGCACACGCGCCGGTTCGCGGTCGATGTCCACGTATTCGATCGTGAGCTGCTTCGACTGGTAGGTGTATTCCTCGAGGCGCGCCTTCAGCCGGTCGAAGTTCGTGGCCAGGTCGTACACCGTGAGTTTGGCCGGGGCATCGAGGCCGCGCAGCACCTTCAGCGTCTGCTCCGAGAGACTGAAGATCTGGTTGCCCGTCAGGTCCCAGCGCTTGTTCTGGCGCACGCCGAGGTAGTTGACCGCGACGAGGATGGCCAGCATCGCCAGGGTGCTGACGACCGACATCGTGCCCATCTTCGTCGAGCGGGCGCTCGCCCCCGTGGACGACTCGCGCCACTGGGCGATGAGGTAGACGAGGATGCAGGCCAGCCCGGCCCACGCCGTGTAGGTGCGGTAGACGTCCAGTTCGGGCTTCAGGAAGCGCAGCCCGAGGGCCACGACCACGAGGGCCGTGCCGACCCAGCCGATAATTGCCGCAATCTTCGCCATGACTAGCCCCGCCACCGTTCGCTGTCCACGGACTTGGCCGTGAGGAAGAGCCCGAACACGATGAAGCTCAGGTAGTAGATCACGTGCTTCGTGTCGATGATGCCGCGGGCGAAGTCGTCGAGATGTTCGGTGATCGAGAGATGCGAGATCACCGCCTGGCCGGTCGGGCCGAACGACTGCCCGAGCCAGTTGATGACCCAGAGCAGGAGGAACACGGCGAAGGTGACCATGCCGGCCACGATCTGGTTCTTCGTGAGGCTCGAGATGAAGAGCCCGGCCGAGATGAAGCAGGCACCCATGAGCAGCAGGCCGAGGTAGACCGTGGCGACCGGCTTCCACTCGGGGTTGCCGTAGAGGAAGAGCACACCCACGTGGATGAGCGTAACGGCCAGCATCACCGCATAGAGACCGAGCGCCCCGAGGAACTTGCCGAGGATGATCTGCACGTCGGTGAGCGGCGAGGTCAGCAGCAGCTCCATCGTGCCGGAGCGCTTCTCTTCCGCGTAGGTGCGCATCGTGATCATCGGCATGACGAAGAGCACGATCACGCTGACGTTCATGAAGACCGGGCCGATGAGCGCCTGGTTGATGTTGAGCGGCGGCCCCGAGCCCGGCGTCATCTGCAGGCTCTGCTGCTCGAACCAGTAGATGAGGGAGGCGAAGAAGTAGCCGAAGAGCAGCGCGAAGAAGCCGATGACCACGTAGGCGATCGGCGACGCGAAGTACGACTGCAGTTCCTTGCGCGCGATGGTGATGACGTTACGCACTGGCGGCCTCCGTCGCGGCCGGGGCCGCGTCGGCGGGCGCCGAGCCCGCATCCTCGGTCGTGAGGCTGAGGAAGATGTCTTCGAGGCTCATGCGCATCGGGCGCAGTTCGAGCAGGCCCCAGCCCTGGTGCACCACCGTCGCGGCCAGCTCGCGGCGCACGTCGCGCCCCTGCTCGCAGTCCACTTCGATCGAGACCAGACCGTTCCCGCCGGCCTCCGCCTTGACGCGCGTGATGCCGGCAATCGCGGCGAGTGCCTGGGTGACGTCCGCCCCGGGCGCCGACACCTGCAGATACATCGTCTCGCTGCCGCGCAGGCGGGCGGTCAGGTTGTCGGGCGTGTCGACGGCGACCACCTTGCCGCGGGCGATGATGACGACGCGGTTGCAGGTCTGCGAGACCTCGGGAAGGATGTGCGTGCTGAGCACCACCGTGTGGTTGCCGCCGAGTTCCGTGATGAGCTGCCGCGCCTCGATGATCTGCTTCGGGTCGAGGCCCGCCGTGGGCTCGTCGAGCACCAGCACGTCGGGGTTGTGGATGAGGGCCTGCGCCAGGCCGACACGCTGCTTGTAGCCCTTCGAGAGCTTGCCGCAGTGCCGCGACGCCATGTCGGCGATGTGGGTCTTCTTCATCACGTCGTCGACGCGGCCGCGCACCTCGCGCGAGGGCACGCCCTTGATGCGGGCCACGAACGTGACGTAGTCGCGCACGCTCATGTCCGGATAGAGCGGCGGCGTCTCGGGCAGGTAGCCCGTGCGCTTCTTCGCCTCGATGGCGTCGCTGAAGACGTCGTGCCCGGCCACCGTCACCGTGCCTTCGGAGGCGGGCATGTAGCCGGTGATGATGCGCATCGTGGTCGTCTTCCCGGCACCATTCGGACCAAGGAAGCCCAGAATTTCACCAGCGCCGACGCTGAAGCTGACATCGTCCACGGCCGTGAACGGACCGTAGCGTTTGCTGAGGTGCTGCACCTCGATCACGGTGGTTCTCCTCCGCCTGAGTGTCTTTGAAGTCGAGCGTCTAACCTGTAAGCTTTAGACGGGTCACAGCTGCACTGTGACAGCCCTCGATCCTAGTCGAACCGCCCATGCCGGGCAAGCGCCGGACGTGTCGCCGAGGAGGTCTGTGAAGCGGCTTTTCATCGCGATATTCCTGCTCGTCGTGCTGGCCGGTGCGGGGGGCTGGTGGTGGGCGCGGCAGTCCGTCCCCTCGTTGGACGGCGAGTGGAGGCTCGCTGGCCTGGGTGGCCCCGTCGAGGTGCTCCACGATGGGTACGGCGTGCCGCACGTGTACGCCCGCGACACCGCCGATGCCTGGTTCGTGGCCGGCGCGCTGCATGCCCGCGACCGCTTCTGGCAGATGGAGCTCTACCGCCGGGCCGCCAGTGGCCGCCTCTCGGAGGTGCTCGGCGAGGCGACGCTCGCGATCGACCGGCGCATGCTCACGCTCGGCATCCGTGCCGCCGCCGCCGCGGAACTGGCGCGGCTCGGCCCCTCCGCCCGTGCCGCACTCACGCGCTACGCCGAGGGCGTGAACGCCGCTGCG
>JALHON010000071.1 GCA_022842985.1 Acidobacteriota bacterium | reverse complement strand
AGGCGCCCTCGCGGCCACGCCCGGCGGGCGCAGCCGGACGCGCGGGTGCCGGGGGCGTGTCGCCGGCCATCCGGTAGACGAGATCACTCGCCCACGGGAACGAGATCGGCACGGCGCCGGCGATGACGACGGCGAGCGGCACCGCCGACCAGATGCCAATCACGTTGTGCCAGTTGAAGTCGCGCGCCTTGCCGGGGAGGCCGCGGCGGAACCACAACACGCGCGTGAACTGCAGGCGCGTCCAGAGGGGCGGTACCCACAGATAGATCCCGCTCACCACGATGAAGAGGAAGCCGAGGTTGGCGATGCCGGTCACGAGGCGTCCGGTGGCGCGGCTCGTGCCCTCGAGCGCGAGCCAGCGGTGCCAGTTCGTCGTGGCCCGGAAGAACGCGCGCAGCCCCGGCGACGGCTCGCCCAGCACGGCCCCCGTGTATGGGTGCACGAGCAGCGCGCGGTTGCCTTCGAGCGTGACGGTGACCGGCGCGGCGGGATCGGCGCGGCGCGTCACACCCACGGGAACCGCCGCCGGCCGGGCCGCGACCACCGCCGCCAGCAGCGCCTCCGGCGAGAGCGGCCGGGCGCCATCCGAGGGCGCCACCCACGAGTGCGCGCGGGCATCGGCCCACTCGAGCATCTGCTTCTCGTAGGTCAGCGCGACGCCGGTGACCGACATGAGGAGGATGACGGCGCCGGCGGCGACACCGCAGGCGAGGTGGGCCCAGAACAGAAGGGAACGGAAGGTCGCCATATCGAAACTGAGACTCTGTCTCAAGACTGAGGCAGTCTATTGGCGACCAATTCGGTCGGTCAAGCAGAAAATGAGACGCTGTCTCAACATTGGCCACGGGCTAGAATCCGCCCATGCCGCGCCACCTGCTCGCCCTGTCCGCCGTCGTCCTCGCGCTCGTCTGCGCCCTGCCCGCCGCCGCGCGCGCGCAGGCGCCCGCGCCCACCGCGCCGCCCGGACGGTTCCAGGCGGGCATCACCTGGCTGTACTACCGGGATCTGCCGGCCGCCATGCGCTTCTACGAGCGTGTGATGGGGCTCACGCTCACGGTGGATCAGGGCTGGGCCAAGGTCTACCAGGTGTCGCCCACCTCGTTCGTGGGGCTCGTGGACGAGACCCGCGGCATGCACCGCGCGTCGGACACGAAACCGGTGGCGCTCGCCTTCGTCACCGACCGGGTGGACGACTGGCATCGCTGGCTCGTCAGCCAGGGCGTGAAGGTGCGCGGCGACTCGAAGGACTCGGCGAACCTGCCCATCCGCGGCTTCGTGGCGCTCGATCCCGAGGGCTACACGCTCGAGTTCGAGACCTTCCGCGACGATCCGATGAACACGACGATCCGCCGGCTGCTGGCGGCGCCGCGGCCGCAGTAGGCCTGAGACAGGCGGCCACCGCCTCGGTAGAATGGCCGTCATGCGTACATCTGCTCTGCTGCTCGCCGCGCTCGTCGCCGGGGGAACCGTGCTGGCGCAGGAGGCGCCGAACCAGGAGCGCGCGTTCCTGTCGCGCGTCCGCCGTCTCACCGTGGACGGCAAACGTGCCGGCGAAGGCTACTGGTCGCCCGATGGCACGCGCCTCGTGCTGCAGAGCGAACGCGAGCCGGGGAACCCGTTCTATCAGCAGTACGTGATGGACCTGACCACCGGCGACACCACCCGCATCTCGCCCGGCATGGGCAAGACCACCTGCGGCTTCTTCCGTCCGGGCAGCGACGAAATCATGTTCGCCTCGACGCACCACGATCCCACCTCGAAGCAGCAGCAGGACGACGAGATCGCGTTCCGCGCCTCGGGCAAGGAACGGCGCTACGCGTGGGACTACGACCCGGAGATGGAGATCTACGCGTATCAGGAGAAGACGAAGGCGCTGAAGCGGCTGACGAACGTGCGCGGCTACGACGCCGAAGGCGGCTATTCGCCCGACGGCCAGTGGATCGTCTTCAGCTCCACACGCACGGCCTACGATCACACGCTGAGCGCCGCCGAACAGAAGCAGCTCGCCACCGACCCGGCGTGGTTCGCCGAGATCTACATCATGAAGGCCGACGGCAGCGGCCAGCGCCGCCTGACCGAAACGCCCGGCTACGACGGCGGCCCGTTCTTCACGCCCGACGGGAAGAAGATCCTCTGGCGGCGCTTCGACGAGCAGGGCCTCATCGCCGACGTCTGGACGATGAACCTCGACGGCACCGACAAGAAGCAGATCACCAACTTCAAGGCGATGAGCTGGGCGCCCTACATGCACGCCTCGGGCGAGTACATCCTGTTTGCCTCGAACAAACTCGGCTTCGAGAACTTCGAAGTGTTCATGGTGGATGCGGCCGGCACGAAGGAACCCGTGCGCGTCACCTACTCCGACGGCTTCGACGGCCTGCCGGTGCCCTCGCCCGACGGCAGGCAGATCGCCTTCACCTCGGCACGGTCAGGCGGCGGCGCCGGCCAGATCTTCCTCGCGCAGTGGAATCACGAGGCGGCGCTCAAGGCCATCCAGGCCGCGCCACCGCGCAAGAACTGAGGACGCCATGACCCGCTCCATCCTTCGCCTCGCGCTCGCCGTCACGTTCGTCGCGCCGTCGCTCGTCACCGGACAGACGGCGGCCCCGGCGGCCTCGAAGACCCGACCCGATGTCATGCTGCTCGCCTCCGAGCGCCTGGCGGGACGTCAGGCGGGCTCCGAGGGCGCAAAGCTCGCCGCCGATCACCTGGTGGCCGAACTGAAGAAGATGGGTGCGCGGCCGCTGCCCGGGCAGAAGGACTTCCGCCTGCCCTTCAGCTTCACGGCCGGTGTGAAAGACGGCGGCACGACGCTGACCGTCGGGACCACGGGCTTCCGGACGACGGCCGAGGTGCAGGCGCTGTCGTTCTCCGACAACGCCGAAGCCAGCGGCGAGGTGGTATTCGCCGGCTACGGCCTGGTCGTGCCCGACTCGCAGAACTTCGGCTACGACAGCTACGCCACGCTCGACGTGAAGGACAAGGTCGTCGTGGTGTTCCGCTATTTCCCGGAGGACGCGGATCAGAAGACGCGCCAGATCCTCTCGCGTTACGCCGACCTGCGCTACAAGGCGATGCAGGCACGGCAACGCGGCGCGAAGGCGCTCCTCGTCGTGACGGGTCCGCGTTCGCCGAACGCGGGCCAGACGATTCCGATGAGTTTCGACACCGCGCTCGCCGGCTCGGGCATCGTCGCCGCGAGCGTGTCTGACGCCGCCGCGAAGGCGCTCTTCGCCGGCGTGAAGGACAAGACGCTCGAGGAGATTCAGAAGTCGTTCGATTCCGGAAATCCGCACACCGCCGGCTTCGCATTGCCCGGCGTGACGGCCACCGTGAAGACCGCCGTGGTGCGCGAGAAACAGGAAGGCTTCAACGTGGTGGGCTACCTGCCGGCCACCGCGCGCGTCGCGCTGCCGAAGCCGTGGGTGGCGCTTGGCGCCCACTACGATCACCTCGGACGCGGCAGCCACGGCAACTCGCTCGCGACGAAGGAGGAGGCCGGCAAGATTCATTACGGCGCGGATGACAACGCGTCGGGCACGGCCGCCGTCCTCGCCGCCGGCCGCGAGCTGGCGAAGAAGCGGATACGCAGCCGCCACGTCATGCTCGGCTTCTGGTCCGCGGAGGAAATCGGCCTCATCGGCTCGAACGCCTTCGTCACGACGCCGCCGGTGCCGAACGACCAGCTCGCCGCCTACTTCAACTTCGACATGGTGGGCCGCATGCAGGACAACAAGCTCACCGTGCAGGCCGTCGGCTCGAGTCCGGGCTGGCGTCCGCTCATCGAACGCGCGAACGTCGCCGCCGGCTTCGACCTCGTGCTGCAGGACGATCCGTATCAGCCGACCGACGTCGCGAGCTTCAACCAGGTAAGCGTGCCGAGCCTCGCCTTCTTCACCGGGACGCACATCGATTACCACAAGCCGTCCGACACGGCCGACAAGATCAACTACGAGGATCTCGATCGCGTGGTCGACTTCGCGGTCGCGCTCGCAAGCCGCGTCGGCGACCAGCCGGACGTGCTCGCCTTCGCCAAGGTGGAACAGGCACAGCAGTCGGGCGGCGGCCGCGCCGGCGTGCGCATCTTCACGGGCACGATTCCCGACTACGCGACCGACGTGAAGGGGCTGCTGCTCGGCGGCGTCATTGGCGGCGGGCCGGCGGAACAGGCCGGCCTGCAGAAGGGCGACGTCATCGTGCAGATCGGCGAGCAGACCATCGCCAACATCTACGACTACACCTACGCGCTCGAGGCGCTGAAGGTGAACGTCGCGGTGAAGCTCGTCTACATGCGCGGCACGGAGCGGAGGGAAACCACGCTCACGCCGTCGGCGCGCAAGTAACCGCATGCCGCTCGCCCCCCTCTCCGGCGAATTCGTGAGCGTGGGCCGCGCCGAGGCCTTCGGCCCGGGCGGCCACTTCGTAAAGGTCGAAGGGCGCCATGTGGCGCTCTTCCGCCTCGACGACGGCTTCCACGCCATCGACAACCTCTGCCTGCACCAGGCCGGACCGCTCTGCGAGGGCGACATCGACGCGCACGGCGAGGTGACCTGCCCGTGGCACGGCTGGAGCTACGACATCCGTACCGGACGGCAGGCACAGGACCCGAAGCACGGCGTCACCCGCCACGACGTCCGCGTCGTGGACGGCGACGTGCAGGTGCGCGTCAACCCCTGAACGGCCGACACAGGCCTGTGTTACCCTCCGGCCTCATGGCTCACTCTTTCCTTGTCCGCCTCGCCACGGCCGCGTGCGCCGTGGCGCTGACCTCAACGCTGGCCCTCGCGCAGAACGGCGTGGCCGGCCGCTGGACGCTCGACGTCGACAGCCCGCAGGGCGCCACGAAGGCCGACCTCGTGCTGGCCGTGGAGGGCGAGGCCGTCACCGGCACCATCGGCAGTGAGATGGGCGAGTCGAAGTTCACCGGCACCGTCAAGGACGGCACGGTGACGTTCTCGTTCGACATCGCCGGCCCACAGGGCCCGATGACCATCACGACCAAGGCCGCCATCACCGGCGACGAGATGAAGGGCCAGATGGACTACGGCATGGGTGTCGCGCCCTTCACGGGCAAGCGCGCCGAGCAGTAGGCAGCGTGGTGAAACGGCCACACCCCGGTGTGGTCGCAGCACCACGGTCTCGCGCCCGCGCCCGCCAATCGGCCGCGAATCCCCCGCCAATCCGGGCTCGACGCCGGGCTTGGCAATTGCATTGTTGACGGCATCCCGCCCCCTCCGCGGAGGTGTTCGATGTCTCGTCTTCGTCTCGCGTCAGCCGTCCTGTGCGTGCTGCTCGCCGTGCCCGCGCGGGCTCAGGAACAGGTCGAAGTCTTCGCGGCCATCTTTGGCGTGCGGACAAGCCTCGTCAACGTGGATGCCACGCTGCGGGGCTTCGGCGGCATTCTCGCCTCGACACCGCTCACGCACGTCCCAACCGGTTTTCTGAACAATGCTTCGACGGTCGCGGGCGGGCGCTACCTGGCGTGGATCACCGACAGTGTGAACCACGCGGGTCAGGACCTGTTCCTGTTCGACCGCCGGACGCGCACGGTGTCGACAGCCACCGACGCACTTCCAGCACCTCCGCCCGGCACGTTCCTGAGTTCGTTCTACATCGTCGGCACCGACACGCACCGCCCACGGCTGTTCGTCCAGGAATACCGGACCTCGCAGGGGGGGCCGTCGCTGCATCTCTGGACCATCGACCTCCGTGGCGGCGCTCCTGTCGTCCTCGCGACGACCACCACCGGTGCGCCATCGTTCGCCTACGCTGGCGAGACGGACGAGGCCTTCATCAACGAGTGGAGCTCCGGTCTCGCGACGATGCAGGTCGTGAATGCGACCACGGGCGCCGAGGTGCGGCGGTTCACCCACTCCCTCGGGTTTCTGGGCACGCTGACGGAGCCCGGCGGGCGCATCGTCTGGGTCGATGACGGCCTCGGCATGCGCGCGCTCGACACCCGGACGGGCGCCGTGCTGGCCACGTCGCCGTTGTTCCGTGCCGCGCAGTCGACCTTCGACGCCGCACGAGGGATTCTGCTCGTGCGGCAGAGCGACTTTCTGGTCGCCGTCGATCCGCTGCGGCTGACCGAACTCGGGCGGGCGCGCGTCTCGTTCTCTCCACCGTCGAACATGCTCTGGCAGGGCACGCAGACCCTGCCAGGGCGATGGATGACCGGCGCCTATCTGCTGCGGTCGTCCTACCGCACTGGCAACAGCACCTGCAACGAGATCAGCCTGGAGGCGCTCGATGCGGCCGGTGCGAAGCGCGCCACCGCGGACCTGCTCGCGCAGCTCGGCCCTGGCGGCACCGGCTGCACGGCGGTGGGATTCCTGTTCCGCTCGCCATTCGCGCCATCCGCCCTCACCTCATCGGTGAGCGGCGGCACGGTGCGGCTCTCCTGGAAGGATCCAGGCGACACCACGGAGTTCGAGCTCGAATTCGGCTTCGCCCCTGGCCAGCGCGCCGGCGCCATCCGCGTTGGCACAACCACGAGCCTCACACTCCCCGGTGTCCCGCCAGGTACGTACTACGTGCGCGTGAGAGCCCTGAACGAAGTCGGACCGAGCCCCGCGTCATCCGACATTCGCGTCGTCATCCCCTAGTCGAGTCGCATCATGGCCACACACGCTTCCTGTTCACCGGCGCGTGCTTCGGCGGCGGCGTCACTGCTCGTCGCGTGCACGCTCACCCTCGCACCCGTGGCTGCCGCGCAGGAGCGCCTCGAGCTCCTGACCTTCGTCAACAACCAGAGCCACATCGTGGAGGTCGATGCCAGCGTGACCGGGTTCGGCGCCGTGCGCGCCGTCACACCCGTACCGAACGAGGTGCAGCCCGCCGGCGACGGCCTCCTCGGCGTCGGCAGCCGGATTGTGGCCGTGGCGGGCGGTCGCTATCTGGCCTGGACGACGTCCGGGGGCACGAGAGGCGCACTCGTGGCGTTCGATCGACGCACGAGGACGCTAGTCGACGCGAGCGGGCTGCTGCCCCGGGATGCGCAGGGCCTCCCGCGCCTCTTCGACGTCTCGCTCGTCGCCAGTGACTCGCATCGCCCTCGCCTGTTCGTGATCGGCTCCGTGTTTCCGCAGACCGAGATCTGGGCCATCGATTTGCTGGGCCGGCCGGCGGTGCAGGTCGGCGCCCTGCAGCTCGGCGTCACAGACATCGCCTATGCCGCTGACACCGACGAGCTCTTCTATCTGGAGGCCGCGTTCGAGAACGGCACCCGGAGCACGTGGATCGTGGCGACGAATGCGACGACCGGCCAGGAACAGCGGCGCGTGAAGCTGCCGGGGATTGTGACCTCCATCCGTACGGATGCGACCGGCCGGGTGTTGTGGGTCGATCACAACGGCATCGAGGCCCTCGACGCTGCCACGGGTGCAGTCCTCGCCGCGTCGAGCCAGTTCTCGGGCGCCAAGGTCCTCGTGGATGCTGCCCGGCAGTTGCTGCTGGTGCGTCAGGGCGACTTCCTCGTGGCCGTCGACCCGCTGCTGCTGACCGAAATCGGCCGCGCCCGCGTGACGTTCATGCCACCGGACGACGCCATGTCGCGCACGGCGCAAAGCCTGCAGGGGCGCTGGATGACGGGGGCCTATACGGTGCGGACCGAAACCCGCCAGACGCTCGTGAGCTACGGGCGGACCGGGCGTGAAGACCGCTACGAGTTCACCTGCAACGCCATCGTCATCGACGCGTTGCATCCGAACGGCGTGCAGCGCGAATCGGCGGACATCCTCGCCAGACTGGGTCCTGGCGGCAGCGCCATCGGCACGCGAGAGCAGGGGCTGACGTGCCGGGCCCCAGCCGTGCTCGTGCGCTCGCCCTTCGCCCCATCGGCCCTCACGTCCACCGTGGCCGGGAACACCGTGCAGCTCACCTGGAACGATCCGGGCGACACGAGCGAGTTCGAACTGGAATTCGGCTTCGCCCCCGGTCAGCGCGCCGGATCGGCGCGCCTCGGACGGGCCACCAGTGTCGCGATTCCTGGCGTGCCGCCCGGCGTGTACTACGTCCGCGTGAAGGCGCTGAACGAGGTCGGGCCGAGTCCGGCGTCCGCCGACGTGCGCGTCGTCGTGCCGTAGGCTGCCCCGCCGCAGCCCGCGCGGCTAGATCGAGATGCCCACGGTGAGCGCCGCAACGTACCCGGCCGCGGCGCTGCCCGTGATGGTCGCCATCTCGGTGGACGTGCCATCCGAGAACACGTTGTCGCGCGCGTTGGTCGTGGTGTTCTGCCCCTTCGGCGCGTAGACGCCCTGCGCGTAGACCTGCGACGACACGTCTTCGGGAAACGCCATCTGCGTGGACTTCACGCGCTGGCCGTTCACGAGGACGTCCACGTGGATGTGCGTGGCGCGGCCCAGATACCAGCCCGGGTAGATCGTGGTGAACGAACACTGCCCTGCCTGGTTCGTGACCTGCAGGCCGCGCAGGAACGTCTGGCCGCGGCCGTCGAAGTTCCCCTGCGCGTACTCGGAGTAGCGGCCCTCCGCGTCGCACTGCCAGATCTCGATCGATGCGTTGGCCACCGGCGCGCAGGCGCTCCGCACGTTCACGACGGTGAAGTTCACCGTGAGCACCGTGCCGGAGCGCCCTTCGCGGATGTCCTGCCGGTAGAAGGCCTGGTTGTTCACCATGCCGGTGATGTCGGGGTACGGCCCGCGGGTTTCGGTGGCCGACTCGACGCACTGGGAGGCCGTGCCGCCGGTGGTGGTCGTGGCCGTGCCGGTGCTCGTGGACGACGTGGGCGTGGACGGGCCGGACGAGCACCCGAGGGCGGCGCCGAGCGGCGCAGTCACGAACGCGGCGCCCAGCGTGCGCAGGGCGTTGCGGCGGTGACGATTCGGTGGCGTGGACATGCGGTCCCCCTCCAGCAAGTTGCTTGCCGCCGGCCCGGCCGCAGGAATCCCGCCGGTTTCACGACCTCCACGAGCGCCGTGTCCTGCCGCACGTCCGCGGGTTGTGCTCTCCGGGGGACGCGTCAGTACGCGGCGAGCAGCCGGGCCGCCTGCACGATCTCGGCCTCGCTCACGAGGTACTGCTCCTCGAGCGGCGGCGCGTACGGCACCGGGGTGTCGAGCGCGCCCAGCACACGCACGGGCGCGTCGAGCCACTCGAACGCCTCTTCCTGGATGATGGCCGCGAGGCTCTCGCCGATGCCGCCGGTGCGCGAGTCTTCGTGCACGATGAGCACGCGCCCGCAGTGTTTCGCCACGGCGAGCACCGACGCGCGGTCGAGCGGCACGAGCGTCCGCAGGTCGAGCACCGACGCCTCGATGCCCTCCTGCGACAGCGTCGCGGCCACGCGCAGACACTCGTGCACGGAGGCGCCGTAGGAAATGATCGCCAGGTCCGCCCCGGCGCGGCGCAGCGCCGCGACGCCGAGGGGCGTGGGCGGTGGCGCCGCCTCTTCCAGCACCTGCCGGATGCGCGGATCGCGGTAGAGCGCGATGTGCTCGTAGAAGAGCACCGGATCCGCATCGGCGACCGCCGCCGCGAACAGCCCGCGCGCGTCTTCGGGCGTGGACGGCACGACGATCTTGAGGCCGGGCGTGCGGTAGAACCACGCCTCGGTGTTCTGGCTGTGGTACGGACCGCCGGAACGCAGCCCGCCCCACGGCATGCGCACGACCATCGGCACGCCGGCGCCCCACCGGTAGCGGATCTTCGCGGCGTTGTTCACGAGCTGATTGAACCCGGTGGCCACGAAGTCGTTGAACTGCATCTCGCCGATCGGCCGTTCCCCGGCCAGCGCGGCGCCCACGCACACACCGAGCACCGCCCCTTCGGCCAGGGTCGAGTTGACGAGGCGATCCCCGAATTCATCGACGAGCGGCTTGAGCAGCAGGAAGGCGTTGCCGTACGGGCCGGCCACGTCCTGCCCGTAGACGAACACGCGCGGGTCGGCGCGCAGGGCATCGCCCACGCCGAGCGTGATGGCGTCGAGGAACGTGCGGCCCTTCGCGTCCATGGGCCGGCCCGGCTCGAGCGCTGGCAGCGGCGGCGGCTCGAGATCGGTCTGGCGTCGCGCCGGGTCGAGCACCTCGATCCGCGTGCGCGGCGCTTCGTTCGCGAACACGCCCACGCCGGCCGTGTGCGGCTCGGGCCACGCCTCGGCAATCACCCGCTGCGCCTGCGCCTCGACGAGCGTGTCCGCCCACTTCTGCAGACGCGACAGTTCGCCGCCGTTGATGACCCGCTCGGCTTCGAGGCGCGCCGCGTAGCGCGCGATCGGATCGCGCGCGGCCCAGAACTCGTAGAGCTCGGGGTTGGCGTAGCCGCCGGGCTGCAGATCGGGATAGTCCCACGCGGGCGGCATCTCCTTGCCCAGGTAGAGCATGTCGTCGTGGTGGGCGTGCCCGCACATCCGCATCGCCACGAGTTCGATGAGCGCCGGCCCGGCGCCGCTGCGCGCGCGCTCGGCGGCCCAGGCGAAAGCGCCCGCCACCGCATCCGCGTCGGTGCCGTCGATCGTGACGCCGGGGATGCCGTAGCCGAGGGCCTTGTCGGCGAACACACGCGCCGCCGTGTTCCCCGCGACGGGCGTCGACAGCGCCGTCTGGTTGTTCTGGACGCAGAAGATCGCCGGCAGCTTCGCGACCGCGCAGGTGTTGATCGCCTCGTGCCACTCCCCCAGCGAACTGCCGCCATCCCCGATGAAGGACACCGCCACGCGACGGCTGCCCTGGCGCGCGAAGGCCATCGCCATGCCGGTCATCGTCATCGTGCCGATGCCGAGCGGCGCCGCCGCCGGCAGCACGCCCCACGAGAAGTCGCCGGTGTGCAGGTCCTTGCCGTGCAGCGGCGGTCCGCCCTTGCCGAGCTGCGCGCGGAGGATCATCGCCACCGCGTCCTCATCACCGTGCATCGCCAGGGTGAAGCCGAGGTCGCGGATCATCGGCGCGATGACATCCCCGGACCATGTGCCGTCGTCGCCGCGGAACTTCTTCCCGCGCTTCATCCGCAGCGCGCCGGCGTAGATCGCTTCCTGCCCGAGCGACCGGAAGCCCTTCCCGGGGAAGGTCTTCATGCCCCAGCGCACCTCGCCGCCGAGATAGAGCTGCTTGAGCCGGTTGTCGACCGCGCGGGTCAGGCACATGCCGCGCAGGATCTCCCTGCGCTCGTCGTTCGTGAGCGACGCGCTCAGTGCCTCGCGCTGCAGCCAGCCGTCGCAGGCCTCGGCGATCTGCGCGCGCGCCTGTTCGAGCCGGCGGATGCCCGAGACACCCGGCGTGGTTTCGTCGAGCGCCTCGCCGCCGGAGAGTTCCCGATAGAGGCGGCTCGCGAGCTCCCGTCTGAACACCGGCCGCAGGGACTCGAGGCCGGCCTTGTCGCGCGGCTTCAGCTTGCCGCCGCCCGTCGCCTCGAACACCTCCAGCGCCAGTCGCAGCACCGCCGGCTGCTGCTCGGCCACGAAGGCACCGAAGCGGGACGTGAGCGACGGAGGACCGAACGCGGGCGAGGACCGTGCCATGTGCGCTCGATTGTACGGCCTGCGGCCGTGGGGCGCCGCGCCCGGTCGCGGGACCACAGCTTCATGGAGTGGCCGCTCACGGCATCCAGAGCGGTTGCGCGGGCGTGGGGTTCGGTCGACGAGCGACTATGAGTCGTCGTCGCACAAGAAGCCGACACTCGCGCCGGGAGTGCGGGCGACACCCAGATCAGGGGATAGGGGTCCCCAGAAGTGCTTTGGACGGCAGGACACGTCGCCGGGAGGCGCGAGTGACCGACGCGACTCATCGGAGCCGTCGACTGAACGCCATGTCAGCGCAACTTCTCCGGCGGTGCGCGTACAAACAAACAGGGAGCCGGGGTCGAGCTCGACTCCCTGTTGCGATTCGTGCGGACGAACGTGCTTCGGGAGCTACTGCTGCGTGCCGGTGCCGGGGCGCACGGTCGGGTAGGAATAGCCGAACTGCGCCTTCATCTGATCGAGGTAGGTCTTGTACTTCGTGTTGTCGAAGTAGTACTTCTTCATCTCGGCGCGGTAGCGGTCCATGATCCCCTTGTTCAGGTGAATCGCGGGCTGGTCCTGCGGGCGGATGAGCGGCGTGTACTTGTGGTTCTTCGTCTGCACGTTCACGAAGTAGTCCTTCGCGCCCTGCACGAGCTCGGGCCGCATCATGAACTCGAGCAGCGTCATCGCCTGCGCCTTGGCACCGGCGTTCACGCCCTTGTGGGCGATGGGCGTGGCCATCGGAATGGCATTGGCCCAGTTGTGGCCGGGGCCGGCCTGGAAGTTCGCGGGGAACGACAGCGACACGGTGGGCACCGTCCACGAGATGTCGCCGATGTCGTCGGATCCGCCGCCGCGTTTGTCCTCGTCGGGCATCGACTCGCGGCCGCGCAGTGCCGGAATCTGCGTGGCGAGCCCCACGACGGGCACGTTCAGTTCCTTCTGCGTGGCGCGGGCGAGCGTGAGATCCGCCTCGCTCCACGTGGGCAGCCCCACCTGCTGGATGTTGGCGTGCAGCGTCTCGGCCATCGTGCGGTTCATGTGCGACGGCCAGGCCGAGCCCAGCACGCGCGAGGTGAACGTCGTGTTGGTCATGAGCGCGGCGCCCTGCGCCATCTTGTCGGCGATGTCCCACAGGTTCTTGATGTTCTCGTAGTTGGTCTCGCGCAGGTAGTACCAGACGCCGGCGTTGCGCGGCACGACGTTCGGCTGGTCGCCGCCGTTGTTGATGACGTAGTGCGAGCGCTGCTGCAGGCGCAGGTGTTCGCGGCGGTAGTTCCAGCCCACGTTCATGAGCTCCACCGCGTCGAGCGCGCTCCTGCCGCGCCACGGCGCGCCGGCGCTGTGCGCGGTCTCGCCCTCGAACAGGTACTCGACCGAAATCATCCCGTTGCCGCCGCCGTCGCCCCAGCTCGTCGAGAGGTTCGAGCCGACGTGGTTGTACATCACGAGGTCCACGTCCTTGAACATGCCGGCGCGCACGTAGTACGCCTTCGTGCCGAGCTGCTCTTCGGCGATGCCGGGCCAGATCATGATCGTGCCGGGCAGTTTCTCGCGCTCCATGATGCGCTTCACCGCGATCGCCGCCACGATGTTGAGCGGCGTGCCGGAGTTGTGACCCTCGCCGTGACCGGGCGCGCCGTCCACGATCTGATCGCGGAAGGTGACGCCGGGTTTCTGCGACGCCTGCGGGATGCAGTCGACGTCGGAGCCGAGAGCGATGACGGGCTTGCCGCTGCCCCACTTGGCCACCCATGCCGTGGGAATGCCGGCGACGCCGGTTTCGATGCTGAAGCCGTTCTCCTTCAGCACGCCGGTCAGGTACTTCGTCGTCTCCACTTCCTGGAAGCCGAGCTCGCCGAAGCTGAAGACCATGTCGGTCATCACCTGGCCGAAGTCGTACATCGCCGGGGAGCCCACATCGGCCATCACCTGCTGCTTGAGGGTCGCCACCCGGGAGTCGACCTTCATCGCTGCCGACGCCGGGGCCGGAGCCGGCCTGCCCGCGGGCGCCTGCGCGGCACGCTGACCGGCCTGCGGCACCGCCGCCGCGATGGCCACGGCACATCCGGTGGCCACGAACCAGAGCACTGCTTTGCGCGTCATTCCAACCTCCTCGAGCCCTCGGAACGGAGCCGCCACGTGGCGCCCGCCCCCGGGAGACTGGCGGATTATGGCACCGAAGTCCCGGGCGCCGACGGACGTGATGCCGCACCGTTCACCGGAGAAATTCGTGCAGTCGTGGGCGAATGACACCCATTCGTGAGGCGGTTCAGCGAAGGCACCGCCCCACGAGGTCTACAATTCGCTCGTGGGGCCTTACAACCCGGCGGAACTGCTGAATCTGGTCGGGTTCATCACCGGCGCCGCGCTCTGCGCGATGTTGCTCGGGCTGGTCCATCGCGGCCGCGCCTCGGCCGACCGCAGCGACCGCCTGCCCTTCCTCACGGCGCTCCTCGGCCTGGTCTGGAATCTCGGTGAACTCGGCGACTACGTGCTCAGCCGTACCGGCAGCACCGGCCCAGAGTCGTGGCTGAGCGGGTTGTCGTTCAGCGCCCTCGCGACCCTCGCGGCCGTGGTCGTGCATTCGGTCGCGCGCGACGTCCGCGGCGGCCGCTACCTCATCGCGGTCGCCTACGGGTGCAGTGCAGCGGCCACCGTGCTGCAGCTCCGCACGCTCGCCTCGGGCGACCAGCAGCCGTCGGCGCTTGCCTTCACCATTCTCACCGTGGCCTTCGGCGCCCTGGTCGTGCCGCTCGGGGTGCTGACGCGCAGCCAGACGAACGGCAAACGCGCCCTGTGGATGCTGGCACTGGCGCTCTTCGCGGTGTCGGCCAACCACCTCGGCCACTTCCATGACGATGCCGGCGGCTGGATGGCGGAACTCGTCGGCCATCACGCCGTGCTGCCGCTGGCCTTCGCGATCCTCTACCAGGAGTACCGCTTCGCGCTCGCGGACCTCTTCCTGAAGCAGGCGCTGACGCTGCTCGCCGTCGTCGCCATCGCGATGAGCCTGTACGCCGCGGTGAGCGCCGTGCCGCCGGGCCCGTTCGCCGTGGCGCTGCTGCTCGCCTGCTGGGTGCTGACGGCCGTGCTCTACCCGGCGCTGCGGCGCGCGGTGACGTCGTTCGTCGACTCGACGCTGCTCGGCCGCCGCGACTTCGTCGAACTGCGGGCGGCGCTCGCCGCCACGCTGCAGCGGTCGGACACGGTCGAAGGGGTGCTCGATCGCGCGTCCGAGGCGATCACCACGGCGATGAACGCCGAACGCGTGTGGTGGGTGGCCGATGGCGCCGCGCCCGCGCCGGGGGAACACGTCACGACCGACGTGCCCGTGCCGACGACCGAACCGCCCCGTTTCGCCCTGCGCGTGGGTGCGCTCGTCGGCGGCCGCCGGCTGCTCTCGGACGACCGCGCCTTCCTCGACCAGGCGGCGCTGCTCGCGGCGCGGCGCGTCGATGCCGTGCGGCTCAGCCTCGAACGCTTCGACCAGCGTCTGCGCGAGGAAGAGATCGAGCGCCTGGCCGCCGAGGCGGAACTGCGGGCGCTGCGCGCGCAGATCAATCCGCACTTCCTGTTCAACGCGCTGACGACCATCGGCTATCTCATCGAATCGGCGCCGCCGCGCGCCCTGAAGACGCTGCTCCGCCTGACCTCGCTCCTGCGCAGCGTGCTCAAGTCGGACGGCGAGATGACCACGCTCGGCCGCGAGATCGAACTCGTGGAGCACTATCTCGACATCGAGCGCGAACGCTTCGAGGAGCGCCTGCAGGTGCAGGTGGACGTGCCCGAGCAGCTGCGCACGCTCGCCGTGCCCTGCCTCATCGTGCAGCCGCTCGTCGAGAACGCGGTGAAGCACGGCATCGCGCGGTCGATCCGCGGCGGCGAGGTGGTCGTGCGCGCGCGCCTCGAAGGCAGCGCGCCCGGGCAGCTGCTGCGCCTCACCGTGGAGAACACCGGCGCGCCGCTCGCCGACGAACCCGAGGGCCGCCCGGCGCGCGTCGGCCTCAACAACGTCGAGCGGCGCCTGGCCGGCCACTACGGCCCGCGCGCCTCGCTGTCACTCGGTGCCGTCGCCGGCGTCACCCGGGCCGAGGTCCGCGTGCCGCTCTCGACCCCACTCATCCAGACGGACACACCAGCCGCCCGCGCGGCGGGATAACCACGCATGGCTGCCCTCAGAATCCTCATCGCCGACGACGAACGTCCGGCGCGCAAGTTCCTCGCCAACCTGCTGGCCGCGCTGCCGGACGTCGAGCTCGTGGGCGAAGCCTCGAACGGCAAGGAAGCGGTGGAGCTCATCGAGCAGCTGCGGCCCGACATGGCGCTCCTCGACCTGCAGATGCCGGAGCTCGGCGGTCTCGACGCGGCGCGCCTCGTCTCGGCCGGCGCCACGCCGGCCATCGCGTTCGTGACGGCGTTCGACGAGTTCGCCGTGCAGGCCTTCGAGCTGAACGCGGTGGACTACCTGCTGAAGCCGGTCGAGAAGGATCGGCTGAAGGCCTCGGTGGATCGCGCCCGCGCCCGCCTGAAGGCCGGGGCGGCGGAACGCGCCCGCAGCGTCTCGGCGGCGGCCGCCGCCTACGATACCGCGACGCGCCGCACGTTCCTCGAGCGCATTCCGGTCCGCAGGCGCGACGAAGTCATCATCCTGCCGGTGCGGCAGATCGCGTCGATCGTCGCGGAAGGTGAGCTGCTGCAGATCACGACCGTGAGCGCCGAGCGCTACACGATCTCGTATCGCCTGCACGCCCTCGAAGCCAAGCTCGACCCGCGCCGCTTCGTGCGCCTCGGCCGCGGCACCCTGGCCGCCCTCGACCTCATCCAGAAAGTCAGCCCGATGCCCGGCGGCACCTACGAAGTGACGCTGACCAACGGCCAGCAGCTGCCGGTGAGCCGGCTGCAGTCGAAGGTCCTGCGAGAGACGTTGCTGAAACTGTAGCGATTGTCTCGCCCCTGTCCCCTCTGGCACGAATGCTGCGCAGGAGTCGTGCCATCCGGGGCCGGGGCATTACAATTCGGGCATGCGTTCCGCCGTCACCTGTCTCGTCGCGGCCGCCGCGGCCGCGATGCTCATGACCTCCGACGATCTTTCGGCACAGCAGAACCTGCTCGCCCGCGCGAAGGCGCTGCACGGGCAGGTGCCGCTCATCGACGGCCACAACGACTATCCCTGGGCGCTGCGCGGGCTCGATCCGGGCCGCGACCTCGCGAAGGCCGACATCACGAAGGCCGTGCCGTCGCTCATGACCGACATCCCGCGACTGCGCGCCGGCGGGCTTGGCGGCCAGTTCTGGTCGGTCTACGTGCCGTCCACGATGCCGGCCCCCGAAGCGGTCACGGCCACGCTCGAACAGATCGACGTCGTGCACCGCATGCTGCGCCAGTGGCCCGAGACGTTCGAGCTAGCGCTCAGCGCCGACGACGTCGAGCGCATCTTCAAGAAGGGCCGCATCGCCTCGATGATCGGCATGGAGGGCGGGCACTCCGTGGACAGCTCGCTCGCCACCCTGCGGCAGATGTATGCGCTCGGCGCGCGCTACATGACGCTCACGCACAACAACAACACGCCGTGGGCGGATTCCGCCGCCGACAAGCCGGAACACGGCGGACTCACCAGGTTCGGCGAAGAGATGGTGCGCGAGATGAACTGGCTCGGGATGCTCGTGGATCTCAGCCACGTCTCGCCCGACACCATGGAGGACGCGCTGCGCGTCTCGGCCGCGCCGATCATCTTCTCGCACTCGAACGCCCGCGCCATCGGCGACGTGCCGCGCAACGTGCCCGACGCGATCCTGCGCCAGCTGCCGAAGAACGGCGGCGTCGTGATGGTCACGTTCGTACCCGGCTTCACCTCGCCCGACGTCATCGCGCACGACAAGCGCCTCGGCGCCGAACGGACGCGGCTGCAGCAGACGATGCCCGGTGACGAAGCCGGCGTGAACAAGGCGCTCGACGCCTGGCGCACGGCCAACCCGGCGCCGCGCGCCACCGTGGCGCAGGTGGCCGATCACATCGATCACATCCGCAAGGTGGCCGGCATCGACCACATCGGCATGGGCGGGGACTTCGACGGCATCACCGAAGTCGTGCAGGGGCTCGAGGACGTCTCGAAGTACCCGGCGCTCACCGCCGAACTGCTGAAGCGCGGCTACTCGGACGACGACATCAGGAAGGTGCTCGGGCTGAACGTGCTGCGGGCGTGGCGGCAGGCCGATCGCGTGGCGGCGGATCTGAAGAAACAGCGCGGCCCGTCGAGCGCCACGATCCAGCGCCTCGACGGCGCGAAGTAGCGGCTAGCGCGGACTCACGGCCGGCGCCAGCGCCTCAATCAGCTTCAGTGGATCGACGCGGTCGCCGTGCAGCCGCACGGCCCAGTGCAGGTGCGGCCCGGTCACGCGTCCGGTGGCGCCCACCTTGCCGAGCAGATCGCCCTGCCCCACCGGCGCGCCTTCCTTCACGTCGATGACCGACAGATGCGCCATGGTCGAGAAGAGGCCATGGCCGTGGTCGAGGATGACCGTGTTGCCCGAGTAGTAGAACGGCCGCGCGTAGACGACGACACCGGGCGTGGGCGCATACACGGGGGTGCCCGTCACCGCCGCGAGATCGAGCCCGTTGTGCGGGCCGCGCGGCTGCCCGTTGAGCACACTGCGCACGCCGAAGCCGCTCACGGCGACGCCCTCCACCGGACGCACCGCCCCCAGGGCCCACAGCCGTTCCGCGCTCGCCGGCCGGCGGAAGAGCGCGTTCAGCAGTTCGGTCTCTTCCTGGATGCGTGGCCACGCGCTCTTCGGCGGATTGACGAACTTCGGATTCACGCGGATGCGGCGCGTGCGCACGGCCTTCGGCGCGACGTCGAACGTGTGCGTGCCCTCGACGGCCGGCCCGGCGGATCGCGTGCCGCGCAGCGCCAGCACCTTCGGCCCCGGCGTCATCTCCACGTCGATGCCGAAGAGCCCGCGCCAGGTGCCGTCGGCCTGCCGCACGAGCGGCACGTCGCGATCGCTCCAGCGCGCAGTGACCATCGTGATGCCGTCGGGCGGCCGGATGTCGAGCTTCAGCACGTCGCCCGGCTGGATGAGGCCGGGACGCACGCCGACGTGCCAGTCGTCGGCCGCGCCGCGCGGCGAGGCCGGCAGCAGCAGCGCCGCGGCCGCCAGCGCGAGCATCACGCCCCTCAGGTGCGCCATGCGGCGATTATAGGCACGCGTCGTACTCCTCTCAGGACAACGTGCGGATTCGCCCGCCCTTTTGTTCCGCATTCGCGCCACCGCGCGCCCGGCACGCTCCTTGATGCAGTGATCCGCAGGAGGACCTGACCATGAGACCTTTCCCTGGATGGGTGGCAGGAGCACTGGGTGTGGGCGCCCTTGTGGGCGCGTTCTATCTGGGTGGACGCGCCAGCGCGACGAGCGCGCCGTACGCGCCGCTCGCCGCGACGGAGACCCGCAGCGTCGTGCCGGCCGCGGACACGGCGGTCGCACCGGAA
>JALHON010000070.1 GCA_022842985.1 Acidobacteriota bacterium | reverse complement strand
CTCGGCGCCGCCGGCGGCGCTCGTCGGGTTCGGGATCTCGCCGGCGCGGTTCGGGCCGCCGCCACGCACGTAGACGAGGTGCGCGGCGTCGTGGGTGAAGGCCACGTTCGTGATGTCCTGCCCGTCGTCGCCGATGTAGTTCGTCACGCGGCGGCGCGCGAAGCCGGGCGCCTCGGCCACCCACAGGTTGCGCGCCCCGCGATCGTCGAACACCCACGCCACGCGCGCGCCGCGCGGCGCGGCCACGAGTTCGCTCGTGAAGGGCGCGGCGAGCAGCTGGTCGATGGCGAACGGCGCGCTCTGCTGCGCGGCGGGATGCCGCGTGCCGCCGGCGAGCAGCGCGATCGCGGTGAGACCTGCCAGCACGATTCCGGTGCGTGGTGACGACATCAGCAACTTCCCTTCCCCGCGGGCTGAGCGCCCGCGGCGACGGCCTCGATCAGGAGAGCGGGAACGCCCGCACGGTGGCCACGACCTCGCCGCCGCCGCAGGCCACGTGCAGGGTCGTGCCGGGCTCGGCGCTGTCGCGGTGCACGTAGGCGAGCGCCACGGCAGCGCCGAGGCGCGGCGACCAGGCGCTGCTCGTCACGCGCCCGATTTCGCCCTTCTCCGCCTTCACGCCTGCCCGGGTCGCCGGCACGCAGTCGCCGTCGATGGCCAGGCCCACGAGCTTGCGCACGACGCGGCCGCCGCCACGATGCACGATGCGCACGATCACTTCCTGGCCCACGTAGCAGCCCTTGGTGAACGAGATGGCCCGACCCTCGATGCCGGCTTCGAGCGGAATCGTGTCGGCGTCCATGTCCACGAGGAACTGCGGACGCCCCGACTCGATGCGCGCGAACTCGAGCTCGTCGGCGGGCGTCAGGGTGGCGCCGGCCAGGCGCAGCCGCGACAGCCACAGGTCCGCGTCGTCGGCCCGGACGCGCAGGCGGAAGCCCGGCACGCCGTAGGTGGCATCGCCGATGAGACGGCCGAACGGGTCGAGCGGCGCGTGCGTGTACTCCGTCCACGTCGCCAGATGGTCCACAGTGAGCGCGGCCTGCGACGGCCGCGAGCCCGTGAGCGCGCGCGCCACGACCTCGGCGGCACGCCCCCCGTGCACGCCGAGCGTGCGCCATTCGGCGGACGTATCGGCCAACGTCACGTCTTCGGCGAAGATGGCGGCGTTCAGCTGCCGCAGGAGCGTCTCGACGAGCGGCGCCGGCAGTTCGACCGTGAGGGCGTCGTCTTCGGCCAGCACCACGGCGTCCGTGAGCATCCGGCCCTGCGGCGTCAGCCAGGCGGCATAGCAACCCCGGCCGGGGGCGAGGGCCTCGATGTCGTTCGACAGCAGGCCCTGCAGCCAGGTCGCCCGTTCGACACCCGTCACCCGCACGGCGCCCCGATCGGCGTGCGTGACGAGGGCGGCTCCCGTCTTCAGGAGGTCGTGCCCGGCAGGCTCAGTCAACGGTGCTACCCTTGACCGTGGAGCCACGAGTGCTGTCCACGATCAGGGATTGTACCCGCCCGATGGCGGTTGTCGCGCTGGCCGTGTCGCTGGCGGCCACATTGTCTGCGCAAATCACGCCGGTCGTCCCGCCCCCGCCGCGGGCGGACCTGGCCGGCGCCGAGTCGTACACCATCTTCCTGGCCGGCCGCCCCGTGGGCCGCGAGGAAGTGGCCGTCTCCCGGCAAGCCGAGGGCTGGACCATCCGCGGGTCGTCGCGGATCGGCCCGCCCATCGCCACCACCGTGCGGGTGGTCGAGGTGCGCTACGACGCCACCTGGCACCCGCGCAGCCTCTCGCTCGAAGGCGCCATCCAGGACCGCGAAGTGGCGCTGAACACGGTGTTCGCCGACGGCAAGGCCACCAACACGCTCAAGGAAGGCGACGCCACGCAGGAGAAGGTGGACGACGTGTCGGCTGACGCCGTCGTGCTGCCGAACGTCTTCTTCGGCGGGTATGCGGCGCTCGCCGCGCGCCTCGTGGGCGCCGCCGTCGGCGCCGAGGTGAAGGCATACATCGCCCCGCAGGCCGAGATTCCGATCGTGGTCACGGCCGTGACCGAGGAACGCATCGAGACGCCCCGGCGCACCTTTACGGCGAAGCGCTACTCGCTCACGTTCCGCAATCCGAACGGCGAACTGCCCGTGAGCCTGTGGACGGAGGCGAGCGGCAGCTTCGTGCGGCTCAGCGTGCCGTCGCAGACGCTCGAAATCGCCCGCGACGACGTGGCCTCGGCCGCCTCGCGCATGTCGGCCTTCGCGGTCGAGGGTGATGAAACCGTGCGCGTGCCGGCCAACGGCTTCAACCTCGCCGCCACGGTCACGAAGGCCCCCACGGCCACGGGCAAGCTGCCGGCGGTGGTGCTCATCGGCGGCACCGGTCCGGCCGACCGCGACGGCACGGTGGCTGGCATCCCGGTGCTCGGACAGGTGGCGCGCGATCTGGCGAAGGCCGGGTTCCTCGTGGTGCGCTACGACAAACGCGGCATCGGCCAGAGCGGCGGGCGCGCCGAAACGGCGGCGCTCGTGGACTACGCCGAAGACGCCCGCGCCGTCGTGACCTGGCTGCGCAAGAGCCGCAAGGACGTGGATACGAAGCGCATCGCCGTCGTCGGCCACAGCGAAGGCGCGTGGATCGCCATGCAGCTGGCCGCCGCCGAAAAGGACATCGCCGCGCTCGTGATGGTGGCCGGCGCCTCCGGCACCGGCGGCGCCCTGGTGCTCGAACAGCAGCAGCACCTGCTCGACCTGATGAAGGTCGGCGACGAGGAAAAGAAGAGCAAGGCCGAGCTGCAGGCGCGCATCAACGCCGCCGCCACCGGCCAGGGGCCGTGGGACGGCATCTCGAACGACCTGCGCGCGCAGGCCGACACGCCGTGGTTCGCCAGCTACCTGGCGTTCGACCCGGCGAAGCTCATGAAGGACGTGCGCCAGCCGCTCCTCATCGTGAACGGCGAACGCGACACCCAGGTGCCGCCGCGCCACGCCGACGAACTCGCCACGCTGGCCCGCGCGCGCAAGCGCCAGGTGGCCACCGAGGTGGTGCGCGTGCCGGGCGTGAACCATCTGCTCGTGCCGGCCACGACCGGCGAGGTCAGCGAGTACGTCTCGCTCGCGACCGCCGAAGTCAGCCCCGACGCCACCGGCGCCATCGCGAAGTGGCTCACGGCCACCTTCGCCGCGGGCAGTCGCTAACCCCCGCCACGGACCTCGCGCCATGAAGCCTCTGCGAGCAGCCGATGTGCGACGGGCGGTCGATGCGGCCGGGCGCGCCATCACGGCGGCGCTCGACATGCGGCACAAGCCGATCGTCTCCGACATGCTCAACTCGGCCGGCAGCGTCAGCGCCGAGTGGTACATCGAGACGTTGTGGCACTACCTGGCCAAGCGTCAGCTCCTGCAGGGCGTGAGCAGCTTCGACGTCGAGTTCCGCCAGCCGGCGCGCCTTGCCGACAAGCAGATCCACTTCTCGCTGCCGCACCCCGAAGCCGACGATCTCGTCATGGACTTCCACGTGATGCGGGTGCCGGCCGGCGGCACGAAGTCCGAGAAGGTGCCGGTGGCGCGCATCGCCATCCACCGTGGCACCAGGCGGCGCCGCCACGGCGTGGCGCCCGACCCGCCCGCGCATCCCTACGGCATCGAGGTGCGCACGCGGCACCTGAACGCCACCCGCCAGGTGTCGTGGTACACGCTCGTCGCCGTCATCATGGACGTGGCCCGGCGCGGCGCGCAGTTCGCCGACGACCGCATCGACCGCGAAGACGACACGCTGCTCTACATCGTGCCGCGCTTCACCTTCACGCCGCTCGTCGATGCGACGCTGCGGCACAACCTCTTCGTCTATCCCGAGTTCGCGATGGCGCAGCGCTGGGCGAAGGGCCGCACCTCGGCCACGGCGCGCGTCACCTTCTGGGCGGTAGCCAACGCCGCGCCCTGGCCCATCGCCGAAAGTGTCGTCACGGTGGTGCGCACGAGCCTCGTGGACGGCGTGCGGCGCCCGGTGGACGAGAACGGCGAGGTCGTGAGCAAGGGCGGAACGTAGCCGCCTGCCCGGGTCACGTCAGAGCCGCTGCCACATCGCATCCACCGTCGCGCGCAGACGCGTCGCGGCATCGGCGTAGGGCTCGCCGGCCGGCACCGCGAGCGGCGGTCCGAAGCCGATCTTCACGCGGTGGTTGCGCCATGCGCCCACGTAGCGCCAGTCGACGGGCTTCGTGCGCGGCCACATCTCCCAGATCCCCTTGAGCGCCACCGGCACGATCGGCACGCCGATGTGCGCGGCCAGAATCGGCGCGCCCTTCTTGAAGCGCTTCACGGTGCCGTCGATCGAGCGCTCCCCTTCCGGGAAGAGCAGCAGCACGCGGCCGTGCGACAGGCCGAAGGCCCCGGCCTTCATCGCCGAGACGAGCGCCGAGTCGGGATCGACCGGCACCAGGTTGACCTGCCGCGTCAGCCACTGCGTGAGCGGCGTCTGGAAGTACTCGGCCGCGCCCACCACGAACATCTCGCGGAACACGCGGTACGGCAGCACGCTGCAGAGCAGGAACGGATCGAAGTAGCCCTGGTGGTTCGGGCAGAGCAGGTACGGCCCCTTCGCCGGCAGATGTTCGAGGCCGGTCACCTCGACGCGCGTCAGCAGCCGTCCGGCGATACGCGCGGCCAGCCAGAACAGGCGCGTGGCGACGGGACGCGGCTCGAGCAGGCGGCCGAGCACGGGATCCGAGGGCGGCGGCACGTCGGCAAGCAGCGTGGACCAGGCGGCGTCCACGGCACCGCCGGCCGTCTCGCCCTGGGGACGCACGGCTTCGACCAGCTGCCGCACGGTCATGATTTCGTGCACGACGGCTTCGGGCACCTTCACGCCGAAGCGCTGCTCGAGTTCGGTGAGCAGCTCCACGCGCTCCATGCTGTCGAGGCCGAGGTCGAGCTCGAGATTCGCGTCGGGACGCAGCGCCGCATCCCCCTTGGCGCGCTGGCGCACGAGAGTCGCGGCATCGGCGACATGCGGCTCGTCGAGCCACTCCTGGTCGGCGCCGCTCAGCGGACGCGCCGCCTCGACCTCGCGGGCCGCCTCGCGCTCCTGCAGCATCCGCTGGATCTGGAAGCGCTTGAGCTTGCCGGTGGTGGTGCGCGGCAGCGGCTCGAACCACACGTCGTAGCCGAGCACGCGCTTGTGCGAGGGCAGGCCGGCGCCGGCGCTTTCCATCTCGAAGCGCAGCAGGTCGCCGGCGTTGACGATCTTCCGCGCCTTCAGCACCTCGTCGTTCAGCACCACCACCGCATGCAGGCGCTCGGTCGTGGGCTCGCCGGGCCGCATCACGCCCATCACGCAGATTTCCTTGATGACGGCCGACTTCCGGTACTGCGCCTCGATCTCCTCGGGGTAGATGTTCTTCCCCGAGGCGAGCACGATGATTTCCTTCTTGCGGCCGGTGATGGTGAGCCGGCCTTCGCTGTCGAGGCGGCCGAGGTCGCCGGTCAGGAACCAGCCGTCGCGGAACACCTCGGCATTCGCGTCCGGCCGGTTGTAGTACCCCTGCATCACGATCGGCCCGCGGATGGCGATCTCGCCGTCTTCCGCGTCACCCTCGGGCGGGAAGATCTTGAGCTCGTTGCCCGGCAGGATGCGTCCCACCGTGTCGATGTGCGCTTCATCGGGCCGGTTGAGCGTGGCCGCGCCCGACGTCTCGGTGAGCCCGTAGGCCTGCTGGATGGTGAAGCCGAGGGCGTACAGGTCCCTGCCGATGGCCGGATCGAACTTCGAGCCGCCGGTGATGAGCAGCCGCATGTGGCCGCCGAGCACCTTGTGCACGCGCGCGAACACCTTCGGCCCGATGTTGATGCCCACGCCGCGCAGGCGCAGGTTCAGCGCGAGCAGCGCCCGGAAGATCCGCTGCTGCAGCCAGCCGCCCTTGGCCACCTCGCCCATCACCCGCTGGTGGATCAGGTAGAAGAACTGCGGCACGCACGCGAAGATCGTGATGCGGCGCTCGGCCAGCGCCTTCAGCAGATCCGTCGTGTTCATCGTCTCGAGGTAGACGACGCGGGCGCCCACGGCGAAGGGCAGCAGCAGATTGGCCATCTGCGCGAGCGAGTGGAAGAGCGGCAGCACGCCGAGCACGGCATCGCGCTCGTCCACGGGCACGGCGGCGAAGGCCGATTCCCGCTCGCCCGCGAGGTTGCCGTGCGTCAGCACGACGCCCTTCGGATCGGACGTCGTGCCCGAGGTGTAGAGGATGACCGCGGGATCACTCGCCGTGGCGCGGCTCGGCGGCAGGGCCGCCGTGGCGCCAGGCGCCGGGGCGATCATCTGGTCCACCGATGGCCGCGGATCGCCCTCGGCGCCGTAAATCCGCACGATCGGCACGCCGGCATTCGCCCCCTCGGCCACCGGCAGCAGCCGTGTGCCGGCCACGAGCAGCCGCGCGCCCGAGGCCGCGAGCACCGTGGCCACCTGCGACGACGAGTAGTTCGTGTCGAGCGGCACGACGATGGCGCCCAGGCGCAGCACGCCCAGGTAGACAGCGCACCAGCGCGCGTCGTTGTCGGCGAGGATGGCGCAGCGGTCGCCGTGGCCCACGCCGGTGGCGGCGAGCCACGCGGCCACGCCCTCGGCCCAGGTCTTCAGATCGTGAAAGGTGACACGCTCGAGTCCGGCGGCGCGCTGGATCTCGATCGCGGTGTTGCCGGCAAAACGCGCGGCGGCTTCATCGAACGTCTGCCAGAAGTTGGACACGCCGGGCGATTGTAGGCCAGACGCTTCAGCGGACGGCAGACGAACGTCTCCGCGCCGGCGACCGGCGGCGCGGCCTGGTCGCCGCGAGCACGGCAAAGCCGTCCCGGCGCCACACGACGTCCACGACGAAGCCCGCCTCGCGCAGCAACGACATCTCGAGGTCGAGCGGGAAGTAGGTATCTTCGCCGGCCCACGCGCGCAGGAACTTCCGCGCGCCAGCCAGCCCATGCGTCGCAGCCAGATGCCGCAGCCAGAGGTCGTGATGGCGCGCGCGCAGAGCCGGGTCGGCGGCGAGCATGCAGTCGGCGTCCACGAGCACGCCGCCCGGACCGAGCGCCGCAAAGGCCTTGGCGAAGATCCGCGCCTTCACGGCCGGCTCGGGCACATGGTGGAGCGAGAACGACGCGGTGACGACGTCACACGCCGGGAACGGCGTCTGCTCGAAGAAGCCCACCACGGGCGTGAGCCTGCGGCCGAGGCGCTTCACCGCCATCGCCAGCATCGCCTCGTCACCATCGATGCCGACGACGCGCGCGCCACGCAGCCGGGCGAGGCACCGCGCGGCCAGCGCCCCGGAGCCGGTGCCCAGATCGAGCACCACCTTCGCCGGCCGATCGAGCGCCGCCAGCGCCCCGGCCGCCTGGTCGAGGATCTCGTCGTAGTGCGGGATGAAGGTCAGGATCTGCCGGTCGTACTCCGCCGTCCGGATACCGAGGTGCGACGCCACACTCATCGCGCGATTCTAGCTCTTGCCCCTAGTCCCTGGTCCCTGGTCCCTGTTCCCTAGTCCCTGTCTCTAGTAATTCCACTGCACCTGCAGTCCGAAGCGATTGGCGTCGCGCGTCAGGCCGTAGGGAAAGGTGCTCGTGCGGGTGCGGCGGAAGGTGTGGGTATACATCCCCATGATCTCCACCTCGGCCCACTTCGCGAACTCCACGCCGAAGTCGATCTCGTTCACTTCCTGCACCGGCGCGTTGCGCGCGAACTTCCTGGCGCCGTCGAAGTACTGCCAGCGCGCGAACGGGAACCAGGTGCCGAGCTTGTTCTTCGTGGCGTAGTTGAGCTGGATGTAGCCGCCCTGCAGCATCTCGCTGCCGATGGTGCGGTAGTCGGGCGAGAGCTGCGGCCCCTTCCCCACCGTCCACTCGGCCTCGATGCCGAACGGCTGCGGGTAGACGACGGCGGTGACGGCCACGCGTTCGTCGACGACGCCGTCGCGTGCCTGCGACGGCGTGAAGGTGGCGCCGCCGGTCGTGAGGGCCGCGGTGGGCACGACGAAGCGGCCGCGATACGCCTGAATCGCGAGTTCGTAGAACTGGCCACCCTTCGTCTTGAAGGGATAGGCGGCGCGCACGAACATGTGCGGATTGCCGTTCTGGTCGGAACGGTTGAGGCCCTGGCCGGAGTAGATGCCGGCCGAGAACACACCGTAGTCGCCGGAGCCCTTGAGCGTGGCGTTGCCGAGCTCGCGGAACCGCTGCTTGGCGGTAGCCGACTCCCACATCAGCGCGGCCCCGAGGTCGCGTTCCCCTTCGACGGCGCTGTTGAGCGCATCCGGGCGCTCCATCGGCGCGCGGTTCGAACTCGACTGCATGTTGACCCAGCCGTACGGCACCTTCGACTGGCCGACGCGCACGCGATACGTCTTCGCTTTGTCGATCCACACGTCGCCGTAGAGGTCTCGCATCTGGAGGGCGTAGTCGGGCGAGCCGGGCGAGCCGTTGAAGTCGGTCTGCGCGTAGAGCGAGAGGTGGTCGGCCACGTCGCCGCTGATGATGACGCGGCCCCGGCGCAGCACGAACGACTCGTTGGGGTTCACCGAGCGGTCGGCCGGCACTTCGAGGATCGCGCCAGACTGCGAGGCCACATCGGCGTAGCGGAGCTGCGAATAGCCGCGGATGCCCATCCGCTCGTACCACTTGCCGGCGAGCGCGCGCGCCACGACCGGCGCCGTGTTACCGGTGGTGGCCGCCTTCACCTCGGCAATCGCCTTGTCCTGTTCCGCGTCCTTGGCCGAGACGGCGGCCGGCTGGGGCGCGGCGGCGGGCGTGGCGGGCGTGGCCGCCGGGGCGTCAGGGGCATCGGCCATCAGCTTGATGGCGTCGTACTCCTGCGCGGTGATGGAGCCGCGGTCGCGCAACACCTGAAGCAGACGCAGCAGCGCCTCGTTCGACGCCGCGGCGGCCGGGCGCGGCATGGCGAGGAGAACCCCCGCCGCCACCACCGCTGCCATCGACCGCACGCGCCGGCCGACCGTCCGCACACCCGGATGAAAGTTCATCCGTTACATGTACGAGACGTGTGTTTCGGCGAGGTGTCCGCGATGTTACGAATACGTTACGGCCGGGACGCCGGACGTCAGGGCTCCTGGCGAATCACCAGCGACTTCCCGGCGTAATCGGCCGGGTTCACGTTCCTGAGCGTCTGCACCTTGCGGCCGCTGTTGCTCATGAAGGTGACCTCCACCGTCACCGGCTGCATCCGCGCCAGGCCGAAATGCACCGGCGCGGCCCGCTGCGAGTTGTAGCCGCCGCCGGTCAGCACCTGGCGCGTGCCCAGCAGGCGTGCCGACGCATCGCGCAGGCGCACCTCGGCGCCGAAGCGCGTGTGATGGCCCTTCGCGTCGAGCACGAGCACGCTCAGGCTGCGCGCCTTCACGGCCGCGGGCGAGGTGTTGCGGAACAGGAAGTGGCCGCCCTTCGGGCCATACCCGTCGGTGACGGAGAGATCGATGCCGCCGTCGCCATCGGCGTCCACGAACTGGGAGGCGTGGTCGGCGACGTTGAGCGGGCTGTCCTTCGTGAGCACGTTCACGAAGCCGGCCGCGCCGTCGTTCCTGAAGAGGGCGTTCATCGGCTCCTGCGCCCCCGGGGCGCCCACATACGAGATGACCGACAGGTCGAGGTCGCCGTCGTTGTCGTAGTCGCCCCAGTCAGACCCCACGGCGTGGTTCTCCACGCCGACGCCCACCTTCGCGGCCACGTCGGTGAACGTGCCGTTGCCGTTGTTGCGATAGAGCTGATTGTGACCGTAGTTGGGCACGAAGATGTCGAGGCGGCCGTCGTTGTCGTAGTCGCCCACGGCGCAGCCCACGCCGCCTTCCTCCTTGGTCCGCGCCGGACCGGCGACGCCGGCCGTCTTCGCCACATCCACGAAGGCCGTGCGGTCGTTGCGCCACATCGCATCGGCCGCGCCCGCCTGATTGGCGAGGAAGAGGTCCAGGTCGCCGTCGTCGTCCATGTCGAGCCAGCAGGCGCCCACGGTGGGCCGCGGATCGGTCGGACCAGCGCCGGCAAACACCTGCGTGAACCTCCCGCCGGTGTTCTGGAACAGCTTGTTGTCGCCGGCCCGATCCGATGAGTAGACGTCGAGGTCGCCGTCGTTGTCGTAGTCGATCCAGTTGGTCTGGCGGGCCGAGCGGCCGGGAATCGTGAGGCCGATCTCGGCCGCGACGTCCACGAAGCGCGTGCCGCCGTCGTTCCTCAGCACCTTCGTGAGCTTGTCGGTGGGCGTCGAGCCGCCGAGCAGGTCGATGTCGCCGTCCTGGTCGTAGTCGCCCCAGCTCAGGCCGCGCAGCTCGTGGCTGCCGGCCTGCGGCATGCCCACCTGCGCGCCCACGCTCACGAGCACGCCCGTGTCGTTGCGGTAGAGCCGCACCTCGCCGGTGCCGAGCGACACCGCCAGATCGAGGTCCCCGTCGTTGTCGTAGTCACCCCACGCGTTCGAGAACGAGTTGGGCACGGCGAAGAGATCCGTCTGCACGGACGCGAAGGGCGGCGCGGCGGCCTGGAGAGCCAGCGCGGCGCCGGCGGCGAGGAGGGCAACGCGTGTCATGGTTTGAGCTCCGTGCGTTCCGAGACGTGGGCTTCCACCTGCGCGCGCTGCAGCCACAGCTCGCGGAACTGATGCTTCGAGAGCAGCTCGAGCTGGTCGCTGCGGTGCGTGGTGCCCTTCTGGCGCGAGTTCCCGTAGCTCATGAGACCGTAGGCCCGCACCGGTGTCGAGAACTCGATCATGCCGATCCAGGTCTCGCCGTGCTGCGGATACCGCTTGCCCGAGGCGTCGAGCGGCCCCCACGTGAGCACGCGGAACGGCCCGAGGCCGCCCACGTGGCCATCGCCCGGCACGTCCACGGTGCCGAGCTTGAAGCGCGACACCTCCCCGAACACCCGATCGAGCGCGCCGTACTTCTTCTTCGTCGTCGCGACTGCCTCACGCAGCATCTTCACCGCCGCCGCCGGGTCCGCGATGCCGGTGGGCGTCATGGTGGCGTTCTCGGGGTCGAAGGGCACCTTGTAGTTGGCCACGTCGGTGAACGACGGCCCGGCAAAGAGCTTCGCCCACTCCTCGAAGAGCAGCCCGGCCCGATTGTCGGCCGAGTACATGTGATCCCAGGCGCCGAGCAGGGCGACGGCGGCCTGCATGTCGGGGCTGCGATCCGCCTTCGCCGCAGCCAGCAGATCGGGCAGCGTGCGATCGGCGAGCAGCGACCGGGTCGAGAGCTTGAGCTCCATCATCTTCTCGAGCGTCAGGTTGTTGTGCTCCGCCATCATCGAGAGCGAGTTCTGCGCGCGCATGGATTCCACGGTGAGCGGCGCCAGGTATGGCGGATAGTCGTCGGGATTGACCTCGGTCGGCCACGACGGGAACCAGGGCGGGTCGTTGGTGTTCTGCACGAAGCCGGCGCGCGGGTTGGTGACCCGCGGCAGCTCTTCGTAGGGATGCACCTCCGTCCACAGGTACTCGGAGGAATCGCCGGGCACGAGGCCGCGCCAGAACGCCACGTCGCCCGAGGCGCGTTTCGGCGCGATGCCGTTGAAGACGTACTCGATGTTGCCGTCGCGGTCGGCGTAACTGATGTTGAAGGTCGGCACCTGCAGGCGCTTCATCGCCGTCGTGAACGCGTCGTAGTTCTTCGCCGTCACCATGTCGAAGTACTGGTGCAGCATGCCCGGACGGTCGAGGCCGGCGACGCGCAGCGCCACGGTCACGCCGTCCTTGCGGGTGAAGACGGGCCCGTGCACGGTGCTGCGGATTTCGAGGGGCTTCTCCACCACGGCGCCGTCGGCGCGGCGCACCTTGTAGGCGGTCTTCGTGACCTCGAACGGCCGCACCGTGCCGTCGTAGACGTAGCCCTTGTCGCGCAGCGTCAGCTTGTACGTGGTCGAGCCCATCATGCCGTTGACGGTGTTCGAGATGCCCATCTGCTGGCTGAACGCGAAGCGGATGACCGGCAGCCCGATCTGCGTGGCGCCGTAGAGCTCGAAGTCGGGGCCGACGAGATGCGCCTCGTAGTAGGTGAAGTAGTTCACGTCCCAGCCGAGGTGCGGGTTCTGCAGCAGCAGCGCATGGCCGCTCGCCGACTTCTTCGCCGAGACCGCCCAGGTGTTCGAGCCGTCTTCACCGGTGTAGCCCGGATCCACCGGCTGGCCCGACGCGTCCACGCGCGGCGCCTCGCCTTCCCCGCCGAGGTTCGGCGACGCCACATAGATGTAGTTCATGAGCCGGTGCGCGTGCGCCACGACGTCCACGCCCGTGACCGGCAGCACGACACGCACGTCGGGGTCGAGGGCATCGGCATGCGCGGCGGCGTAGTCGTTCATGCCCTTGGCGAACGCGTCGAGATTGGCCCGGAAGCCCGGGTCCTGCGCGTCGTACCAGACCTTCGCGCGCGCCGGCACGCCGTTTGTGAGCACCCAGAGCGCGGTGGGTTCGTAGCGCTCGCCCCAATACTCCGCACCGCGGCCGCGCGACTCGCCGTAGAGACGCAGGATCTCGTCCCCGTGGCTCTGGAGCTGCGCGTAGCCGTAGCCGTAGAACACAGCCGCCGTGGACGTGCCGTAGATGTGCGGCACACCGTAGGTATCCCACAGGATTTCGTTGCGAAGGGCGGTGGCGGGTGCGGCGGTGGTACCGGGCGCCTCGGGGGCGCCGCAGGCCGGCGCGCTCGCGAGCGCGGCCACCAGCGCGAGGGCGGCGAAAGGACGTGTCAGCGAAGCCATGCGTTCATCCGTGGCGGCACGATGCCGCAAGGTGATCGGCGGCATCGTCGCACGAAACGCCGGCCGGCGTATCACTCGTAGCGCAGGGCCTCGATCGGGTCGAGGCGCGAGGCGCGGAGCGCCGGCACGAGCGCGCTCACGAGTCCCACCACCATCAGGATGCCGGCACACACGGCCAGCAGTTCGGCCGAGAGCAGCAGGTGGATGTCGGCGCTCCGGCTGCGGTCATCGAGCAGTTCCGAGAGGAACGGCTGCGGGCTGACGAGCATCACGAGGCCCCACGACGCGGCCACGCCCACGAGGCCGCCGGCCACGGTCGTGACAAGACCTTCGAGCAGGAACTGCAACAGGATGGCGCCGCGGCGGGCGCCGAGCGCCTTCCGGATGCCGATCTCGCGCGTGCGTTCGGTGACCGAGACGAACATGATGTTCATCACGCCGATGCCGCCAATCGCCAGCGTGAGCACGCCGATGAACGACAGCACGAGCTTCAGCCCGAGGGTGATGCCGGCGGTGATTTCCGCGGTGAACGACGAGCCGAAGAGGCGCAGCGCGCGTTCATCGGCCGGGTCGAAGCCGAGGCGCTTGCCGAGGGCTTCCTTCACGGCCTTCGTGGCCTGCGCTTCCTTCGAGGCGTCCACGGCCTGGTAGACCATCACCGTCGAGTATTCGGTGTTCCAGAGCTGACCGGCGGTCGTGTAGGGAATGAAGATCGACTCCTTGTCGGGGCGCATGTAGTTCGAGAGCTGCACCTTCTCGCGCTGCACGCCGGCCACCTCGAAGGCCATGCCGCCGATGCGGATCTGCTGTCCGACCGGCTGCACGTTGCCGAAGATCCTGCGGGCCACCTCGCTACCGAGGAAGGCGACGCGGCGTTGCAGCCGCACGTCCTCGGCATCGGGGAAGCGGCCGGCCTGCACCCACTGGCTGCGCATCACCGCGTACTCGGGCGCCACACCGCGGATGAGGAACGAGCCCTGCTTCACTCCCCAGGTGATGTTGAAGTCGCGCGTGAACTCGGGGCTCACGAACTTCACGAACGGGAGCCCGCGCACCGACAGCACGTCTTCCTCCCTGAGGCGGATGCGCTTGCCGGCCCGTTCGCCGCCGGCCTGCGCGGACGTCTGCCCCGGCCAGGCGATGACCACGCCGTCACCGAACGCGCCGCGGAAGCCGCGCTCGAGCGCCGCCTGGAAGCCGTTGCCATAGGCGAGCAGCATCACCACCGACACGATGCCCCACGAGATGCCGAGCATCGAGAGACCGGCACGCAGGCGATTGCGCGAGAGTCCGGCGAAGGCCTCGCGCACGATGTCGCCGAGCTGGGCGCGTCCCGTGCGGCTCACGCGTCGAACCTCAGCGCTTCGACCGGCGGCAGCAGTGACGCCCGGCGGGCGGGATAGGTGGAGGTGACCACGCCGATGACGACGAGCACGCCGAGCGCCAGAGCGCCCGACTGCCACGTCATCACCATGCCCTGGAAGCGGGCCGGCATCGGCAGCTGGTTGACGAGCGCGCAGAGACCGGCCGCGAGCGCGAAGCCGAGGCCTCCGCTCAGCATCGTGAGGAAGAAGCCTTCGAGGAAGAACTGCCGCTGGATGGTGGTGGTGGTGGCGCCGAGCGCCTTGCGCACGCCGATCTCGCGCGTGCGCTCGCGCACGGCCACGAGCATGATGTTCATCACGCCGAGACCGCCGAGCGCCAGGGTGATGAGGCCGACGATCCAGAAGAAGTCGCGCATCGTGCCGATCATCCGGCCGAACATCAGTGTCTCGAGCGACGTGTCCCAGACGCTCAGCGCGTCCTTGTCGTCGGGGTTGAAGCCGTGGCGCCGCGCCAGCACCTGGCGCACGTCGCGTTCGAGCGGCCAGTCGATGTCGCTGATGCGGCCGGTGCGCGCGGTGAGCACGCGTTCGAGCCCCGCCACCACGTGCGCTTTCGGCGCGACGATGATCTGCGACAGCGTGCCCGGCGGCGCGTCGGGACGGGGGAAGTCGCGGGCGATGGCGGCAAACGGCACGAACACCTTGTCGTTGTCCGGACCGCTGTAGTTGCTGTCCTGATCCTTCTTCCGGATCCTGCCGACCACGGTATACGGCACGCCGTTGATCTGGACGACCTCGCCCAGGCCCTCGCGCGTGCCGAAGAGCTGCTGCCAGGCGTCGGCGCCGATGATGGCGACGCGGCGCACCTGCTCTTCGTCGGGCCAGCCGAACGTCCGGCCGCGCTCGACGTCGATGGTGCGGATCGCCTGATACTGCGGCTCGATGCCGTGCACGCCCAGAGCCGCGGCATTGAAGCGGCTCTTCACCTGCAGGCCGCCGCGGTTGATCTCGGGGCTCACGACGGCGGCGAGCGACGACTCGGCGGCGATGGCGCGGGCGTCGTCGAGCGTCAGGTAGATCTGCTTGCCGGCCCGCTGCCCGCCGGCCTGCATCGTGGTGCGGCCGCCCCAGACGATCGCGATGTTCTTGCCGAGCTCTTCGAGCACGGTCTGGTTGCCGCGCTGAAACCCCTCGCCGGTGGCCGACAGCACCACCACCGCAATCACGCCCCACAGGATGCCGAACATCGTCAGCACGCTGCGCAGCTTGTTCGCCCGCAGGTTGTCGATGGCCTGTGTGATCGCTTCGCGCATTGGGGTCTGACCCCTTTCTGGGCCGGGCCAGAATAGGGTTTCGGTTTCTGCAACAAGTCAGGCCGGGGCCAGATTGGGGACAGTCCCCCTCACACCTCTAGCCGGGCAGAACGACTTTGTCGCCGGCCTTCAGGCCCTCGAGCACTTCGGTGCGCGTGCCGTTGCCGATGCCGACCTTCACCGGCACTCTGCGCCGGCCGGTGTCGGCGGCAGGATCCGCCACTTCCACGAACGCCGACTTCTTCTCGTCGTAGCTGATGGCCGCTTCGGGCACGACGAGCGTGTCGGCCTTCTCTTCCAGGATGACCTCGGCATTGGCCGTCATGTTGGCCTTGAGCTGCTGACCGGGGTTGTCGATCGAGACTTCCACCTCGAACGTGGTCACGTTGTCCTTCTCGACGCCGATGGGGGAGATCTGCGTGACCTTGCCGCTGAAGGTCTGGTCGCGGAAGCTTTCGGTGGTGATGCGCGCCGGCATGCCGAACTTCACGAAGCCGATGTCCGCCTCGTCCACCTTGCCACGGACGAACACCTGGCCGATGTCACCGAGCGTCATGACCAGCGTGGCGTTGGCCCCGAGGTTGAGAATCGACGACACGGGACTGCCGATCTCGACATCGCGCGTGAGCACGGTGCCGCGGATCGGCGCCTTGATCGTGGAGTTGGCGAGCTCTTCGACCGCGCGTTCCGCCGCGGCCTGCGCCTGCGCCACCTGCGCCCGCGCCTCCTCGATCTTCGCGCGGCTCACGAGCAGCTGCGACTGCGCGGCCCGCTGACGGTTGGCGGCCTGCTCGTAGACCGTGCGCGCCTGGTCGAGCGCCTCCTGCGAGATGAGCTTCTGATCGGCGAGCGACCGCGCCCGCTGCTCGGCCGACTTCGCGAACGCCAGGTCGGGCGCCTCGGCTTCGATCTCGTTCTTCCGCGCCTGGGCCTCGGCAGCCGTCAGCGCCGCGCGGGCCGCTTCGAGATTGGCGCGCGCCTCACGCAGCCGCGCGTTCAGGTTTTCCTTGTCGAGTTCGGCCAGCACCTGCCCGACCTCGACGCGGTGGTCCACGTCCACGGCCAGGCGCTCGATGATGCCGTTCGCCTTCGACTTGATCTCGACCTTGGTGATCGGCTCGATCCTGCCCGTGGCGACGACCGACCGCGTCATCGGGCCCCGCTCCACGGTGACCAGGCGCGAGGGGTCGATGGCGGTCGACGCGCCATTCACGGTCGACAGATAGGCGCCCGTGGCCAGAAGGGCGACAACGGCGCCACCTGCGGCGAACTTGCGGGGTCTGGTCATGGGTATCAGGGCGGGGGCCGCCATCAGGACTTACGGACCGGCGCCGGCGCATGTTCCGGCGCGGTGCCCGGGCGCTGGTAGAATCAGCCCCCGACATGTGGCTGCTCGAATCGACGCCTGACTCGCCTTCGACCCTGCTCTTCCGCCTGCTGCCCGGCAGCATCAAGACCGTGGGCCGCGCCCCGCGCGCCGACTTCGTGGTGGACGCGCCGCTCGTCTCGCGCCTCCACTGCCGGCTGACGCTTCAGGCCGACGGTCTGCTCGTCGAAGACCTCGAGAGCACGAACGGCACGTTCGTGAACGGCGAACGCGTGACGAAGCTGCTCCTGCGCACCGGCGACGCCCTGAAGGTGGGGCGCATGGAGTTCACGGTACGGGAAGCCGCCGCGCCGACGGCGTAGCCCGGCTCAGCGCCGCGCCATCGCGGCCCATTCGAGCAGGAACGGGTTGGTCTGCCGTTCGCGGCCGATGGTGGTGTCGGGCCCGTGGCCCGGACGCACGCGCGCGTCGTCGCCGAACGCCAGCAGCACGTCCATGATCGACCGCCGCAGCTGGTCGTGATCGCAGCCGGGAAGGTCCGTGCGGCCGATCGACCCGGCAAAGAGCGTGTCGCCCACGAAGAGGTCCATGCCCACCGTGCCGCGGCGTCCCACCTGCAGGCAGACGTTGCCCGGGCAGTGGCCGGGCGTGTGGTGAACGAACACGTCGTAGTCGCCGAAGGCGATCGGGCCCGGCAGCTCGTACCAGCGGTCGGGCGGCGGCGGCTGTTCGAGCTCGTAGCCGAACATCGCGCCCTGGTCCTGCGCCCGCGCGTACATCACGCGGTCGTCCGGGTGAAGCCAGATGGGCGCCCCGAGCGCCCGTTTCGCGGCGGCGACGCCGGAGACGTGGTCCACGTGCGCGTGCGTGAGCAGGATGCCCACGACCGTCAGCGACTCGCGGGTGATGTAGTCGAGCAACTCATCGACCTCGTCACCGGGGTCGATGTAGATGGCCTCGCGCGTGCGTTCGCAGCTCACGACGAAGCCGTGCTTCAGGAACGGGGGCGCGCAGGCGGATTCGATGATCATCGGCGTTACTTCCTCGGCGGCTGGGCCGGCCGGATCTCGACCCGGCTCGGCAGGCTGCGCGCGGGATGCGCCAGCAGGTGCAGCACCACCGCCGCCACGTCCTCGGCGTGGAGCTTCCATTCGGCGCCGGCCTCGGGCGCGCGGTTGTTGAAGCCGGTCGCGACCGACCCCGGACAGACGTGCGCCACGCGGATGCCGTCGTAGCGCACCTCCTGCATGAGCGCCTCGCTGAAGGCGTCGAGGCCGGCCTTGGTGGCGCAGTAGGCGGCGCCGCCGGCGAACGCGTTCTTCCCCGCCAGGCTGCTGATGTTCACGATGAACCCGCCGCCGCGCGCCTTGAGGTGCGGAATGGCCGCCTGGCAGCAGTGAAAGACGCCGGTGAGGTTCGTGTCGAGCAGGCGGTCCCACTCGGCCTCGTCGAGCGTGGCAATCGGGCCGCCCACGCCGACGCCGGCGTTGTTCACCACGATGTCGAGGCCGCCGAAGCGCTGCACCGCCGCATCGATGGCGCGGCGCACGGCGCCGCGATCGCGCACGTCACAGACGACGCCCATGACACGCGTGGCGTCGTGCGCGGCCAGCGACACGGCTGTTTCCGCACGCTGCACGGATGCGTCGCTCGTGCCCGTGAGCACGACGCTGTCGCCGCGGGCGACGAGCGCCTCGACCACCGCCCGCCCAATCCCCCGCGTGCCCCCTGTGACGAACGCAACAGCCATATCCCTGTTCCCCGTTCCCTGTTCCCTGCTCCTAGAATAGTCCCGTGTCCATCCTTGCCGTGCTCGGCGCCGGTCCGCTCGGCGCGGCCATCACCCATCAGGCCGCCGCTGCGAACATCGCACGGCGCGTCGTGCTCGTGGACGACGCGGCCGACGTCGCGCGCGGGCTGGCCCTCGATATCCGGCAGTCGGGGCCCATTTCGGGATCGTCCACGGCGGTCGAGGGCACGGGCGACACGGGCGCGGTCGTGGGCGCGGGCCTCATCGTGGTGGCCGACCGTCACGGCAAGGGCGAATGGCGCGGCGACGACGGCCTGGCGCTCGTCGCGCGCCTGCGGGCGCTCAACCCGGGCGCGCTCATCCTGTGCGCGGGGGCGTCGCAGACGGATCTGGTGGAGACGTTCGTGCGGGAGCGCGACGGCGACAGGCGGCGCATCGCGGGCTCGGCGCCCGAGGCGCTCAGAAGTGCGCTCACGGCGCTTGCCTGCCTCGAAACCGGCGCCGCCCCGGCCGATGTCTCACTGGCCGCGATCGGGCGTCCGCCGAAGGAGATGTTCGTGCCGTGGGAAGGCGCCGCCATCGGCGGCTCGCGCGCCGCGGACGTGCTGCCGGCGGCCGTCATCGCGCGCCTCGACCGGCAGGTGCCGTACCTGTGGCCGCCGGGTCCACTGGCGCTTG
>JALHON010000069.1 GCA_022842985.1 Acidobacteriota bacterium | reverse complement strand
TGCGCACCCGCGGCGGGCGGGGCGGGCGGTCAGGGTGGCGGCGCTGGAGCCAATCGCCGGCCCGGCGAGGGCACACCCGGCTCCACGTTCTTCCGCCCGTCGGACGTGGCGTGGGACGCCGCGGGCAACATCTACATCGCCGATGGCATGGGGGCGAACAATCGCATCGCGAAGTTCGACAAGGAGGGCCGCTTCATCAAGCAGTGGGGCGCCACCGGCTCACAGCCCGGCGAGTTCCGCGGCGTGAAGGCGCTCGCCATCGACGCGAAGGGCAACGTCTACGCGGCGGACTACGGCAATCGCCGCATCCAGGTGTTCGACGCGGACGGCAAGGTGCTGAATCAGTTCGGCAACATCGGCACGCCGCTCGCGATGTGCATCACGAAGGGCGCCACCCAGCATCTCTTCATCTCGCATGCCGGCGATCCGGACGGGATGGAAGACGCCGCCATCTACAAGGTGACACTCGACGGCACGGTCGTCGGCAAGTTCGGCAGCGCCGGCAAGCTGCCGAAGCAGTTCGGCCTCGCCAACTCGCTCGACTGCCGCAGCGACACGGAACTGCTCGTGGGCGAGATGACCAACTGGCGCGTCCAGCGCGTCACGCTCAAGGCGCGCTAGCGTCGAGGGACTGTCCCTATTCTGGGCCGGCCCAGAATAGGGACAGTCCCCCTCACACTTACTTGGCCGCCGCGGCCTGAATCGACAGGCTGATCTTCACGTCGTCGCCCACCAGGAAGCCGCCGGCCTCGAGCGCGGCGTTCCAGTTCAGACCGTAGTCCTTACGGTTGATCGTCACTTCCCCTTCGAACGCGATCTTCTGGTTGCCCCACGGATCGACGGCCGTGCCGAGCAGCGTCACCGGATGGTGATCGCCTTGGTGACGCCGCGCATCGTGAGGTTGCCGGCGACGTGGTAGTCGTTGCCGCCCGTCGCGGTGATGCCGGTGCTGTCGAAGGTGATGGTGGGGTACTTCTCCACCGCGAAGAAGTCGTCGCTGCGCAGGTGCGCGTCGCGGTCGGGCGTGCTCGTGTCGATGCTCGCGGCCTGAATCGTGAAGTTGACCGACGACTGCGCGGGCTGGTCGGCGTTGAAGTTGATGGTGCCGGCGAAGTCGGCGAAGCGGCCACGGACCTTGGTGATGAGGTGCCGCACCTGGAAGGTGGCTTCCGAGTGGGTCTTGTCGATGGCGAAGGTCTGGGCGGCGACGGTGGCGGTGCTCATGATGGTCTCCTCTGGGATATGAAGGTTATGACTGTGAGTGTGTAAACACGCAATTGGACGCGACTGGGTCGTGGACGGTTTCAGGGGGACTCAGAGGTGGGCGCGGACCTGGGCGAGCGTCTGGACGAGCGCTTCGAGCCGTTCGCGCGGGATGCCCGACAGGCGCGCTGTGTGCGAGGCCCGGAGCGCGCCGTCGAGGCCGTTCACGAGGTTCAGGCCCTTGGCCGTCAGGTGCGTGCGCACGAGGCGCCGGTCTTCATCGGATCGCTGCCGCGCGATGAGCTTCATGTCGGCCATGCGGTCGAGAAGCCGCGTGACATCCGGCACCGGCGTGACCAGGCGGGCGCCCACTTCGTTGCGGCAGAGGCCGGCGGCGCCGGCGCCGCGCAGGATCCGCAACACGTTGTACTGCGTGGGGGTGATGCCGTGCGGCTTCAGCAACTGCGCGAACGCCCGTTCGAGCAGCGCGGCCGTGCGCGAAATGCTGACGTGCGCCTCCTCCTCGAGGAGGTCGAACGGCCGGGTCTGCTGCAGCTCGACGTGGAGCGGCGTTGCCATGACCCGACTTTAGGTGTGATCACACTGTTTGTCAAGTGCTGACGATTCGCCCGGCTATCTCAGGTGGCGGCCACCGTCCACGCGCACCGTCTCGCCGGTCACGAAGTCGCTCTCGCAGAGGAAGGCGATGGCCCTGGCCACCTCGGCCGCCCCGCCCCACCGCCCGAGCGGCGTCGCCCGCTCCACGGCCGCCAGCTCCTCGGCCGACGTGCCGGGCGGCGCCACGATCGGGCCGGGCGCCACGGCGTTCACCAGAATCCGGTCGGCGGCGAGTTCGAGGGCCAGCGCCTCTGTGAGCGCCTTCACGCCGGCCTTGGCGACGTAGTAGGGCACGTAGCCCGGGTAGCGCGGCCGTCCGCTCGCCGCGATCCAGTCGCTGACGTGGATGATGCGGCCGCCGCCGGCAGCCCGCAGGTGCGGCACGGCAGCATGGCTGACGAGGAAGGCGGCGCGCAGGTCCACGGCCATCTGCTGGTCCCACTGGCCGGCGTCGAGCGCGTCGAACGGCGTCGCCTGATACGTCGAGGCCATGTGCACGACGACATCGAGCCGGCCGAACGTGGCGGCGGCCTCGTTGACCGTGGCGCGGCAAGCGAGCGGATCCCCGAGGTCGGCGCGCCGCGTGTGGGCCCGGCGGCCGCAGGCGCGCACGGCCGCGGCGGCCCGTTCGGCCGCTTCGGCGGAGGTACGGTAGACGAGCGCGACGTCGGCGCCGAGCGTGGCGAGCGTCGTGGCCACGGCCTCGCCCATGCGGGCGCCCCCGGTGATGAGCGCGGCGCGTCCCTCGAGTGTCACGGTGTCCTCCTCCGGCCGGGCCGGTCTTCGCATGGTATCCGGTCGCGGTATCCTCGGGACGTCATGCGGATCGCGCCCCTCAGGCCCGCACTCGCCGGCGTGTGGCTGGCCCTGGCACTCGCCCTGTGCGCGCTCGCGCCGGCGCGGGCGGTGGACGCCCATCTCGACGCCGACGCCATCGACCAGGCGATCATCTTCGCCCGTCAGGCCACGCGCGACGAACGCCGTGCCTTCCACGACGGCTACTTCCGCCTGCCCGGCCAGGCCGTGCGCCGCATTTCCCTGGTCTCCGAGTACCGCCGCGTGGTGCTCCTCGTGGAAGAGAAGATGCGCATCCTCGACCGCAACTACGGCGTGCGGCAGATGACCGGCATGCTCAAGCCGTGGCGCGGCCTGCTCGAGGTGATCGTCGAACTGCAGTTCCACCCCCAGAACAACTACGTGGGCGTGCCGCTCGTCGACGTGCTGCTCGTGCCGGTCGACGGTGCCGGCGCGCCCATGCCGCTCGTGCCCGAGGGGACGGACCGCCGGCCCCGGTTCGGCCAGTTCTGGGATCCGCCGCCCATGGACGCCCCGTGGTGGCCCTTCCCGCCGCCCTCGGTGCCGGTCATCACCGGCAGCGAGCCGCTCACCGGCGGCTGGATTCACGCCCGCTTCGATGCCCGCCCGCTCGCCCGCGGCCGCTACGAGATCGTGGTCAAGGACGGCGGCACCACCCTCGGCAAGGGCACGTTCGACCTGGACGCACTACGGTAGCCCCCAGCCCCTAGCCCCTAGCCCCCAGCCCCCAAGTAAGGGACAATCCCCCGTGGTTCGCCGGCGCTCGCTGTCGCCCTCCCAGTTCCTCGCCTTCAGCTTTCTCGGGATCATTGCCGTGGGCGGCGTGCTCCTGGCACTCCCGGTGTCGGCGGCGGGCGGCCGCCATGTGTCGATGCTCGACGCCTTCTTCACGTCGGTGTCGGCAGTGTGCGTGACCGGCCTCATCACCCTCGATACGCCGGTCGACTTCTCGCCCTTCGGCCAGGCCGTGATCCTGCTCCTCATCCAGGCGGGCGGCCTGGGGTACATGACGATGAGCACCGTGCTCGTCGCGGCGCTCGGACGCAGCGTGACGCTGCAGGAGCGACTGACGCTGCAGGAAGCGCTGAATGCGCAGGACATGGAAGGTCTCGTGCGCTTCGCCGGCACCGTGCTGAAACTCACGCTGGCCTTCGAACTGACGGGCGCGCTCATCCTCACGCTGTGGTGGTCGTCGACACTCGGCGCCGGCACGGCCGCGTGGTTCGGCCTCTTCCATGCCGTCTCGGCCTTCAACAACGCCGGCTTCGCGCTGTGGAGCGACAACCTCATGTCGTGGCGCGGCGATGCCGTCGTCAACGTGGTCATCACGCTGCTCATCATCGCCGGCGGCCTCGGCTTCTTCGTCTGGGCGGAACTGCTCTCGCGGCATCGGCGCACGGTGAAGCTGTCGGTGCACACGCGGCTCGTGCTCGCCGCCACCGGGGCGCTGCTCGTCGGCGGCACGGTGATGCTGCTGGCCCTCGAGTGGAACAACCCGCGCACGCTGGCGTCACTGCCATTCGGCGAGAAGGTGCTCGTCGCGTGGTTCCAGTCGGTCTCGACACGCACGGCCGGCTTCAACACCATCGACATCGGCGCCATGACGGTGCCGTCGCTGTTCGTGATGATGGCGCTCATGTTCATCGGCGCCTCGCCAGGCGGCACCGGCGGCGGCGTGAAGACCTCGACCTTCTCGATCACACTGGCGGCGCTCTGGGCCACCGTGCGCGGCGAGAACGACACCGTGATCTACAAACGCCGGCTGGCGCCCGAGCTCGTGGCCAAGGCCTTCTTCGTCTCGCTCATCGCCTTCGTCACGATGAACTCCGTGGCCTGGGTGCTGCTGCTCACCGAAGGTCGTGATCTGCTGAAGACCCTCTTCGAAACCACGTCGGCCTTCGGCACCGTGGGTCTCTCCATGGGAGAGAACGGCGCGCCCGTCAGTCTCGCGGCCTTCTTCTCCCCGGCCGGCAAGCTCCTCATCATGCTGATGATGTTCATCGGCCGCCTCGGGCCGCTCACACTCGCCATCGCCGTGGCGCGCCGCGGCGCGGCGCAGGCGAAGCTCCGGTATCCGGAAGGCAAGATTCTCGTCGGGTAGCACACATGGCCAAACGGACATTCGCGGTGATCGGTCTCGGGCGCTTCGGCGCCGCGATGGCCACGACCCTCTCGCAGCTCGGGCACGAGGTCATCGGCATCGACGGTGACGACGATCGCGTGACGTCACTCGCCGATCAGGTGTCGCAGACCGTCAAGCTCGATGCCACCGACGAACGCGCGCTGCGCGCCGCCGGCATCCAGGACGTCGACGTCGCGGTGGTCTCGATCGGCGAGAACATCGAGTCGAGCCTGCTCGTCGTGACGCTCGTGAAGGAGCTCGGCATCGACAACATCGTCGCCAAGGCGGTCACGCCGCTGCACGGCCGCATCCTGGAGAAGCTCGGCGTGACGCGCGTCGTGTTCCCCGAACGGGAAATGGCCGTGCGCATCGCGCACAGCCTCGTCATCCCGAACGTGCTCGACTACATCGAGCTCTCGGGCGACTTCTCGATCGTCGAGGTGCCGGCGCCGGCCGAGTTCTTCGGCAAGACGCTGCGCGACATCGGTCTCCGGGCCCGCTTCGGCCTCACGACCATCGCCATCAAGCGCACCTCGAAGACCGGTCACGGCGACTTCACCACGGTCTCGCCCGGGCCCGACGACATCGTGCAGCCGGGCGACACGCTGGCGCTTCTCGGCAGCAACGAGCGGCTCGGCCAGCTCGAGAAGATGCTGAAATCGGCCAAGGCCCCGCACTAGGGCGGACCGGCGCTTACGGTCCACGTAAGGCATTTCGGTCCGCGTAAGCGGCCGGGCCGCGTGCTTCTGGTCAGCGGCTGGAAATGCGGCGGATTGTCGCACCCGGCGTCTGGCGCGAATCGTGCGATCAGCGTGGACCTGCCGCGGACGTCCCTGATTCGACGCCGGCAAAGGAGATTCCCCATGCGACGAATGATGATGAACGTGGCGGCCGCCGCGGCCCTGGTGCTCGGCACGAGCGCCCTGGCGAGCGCGCAGACGATCCGGCTGACGGCGGTGCTCTCGGGCTCGAACGAAACGCCCGCGGCCGTCGTGACCGGCGCCACCGGCACGGCCGAGGTCTTCGTCAACCTCGCCACCCAGTCGGTGACCTACACGGTGAACGTGTTCAACCTGCCGAGCGGCGCGGTGGGCGGCCACCTGCACGTGGGCGGCCCCGGCGTGGGCGGCCCGGTCGTCATCGACCTCGCGCCTCCGGCCAACGTGTCGAACGACTTCACGCTGAGCGGCACCGTCGCGCAGTCGGCGCTGCGCGTGCGTGCCGAGCAGGGCATCCGCACGTGGGAAGACTTCATCCAGTCGCTCATCGGCGGCCAGGTCTACGTGAACATCCACAGCGCGGTGAACCCGGGCGGCGAGACGCGCGGCCAGCTCACGGTTACGCCGTAAGCCAGGCGTTTCCACTTCTGCGCCGGTGTGGCCCGCAACTGCGCGGGCTGCACCGGCGTTCGCTCGTACGCCCGCCGGGCCGCGGGTATACTCGACGGCGCGATGAAGTTGTCGGTCGTCATGCCCTGCTACAACGAACGCGCGACGATCCGCGAGATCGTCGCCCAGGTGCAGGCCGTGGACCTCCGCGGCGTGACGCTCGAGATCGTGATCGTCGACGACGGCTCGAACGACGGCACACGCGACCTCCTCGCCGGCCTCGATGGCACGGGCGGTGTGCGCGTGTTGCTGCAGCCGGTGAATCAGGGGAAGGGCGCGGCCGTCGCCCGCGGCTTCCGCGAAGCCACCGGCGACATCGTCATCATCCAGGACGCCGACCTCGAGTACGACCCGCGCGAGTATCCACTGCTGCTCCGCCCGATCCTCGAAGACAAAGCCGACGTGGTCTACGGCTCGCGTTTCCTCGGCGCTCAGGGCGGCCACCGCGTGCTCTACTTCTGGCACTCGGTCGGCAACAAGGTGCTGACGCTGCTCTCGAACGCCATCACCGATCTGAACCTGACCGACATGGAGACCTGCTACAAGGTCTTGCGCCGCGAGATCGCGCAGCGGCTCGACCTGCAGTCGCGCGACTTCGGCATCGAGCCAGAGATCACCTGCAAGATCGCCCGGATGCGGGCGCGGGTCTTCGAAGTGCCGATCTCGTACAACGGCCGCACCTACGAAGAAGGCAAGAAAATCGGCCTGAAGGACGCCTTCAAGGCCGTCTACACGCTCGCACGCTTCGCCCGCTGGTCACCGCCGGCCGCGACGCCGCGCTGATTTCCGGGGGCCGGGCCACGTATACTCGACGGCTGAGATGACGCTCACCGTCGTGATGCCCTGCTACAACGAGCGGGCCACCATTCGTGACATCGTCGCCAGGGTCCAGGCCGTGGACCTCGGGGACATCGGCCTGGAACTGCTCATCGTCGACGACGGGTCGAAGGACGGCACGCGCGACATCCTCGCCGAGCTCGACGGTCAGGGCGGCGTACGCGTGCTGCTCCAGCCCGCCAATCAGGGCAAGGGCGCGGCAGTCGCCCGCGGCTTCCGCGAGGCCACCGGCGACCTGGTTCTCATCCAGGATGCGGATCTCGAGTACGACCCGGACGAATACCCGGTGCTGCTGAAGCCCATCCTCGAGGGCAAGGCCGACGTGGTCTACGGCTCGCGCTTCCTCGGCAGCAGCAGCGGCCACCGGGTGCTCTACTTCTGGCATTCCATCGGCAACCGGCTGCTGACGCTGCTCTCGAACGCCATCACCGACCTCAACCTGACCGACATGGAGACCTGCTACAAGGTCTTCGTGCGCGACGTCGCGCAGCGGCTCGACCTGCAGTCGCGCGACTTCGGCATCGAGCCCGAGATCACCTGCAAGGTCGCCCGCATGGGCGCGCGCATCTACGAGGTGCCGATCTCGTACAACGGCCGCACCTACGAAGAGGGCAAGAAGATCGGCCTGAAAGATGCCTTCAGGGCCGTGTACACGCTGCTGCGCTTCGCGCGCTGGGAAGCGCCGGACGACGACATCGGCGCCCGCACGCTGCGCCGCATGGCCGGGCTGACCGCCTACAACAAGTGGCTGCACGACCGCTTCGACGCCTTCCTCGGCAGACGCATCCTCGAAGTGGGATCGGGCGTGGGCAACCAGACGCGCTACTTCGTCGATCGCGAACGTGTCGTCGCCTCCGACATCGAGACGCATTACCTGCGCGAGCTGCGCCGGCGCTTCGAAGCCAAGGCGCACGTCCGCGTGGCCTCGTTCTCGTTCCCGTTGTCGGATGCCGACCGGGCGGACCTCAGGGCCGAGCGCATCGACTCGATCGTGTGCATGAACGTGCTCGAGCACATCAAGGAGGATCGCGAGACCCTCACCGACTTCGCGTCGGTCCTCGAGCCGGGCGGCCGCATGGTGCTGCTCGTGCCGTCGATGCCGTCACTCTACGGCACGCTCGACGAGGCGCTCCTGCACTTCCGCCGCTACGACAAGGCCGGCCTGAAGCAGCTCGTGAGCGATTGCGGCTTCGAGGTGCAGGACATCCGCTTCCTGAACCGCCTCGGCGTCGCCGGCTGGTGGCTGAACTCACGCGTGCTGAAGCGCCGCGTGCTGCCCAAGGGCCAGCTTGCCGCCTTCAAGTGGATCATGCCGCTCCTGAAGCTCGAGGAGCAGAACCCGCCGAGCTTCGGCATGTCGCTGCTGGTGCTGGCCACCAAGCGGTAGCCCGATGGCCCAGCCGAGACGCGCCCGGCCGCGCACGGACTCGCCGTGCGTCTGTCGGGGCGGCAGCTGGCCGGCGCGGTGGCCGGCGTGCTCTGCGTGCTGAACGACTACCGCACGTTCTGGTCGCTGAGCCACCTGCAGATTCTCTCGATCCACTGGTGGCTGTTCGGCCTGTGGGGCCTCGACGTCTTCATCGGCACCGGTTCGCGACGGGCCCTGGCCGGGGCGGCGGCCGCGCTGGTGGCGCTGCACTTCTCGTCGAACTACCTGATGGCCTACTGCGCGCCCTTCACGGCCGCCTTCGCCCTGTAGTCGCTCGCGCGGCACGGTCGTCTGACCGACGCCCGCCGGTGGGCCGGTGTCGCCGCGACGGGTCTCGTGGCTGTATCAGCTGCCGTCACGCTGACACACGTCGGCAGCATCCCGCTGGCGTGCCGGAAAACGAAACGGCCGGAGAGGCGAACGCCACTCCGGCCGTCTGAAGTTCTTCCCGAGACCCGGGACCCGAGCCCCGGGCTGCCGCTCGCGGAAGCGAGCGATCCAGCGTTCGCTTACGCGAGCACCTTGATGACGACGCGGCGGTTCTGCGAACGGTTCTCGCGCGTCTTGTTGTCCTGCACCGGCTTCTCTTCACCGAAGCTGATGGCGTTCATCTTGTGCAGCGGCACCTGGTGCTGCTCGTAGAGGTAACGCTTCACGGCTTCGGCGCGCTCGAGGCCGAGGCGCTCGTTGTAGGCGGCGTCGCCGACGTTGTCGGTGTGGCCTTCGATTTCGACCCAGATGGCCGACTTCTGCGACTTCACCTGCGCGACCATCTGGTCGAGGGCGGCCTTGGCTTCATCCGAGAGCTTCGCGATGCCGCTCTTGAACTTGGCCTGGTCGTCGGTCAGCACGGTTTCGAAGATGAGCTTCTTGGTGGACGCTTCGACGGCTTCCGCCTTGGCGACCGCCTGCTTGCCCACTTCCATGGCCTGCGTGCCGGTCTGCTGCGCGGCCATCGCGTTCTTGTCGGCGGCCTGGGCGGCCTGGCCGGCCTGCACGGCCTTGGTGTCGACTTCGCCGATCTTCTGTTCGGCGACGCGCACGCGCTCCTGCGTTTCCTCGAGCGACTTGCCGAGGGTGGTCACCTTGTCGTTCACCTGGCCGACTTCGGTGCGCACGAACTTCTTGGTGGCGCAGGCCGGGGCGACGGCAAGGGTTACAGCAAAGCAGCTGACTACGAAAATGGACTTCGTCATGATGTGGGTCCTCCTGAGACGCCGTTCCTGACTAGTGGGTTTCCAGGGCCACTAGAACTCGTTGTTACTCCGACCGCGCGAGCCGGCGACATATCCGCCACGCGCCCGAACCGTCAGGTTCTTCTTGGTTGTCCGAATCTCAATCGGGTGCCAGCCGGCCCCCGCGCCAGGTTCGAACGCGATCAAATACTGCTGACGCAGCTCGCGCACCACCTGCCTGGCCACCTTGCTCGTGTCCGACGGCGTGCTGGCATAGAACAGCTCGCCTCCCGTCCACGCCGCAAGCTCTCGAATCGTGCCTGTCGATGCCGGCGGCACGTCCTGGGGACGACCGTTTTCATCCGGGTTGTCGATGGGAAGCACGACCGCAATCACATACACGGGCACGTCGATCTCACTCGCGATGCCCGAAACTTCCGCCGGCGTGAGCCGGCTGGCGGTGTCGATGCCGTCGGTCAGCACGATGATCGCGCGGCGGCTGTTGGCCCGCTCGTGGATCTTCTGTGCCGTCTCGGCGATGGCATCGTGCAGCGAAGTGGCCCCGAACGGATCGACCTCCCCCAGCGCACCTTGCAGGGCACGCGTATCGACCGTAAACGGGGCCACCTCGTGCAGCCGGCTGTCAAAAGCAAACAGCGCGGCTTCGTCGCGGCCGTGCTCCAACCAGGAGAGCACATGGTTGGCCGCAAACTTGGCGGCAAGCGATCTGGACGCCACGTCCATGCTGCCGCTGACATCGAACAGAATCGCCACGCTCACCGGCGCGGCCTCGGTGCGGAACTCGCTGATGCGCCGGGGCACGCCCCGGTCGAGCACTTCGAAGTCGGCCACCTTCAAGTCAGCCACCGCCCGTCCGCGTTTGTCGCGAACGGTCGCACTGACGGTGACGAGGTCCACTCCCGACCGGAACACTCCGGCAGGCTGGTCAACGTTGACCGGCTTCCCGGTCGTTTGACCGTAAGCCGGAGCCGTCAGCAGGGCGACGAGGGAGGCAATCACTGCCCGCTGCATGCCCTTCCCCTTTACAACCCCTGTGCCATCTTCGTTAAGTGTTGATAAAAATAGGGTTAACTATTTCGGAGTCGCGCGGGAGGGGGTACGGATTGCCGAGAATCGGTAAGACTTACACACACCATGTAAAACCCGGCTCGACCGTGAGTCAGACAGGCGTTCAAAACTGCCTGATTTTGCACAACGGGGAGGGATCGCGCCCGGGCCCCTGCGGCGGCTGTTAAGATCCCCGACGCCATGTCCACCGCCACGACGCCCATCCGCGCCGCCAACCGCGTGCACCGCTTCACCTATGCCATCCGCCAGGTCGTGGCCGAAGCGAAGAAGGTGGAAGCCACCGGCATGGCGGTGCGCTACCTGAACATCGGCGACCCGAACGCCTTCGGCTTCGTGACGCCGCCGCACCTCATCGAGGCGGCCGCCAAAGCCATGCGCGATGGCCACAACGGCTACACCGCGTCGGCCGGCATCCTGCCGGCGCGCGAAGCCGCTGCCGCCGACTTCAGCGCGCGCGGCGTCGAGGTGTCGCCGGACCGGGTGCTCATCACGTCGGGCACGTCCGAAGGCATCGAGCTCGCCCTCACCGCCATCGTGGACGAAGGCGACGACGTGCTCGTGCCCTCGCCGACCTATCCGCTCTACACGGCGGTGCTGGCGAAGATCGGCGCCAACCCGGTGTACTACCGCACCGATCCCGCACGAGGCTGGCTGCCCGACCTCGAGCACATGGCGCGCGCCGTCACGGCGAAGACGCGCGCGCTCGTGCTCATCGACCCGAACAACCCGACCGGCGCGATCTATCCCGAGGCGCTGCGCCGCGAGCTCATCGACTTCGCGCTGGCGCGCGGCCTCGTCATCCTCGCCGACGAGGTCTACGGCGACCTCGGCTTCGACGGCCCGGTGCCGCCGCTGGCGGCGCTCGCGCCGGATGCGCCGATCATCTCCTACTCGTCGCTCTCGAAGGCGTACCTCGCGCCCGGCTGGCGCGCCGGCTGGATGGCCGTGGGTGCCACGCCCCGCCTCGACGAGGCGCTCGCCGCGATCAAGAAACTGGCCGACGGGCGTCTCTGCAGCCCGGGCCCGATGCAGTACGCGGTGACGGCGGCGCTCACCGGCGACCGCTCGCACCAGGTGGCGTTCCGCAAGGAACTCAAGCTGCGGTCGGATCTCACCGTGGCCCGCTTCAACGCCATGCCCGGGATGAACGTGGTGGCGCCGCAGGCGGCCTTCTACGCGATGCCGCAGGTGGCACTGCCGCCCGGGAAGACCGACGAAGACTTCGTGCTCGGCCTGCTGCGCGCCAGGGGCATTCTGGTCGTGCACGGCTCGGGCTTCGGTCTGCCCGCCGACGGCGGCTACTTCCGCGTCGTCTTCCTCGCCTCGCCGGCCGAGCTTGCGTCGATCTACGACGACGTGGCCGGTTTCGCGCGGGAGTTCGCGCAGGCCTGATCCCGGTGCCGCTGTTCCTGCGCGGGCGCGGCGGCCAGACGCTGGCCGCCTTCGTGGCCTACGTCGCGCTGACCATCGCGATGACGTGGCCGGTCGCCCGCGGCCTCGCCCGCGACGTGCCGTCCGACCTCGGCGATTCGCTCTTCATCATGTGGACCATGGCGTGGACGAGTGAAGCGCTCGTCGCCATGGCCTCCGGCACGATGGGGTTCGCCGAGTTCTGGCACGGCAACATCTTCTACCCCTCGCCGCTCAGCCTCACGTTCTCCGAGCACCTGATCCCGCAGGCGCTGCAGGGCCTCCCGGTGTATCTCGCCACCGGCAACGTGCTGCTCACCTACAACGTGGTCTTCCTGGCCTCGTTCGCCCTGTCGGGTCTGGGCATGTTCCTGCTCACGCGCGAACTCACCGGCAGCCCCCGTGTGGCCTTCGTGGCGGGCCTCTTCTACGCGTTTGCGCCCTATCGCTTCGGGCAGCTGCCGCATCTGCAGATGCTGTCGTCACAGTGGATGCCGCTCGCGCTCGTGGGCTTCAGGCGCTACTTCGACAGCGGACGCCTCGCCGCCCTGGCCGGCGGCGTGGCGGCGCTCATCCTGCAGGGCCTCTCGACCGGCTACTACCTCTTCTACTTCGCGCCCGTGATGGCCGGCTACGTCCTGTGGGAGATCACGGTGCGCGGCCTGTTGCGGCACTGGCCCACATGGGCGGCGATGGCGGCGGCCGCCACCGTGACGATCGGGGTGACGCTCCCGTTCCTGCTGCCGTATCTCGAGGCGCGGGCGGTCTTCGGCTTCACGCGGCCGTACGACGAGGTGCTGCGCCTCTCGGCGGATCTCGCGGCCTATGTCAACGCGCCGGAGATCCTGCGCTTCTGGGGCGGCAGGCTCGACAGTCGTCGCCAGCCGGAGGGTGATTTGTTCCTCGGCGCGATCCCGCTGGCCCTGGGCCTGGCGGCCCTCGCACAGTGGTGCTGGCAGGCCTGGCGTGCCGGCCGTCTCCCGGTCACGGGCCGCGCGCCGGCGCGCGGCCCGCGGGTGCTGCTCGCGCTGACGGCTGCGTGCCTCGCCGCGGCTGTCCTCATCGCCCTGACCGGCGGGTTCAGTGGCAACATCCTCGGCATCACGATCCGCATGACGAGTGCGGTCCGCGCGCTGACGGCCGCCGGGGCGTGTCTCGGTCTGGCGTTCTGGTCGTCGCCACGGCTGCGCGCCGCGGTGCGCGCCCACCCGGGCGAACTGACGCCGTTCCTCGCGGCGGCCCTCGTGTTCGCCGTCATGATGTCGCTTGGTCCGGTGCCGCGCGTGAACGGCGTGCGCCTGAGCGGCGTCAGTCTGTATGCCATGTTCTTCGACTGGGTGCCCGGCTATGACGGACTGCGGGTGCCGGCCCGTTTCGCGATGATCGCCGCGGCCATGCTGGCGCCGCTCGCGGCATACGCGCTGGCGCCGCTCGCGCGCCGAGGTCTCGCCGGTACCCTCACCCTGGGGCTCATCGGCACACTCTTCCTGGCCGAGTCGTACGCGGTACCGCTGCCGGTGAACGTCAACTGGGCGATGGGGTCGCGCTACGCGATGGCCTGGGACAGGGTCTACCGGCTGAACGACGGGCCGCTCGCCTACCGGCACCTGCTCGCCATGCCCGACGAGACGGTCGTGCTGGAGCTGCCGTTTGGCGACGAGGCGTGGGATCTGCGCTACGTCTACTATGCCGGGCTGCACGGTAAGCGAATCGTGAACGGCTACAGCGGCTACTTCCCCGACGGCTATCGCGCGCGGGCGGCACGGCTGTCGGCGATCTGGACGAATCGCGAGGCGGCGTGGACGGCCATCACGACCTCCGGCGCCACACACGTGCTCGTGCACGTCGGCGGGTTCCGCGAACAGGAAGGGCCGGCGATCGCCTCGTGGCTGCAGAGCCAGGGGGCGCGCATCACGGCCGGGTTCGACGACGGCGATCTGCTCTTCGCGCTGCCACACTAGATCCCGGCGGCGGGCGTGGTAGGCTCGCTCGCACTCCCCTTCCGGCGGCGCGATCGATGTATCCCGTACAACTGGCCCTGCTCGGCGCCGAGGCGCTCGTGATGGCGCTCGTCGTTTTCGGACTCTTCCGCTACCGCGCGCTGGCCGGACGTTCCCCGCTCTACGTGGTGCTCGGCGGCTTCCTGTATCTCGCCGTATCGTGGACGCAGCGGGTGGAGGTGGCGCCGGGCTGGACGCTGCAGCCGGCCACGACCCTCGTCTTCGGCGCCACGCTGGCGACGGTGCTGCTCGTCTACATCACGCACGACGCCCGGGCCACGCGCAAGCTCGTGGGCGCGCTCGTGCTCGGCAATGCCGGCCTCACGCTGCTCGCGCTGGTCGTGGCGCAGCACGTGCGCATCCCCGGCGACGCGCTGCCGCTCGGTCTGGCCACGGCGCCGCTGCTGCGCGAAGGCGGGCTCGCCATCGGCCGCGCCCTGGGCCTCTACGCGCTGCTCATCGGCCTCATCCTCGCCTACGAGTTCATGAGCCGCCTCGTGCCGTGGCTGTTCGTGCGCGCCGTGGCCGCCATCGCCGCGGTGGGGGCGGTGGCCGCCGCCGGCTTCACGCTGCTCGGTCACTGGGAGCGCCCGGACGTGCTGCGGGTGATGACGGCCGACATCGCCGGCAGTCTCAGCGCCGCGGCGATCTACTCGTCGATGCTGTGGGCGTACCTGCGCTGGGTGGAGCCGGTCGTCGGCACGAGCACGGGCACCGGCGACGTCTCGGACGTGCTCCAGGAGCTCACCTACCGGCAGCTCTACGAACAGGCGCGATCGCGCCTCACCCGCGATGCCCTGACCGGCGTGCACAACCGCGGCTACTTCGACGAAGCCTTCGCGCGCGCCGTGGCCCAGGCCACGCGTTACGGCGAGCACCTCAGCATCATCATCGCCGACGCCGATCACTTCAAGACGATCAACGACCGCCATAGCCATCTCACCGGCGACAAGGTGCTGAAGGTCTTCGCCGGCACGCTCGTGGAGTGTGCCCGCGCCTCCGACGTGGTGTGCCGTTACGGCGGCGACGAGTTCGTCGTCATCCTGCCGAACGCGGATCTCGGCAGCGCCCGCGCCTTCGCGCAGCGCTTCCGTCAGCGCCTCTCGACGCGGGCGTTCGCCGCCGACGCCGCCCTCGATGCCATCGTCATCACGGCCACCGTCGGTGTCGCCTCGCTGCGCGACGACGGCGCGCTCGACGCCCCCGACGACCTGCTGCGCCGGGCCGACAACCGGCTCTACGTGGGCAAGCGGGCCGGCCGCGACCGCGTCGTGTGGGAAGACCTGCCGGTGTCGTCGGTGCCGTAGGTTCAGCGCAGGCGCGCGCGTTCCCAGTCCACGAGCTTGTGCCACAGGCTCGTCTCGCTGCCGGCGGGCGCCGTGCCCCAGCCGGCCGCGAGCGTGTCGGGAATCGTGAAGCGGGCGCGCGTGTCGCCGAGTTCGACCGACTGCATCCACTGCAGCAGGTGGATGGCGAACGAGCGCAGCGCCACGTGCCGTCCGGCCTCGCGGTCCACGAGCCGCTCGAAGGGCCGCACGAGCAGGTCGGCCGCGCTCACGAGCGCTTCCTCGAGCGGACGCCGCGGCACGCCCAGATCGTCGGCCACCGCCGGGGGAATGAACTCGCGCAGCAGGGCCGCCGGCAGGCCGCCGAGCGGACGCGGCAGGTTGTCGTCCATCATGCCGAGCAGCGCCGCCGTCATCTCGCGCCCTTCGGCCGACGGCGCCACCTGGCGCCGTTCGATCGTGTTCGACACGAACTCGGTCTCGGCCACCGTGGCCGGCACGAGCGCCGGCTCGATGCCCATGAGCCGGCCGATGTGCATCCACGTGGCGGTGTACGCCTGGAGGTCCGCGGGCTCGACGTGCACTCCGAGGCGCGACAGGCCCTGCACGATGAGCCACGAGAACGTCATGAGGGTGCCCAGCAGGTCTTCCTGGTTGATCGGCAGGCCGAAGTCGTCGAGCGGCCACGGCGATCGCGGGTCGTGCTGGATGAGATGCCGGATGGCGGCGTGCATCAGCCGCACCTTCTGCACGGTGCGCAGGCCACGGCCGTGCGGGCCGAGACCCCCAGGGCTCATCACGTCGATGATCATCTGCGCCGTCTCGAAGAGCCGGCGTGTGGGCCGCTTCGCGAGATAGGCCGTGCGGTGCAGCACCTGCACGCCCTTCCGCGCCGAATACGACGACGGCAGCGACGAGCAGCACAGCACGATCAGGATCTCGGGGCCGTGTACGGCGAACAGGCGCTCGCCGGCGGCGATCGTGGCGGCATCACGCGTGTCGACGACGTCGGTGGCGGCGAGATACTCGGCGAGCGGCGCCGGCAGCGACGCCGGCGCGAGCGCGTCGTTCGTCACGAGCTGCGCCATGAGGCCGGCCACCGCGGCCGGACCGCCCTGGGCGAAGAGCGCGGCCACCACGGCGTCGGCCGGCGGATCGCCGCGCCGGCGGGCGGCATCGAGCACGGCATCGGACCAGCGGATGGAGCGATCGGCGGTGGCGGCGGGCATCGCGCCGTATGATACCGGCATGCCGGCCACCACGATCGACGGCGTCATCGACCGTCTGCAGGACATCATCGACGAATGCATCACGACCCAGTCGCGCCTGGGCTACTTCGCCGCGCTCTACAAACGGATGACGATGGCGGTGAAGGACGGCATGGCGAAGGGCCTCTTCGAGGACAACGCGCGCATCGAAGCGCTCGACGTCACCTTCGCGAACCGGTATCTGGCGACGCGCGAGGCCTACCTCGCGGGCGAGCTGCAGGGCGTGTGCTGGCTGCAGGCCTACGGCGCGGCCGGGAGTGACGCGCACATCGTGCTGCAGCACCTGCTCGTCGGCATCAACCCGCACATCATGATCGACCTCGGCGTGGCGGCGGCGCGCACCTGCCCCGGCGCCGAACTGGCGGGGCTCGCGAAGGACTTCGCCACGATCAACTCCGTCATCTACGGCCTCATGCCGGTCGTGGACGCCGAACTAGACGCGCTGTCGCCGGTGAGCGCGGCCATCGACCACACGGTGGGCCGCTTCAAGGACAAGGCGATCTTCGACGCCATGGAGAAGGGGCGCACGACGGCATGGGACTTCGCGCAGGCGCTCTCCACCCTGACCCTGCCCGAGCAGGCCCTCCGGATCGGCGCCCGCGACCTCGAGGCGCGCTACCTCGGCGACCTCATCCTTGCCGGCAACCCGCTCGTGTCGCTCATCCGGCGGCACGAGAGCCAGGACGTGGCGGCCAACATTCGCGCCCTGAACGCGAAGGCGTCGTGACGTCCGCGTGCGGCGTCAGCGCTGGTTCGTGCGGAACTCGGCGAACCAGTTCTGCACGAGCGTGATGCGGGGCCGGGCGCTGGCGCGATCGGCGTCGCGCACGACGACGAACCACTCGCCGGTGGACGAGGGCGCGAAGCCGTCGGTGAGCCGCAGGCTCGAGGCCGACTCGCCGAAGAGCGGGCGCGGCGAGCCTGGCGGCATCTGGCCGTCAGCGGCGAACGGCACCGCTTGCAGGCGGCCGGCGGCATCCACGTAGAAGAGCTCCCCGCCGGCGGGATTCCACTGCGGCGCGGCGCCGCTGTCGGGCGACACGCGCCAGCGGCCCTTGGCCTCGGGGAAGGTCGTGACGAACAGGTCCGGCCGGCCGGTGGCCGACGTGCCATAGACCAGATAGCGGCCATCGGGCGACACGCGCGGCTGGTAGTCGAACGAGTCGGTGCGCACGAGCAGGGCCGGCGCGGCCGGGTCGGCCAGGCGCGTGCGGAAGATGTCGGTGCGGGTCACCGGGTCGAGCAGCAGGTGCACGAGGCTCAGGCCATCCGGCGCGTACGAGGCCCCGGTGGCGCGGGGGATGACGAGCGACGCTTCGCCGGTGCCCTGCGCACCGCGCACGCAGGTGCCGCCCTCGCGGCTGGTCTTGCCACAGCTGTAGGCCAGCCGGTCGCCCGTCGGGTCCCATGCGGGATCGCCGCGGGCGCCGTCGAAGGTGACTTGCGTGGCCTGGCCGGTGGCCACGTCGTAGGTCCACACGTCGTCGTTCTGGCTGCCCTGCACCATCACGGCCACGCGCCGGTCGTCCTTCGACAACGCCGGCTGGCGCACGCCGCGCACGGGCGCGCCGATGTCGCGCACCACCGTGCCGGTGCGATCGACCAGACTCAAGGTCTGCAGGCCCCAGTGTTCGTCTGTCACGAACACCAGGGTGCCGTCGGCGGCCAGGCTGGGCCGCAGGCCATTGGCCGCGACCAGGAACGGTTCGCCCGTGGCCACGAGGCTAGTGACATCGACCGGCACTGCCCAGATGCCCGGGTTGCGGTCCACGCGCTGGTAGAGAATGTGGCCGGTGCTCGAGTAGACCGGATGGCGGAACACCTGCGGACGCGGCCCGAACAGGCGCCGCCGGGTGCCGTTCTGGACCATGTCGATGGCATAGCCCGCGGTGGTCGTGTGGGTCACGAACAACGTGCCGCGGTTGTTCGGCAGCGGCACGAGATCGTGAAAGTCGAGTTCGCCCTGCTCGAGCGGCACGGACAGGACCGCGTCGCCGCCCTGCGACGGGACCTCGAACATCGGGCCGTTGCCGGTCGTGAAGCTCAGCATGCCGCTCGTGGACCAGGCAATCGCGCCAGCTTCGACGAAAGCACCCGGGCTCTTCGCCACCGTCACCGGCGCGCCGGACGTGCCCGTGAGGCGCTTCACCTCGGTGCCCACCGCGAAGGCGAGGGACTGGCTGTCGGGCGACCACGTGGGCGCCACGGCGCCGGTCGTGCCCTCGAGCGGACGCGATTCGAGCTGGCTCAACTCGCGCACCCAGAGCTGGCCATCGCGCGGGTAGACGATGCGGCGGCCGTCGGGCGAGATCGCCACACCGGCCCCCGGCCCCGACTCGCCCACGTAGGTGCCGGGCATCTGGCCGAGGCCGTCGACCATCACCTCGAACTTGCGCACGGCGCCATCGTTCGCCGTGCCGCTGCGCCACCACCCCGGCAGGAACAGCACCGCGGCCACGACCACGGCAAGCGCCGCCGCCACGCCGACGACGCCGCGATCGAGCCGCGGCACGGCGC
>JALHON010000068.1 GCA_022842985.1 Acidobacteriota bacterium | reverse complement strand
CCGCTGCGAGGCGCCCGACAGGGCCGTGCCGAGGCCGGCGAGAAAGAGGAACGCCGGCGCCGCCAGCCCGCCGACGAACGTCGCCCAGTAGTAGGTCGAGCGATCGCGATCGGCCTCGCGCGTCCAGGCGTCGACCACGTGGGCGAGCACCATGAACACCACGGCGAGACCGCGCGTCCAGTCGAGCCAGTCGCGGCGCGCCGGCGCCGCCGCACCGCTCGTCAGGGCACGACCTCGTACGACGTCGTGAACGCGATGTCCTGTCGCAGCGAATGCCACACCGAGCAGTACTTGTCGTGCGAGAGCTCGATCGCGCGTTCGATGGCGTGCGCCGGGGCATTCGTGCCGACGCGGAAGTGCATCGTGACGGCGGTGTAGCGGCTCGGCGGGTCGGGCGCCCGTTCGGCCACGAGGTCGGTCACGAGACTCGTCACCGCATGCCGGCCCTTGACGAGGATGTCCACGACATCCACGGCCATGCAGCCGGCGAGGCCGAGGCCGAGCGCTTCGACAGGTGACGGCCCCGCCTGCGACCGCCCGTCGATGACGAGCGGCGCGCGGTCGGGCATCGCGGAGAAGCGGAGGTCGCCCTCCCAGGTGAGGGAGAGCCGAATCGGAGGTTTCGCCACGGCGCCGAGAGTACTACAGCCGCACCGGCAGGACGCGGGCGCAACCGGCGGGCGTCACGGCCCCGCGTGCCTTAGCCGCCTGCCTGCACGACCGTGCGGCGGCTGCGGTGGCCGGCCACGAGGTCGGGCAGCAGCTGCTTGCTCAGGTAGACCTTCGACTCGCCCGGACCAATCGCGTGCCGCTCGAACTTCACGACGTCGAAGCCGAGCTGCGCCAGCACGGCGCGCATGTCGTAGAACTTGTTCTTCGTCTTGACGACGACTTCCTGGAAGCCGAGCGCCACGGCCCACGCTTCCGACTGCTCGGTGAGGGCACGGAAGTGGCCCTGGCCACGCCAGTCGCGGCGGGTGGCGCCGATCCAGGAATAGAGCACCTTGCGGCCATCGAAGTCGATACAGCCGCGCAGCCGCTCCACGAGGTCGCGCAGCTTCGGGTCCGTTTCGACGGCGCGCAGCTCGTGCACCACCTTGTAGGCCACCGGAATCCGCGTGGCCGGATCATCGGGCAGCGCACTTTCCGCCATCAGGATGAGCGACTCGCGGTCGGCCAGCCGGCCGATGATCTCCGCCGCCGTCTTCCGCCGCGGGAACTCGCCGAAGAACTCCTCGATGTACTGGATCTCGAGGGCGCCCGACTCGAGCGGATACTGCTTGATCAGATACTCCACGTGCACTCCCGAGCCCCGGGCCCCGAGCCCCGGATCCCGCCTAGTATTCCATGCCCACGATGTCGCCGGCGTCGGTCACGTCGAGCTTGTGCGCCTGCGGCACCTTGCCGAGGCCGGGCATGAGCATCATGTTGCCGGCCGTGGCCACGACGAAGCCGGCGCCGGCCGAGAGCGACGCGTCGGAGATCGTGAGCGTCCAGTCGCTCGGCGCGCCCATCAGCTTGGCGTCGTCGCTGAACGAATACTGCGTCTTGGCGATGCACACCGGCAGGTGGCCGTAGCCGAGCGCCGCGTACTGCTGCAGACGCGTCTTCGCGCCGGCCTTGAACGTGACGCCCTTCGCCCCGTAGACCTGGGTGGCAATCGCCGTGATCTTCTGTTCGAAGGTGAGCTCGGGACCGTAGAGCGGACGCACCGCGGCGAGGTCGGCGCGATCGGCCGCGGCCACCACCTTGCGCGCCAGGTCGGCCATCCCTTCGCCGCCCTTGAGGTAGCCCTCGGAGAGCGCCGCGTCCACGCCAATCGAGGCGCAGTATTCGAGCACGGCGGCAAGGTCGGCGTCGGTGTCGGCCGCGAAGCGGTTCAGCGCCACGACCGGCTGCGCGCCCCAGCGGCGCACGTTCGCGGCATGACGGGCGAGGTTCGGGAAGCCGGCGGCCACGGGGCCATCGGGCGATCCGCCCTGCGCGCGCAGGGCCTTGAGCGTGACGATCATCACGGCCACCGACGGCACGTGCCCGCACATCGGCATCACGATGTCGAAGAACTTCTCGGCGCCGAGATCAGCGGCGAAGCCGGTTTCGTTGACCACGTAGTCGGCCAGGTGCAGCCCCAGACGCTGGGCCAGCACGCTGCTCGTGCCGTGGGCGATGTTGGCGAACGGGCCGCAGTGCACGATGGCCGGGGCGCCCTCGCCCGTCTGCACGAGGTTCGGCATGAGCGCGTCGTTCAGCAGCACCATCATCGGGCCGACGGCCTTGAGGTCCGCGGCGGTCACGGGCTTGCCGTCGTAGTCGAGCCCCACGACGATGCGGCCGAGGCGCGCGCGCAAGTCGGCGCGGCTCTCGGCGAGCGCCATGATGGCCATGATCTCGGACGCCGCCGTGATGATGAAGCCGGTCTCACGCGCCGGGCCGTTCTCGCGCCCGCCCATGCCGGCCGCGATCTTCCTGAGCGCGCGGTCGTTCATGTCCATGCAACGCGGCCACAGGATCTCCTTGGCGTCGATGCGGAGCTCGTTGCCGAAGTGCAGGTGCGTATCGAGCAGCGCGGCCAGCAGGTTGTGCGCCGACGTGATGGCGTGGAAGTCGCCGTTGAAATGCAGGTTGATCTTGTCCACCGGGTGCAGCGACGCCTTGCCGCCGCCGGTGGCGCCGCCCTTCTGTCCGAACACCGGCCCGAGCGACGGCTCGCGCAGCGCCGCTACGGCGTGTTTGCCGATGTGCACGAGGCCCTGGGTGAGGCCGATGGTGTTGACCGTCTTGCCTTCGCCGCTCGTCGTCGGCGTGATGGCCGTAACGAGGATCAGCTTGCCGCGCCGCGTGGGGAAACGATCCAGCGTCTCGAGGCGGATCTTCGCCGTGTAGCGGCCGTAGGGTTCGAGCAGATCCTCGGTGAGCCCGAGGCGGGCGGCGATGGCGGCAATGGGCTGCATGCGGTGGGCGCATGATACCCCGACTGCGCGCGCAGGCCGGAGTATCATGCGCGCGTTCCGGGCGCACTCGCGTGGGCCCGTCGCTACCCCAGCGTTCGTTACTCCGGGAGGATCGCGTGATCCGTCGCATTCTGGCCGCCTCGGCCATCCTTGGCATCGCCGCCGGCCTGCCGCTGCTCGCCCAGCAGCAACCGTCGGCGCCGCCCGCGGCCGATGGCCTCGTGCTCGCCCCCGAGCGCACCATCGACTTCACCACTGATGAGGTCACGTGGATGTCGGTGGACGTGTCACCCGACGGGCAGACGATCGTGTTCGATCTGCTGGGTGACCTCTACACGCTGCCGATCGGCGGCGGCGAGGCGCGGCGCATCATGGGCGGGCTGTCGTTCGAGAGCCAGCCCACGTGGTCGCCCGATGGCCGCACGATTGCGTTCCTGAGCGATCGCACCGGCGTCGAGAACCTGTGGATCGCGGATGCCGACGGCGGCAATCCACGCGCGGTCACCAAGGACGGCCGCACCAACGACCGTCCGCAGATCATGACCTCGCCGGCGTGGACCCCCGACGGGCAGTACATCGTGGTGTCGAAGTCGCGGCCGCCGGACCCCGGTACGTTCTGGCTCTTCATGTACCACCGCGACGGCGGCAACGGCGTTCGTGTGGGCGCCGCGCCGCCGCCGCAGCCGTCACCTGACGCGGCCGGTCCGCCCCCGCCGCCACCGCCGAACCGGATGGGCGCGGTGGTATCGCCCGACGGCCGCTTCATCTACTACGCCCAGCGCACCGGCACCTTCACCTACAACGCACGGTTTCCGCTGTGGCAGATTCACCGCCACGACCGCGACACGGGTGACGTCTCGCAGGTGACCAACGCGCAGGGCAGCGCCATGCGGCCGGTGCTCTCGCCCGACGGCAAGTGGCTGGTCTACGCGACGCGCCACAAGACCGACACCAGCCTGCGCATCCGCAATCTCGAGACGGGCGCCGAACGCTGGCTCGTGTCGCCGGTGACGCGTGACGATCAGGAATCGCGCGCGAGCCGCGACACCCTGCCCCGCTACGACTTCATGCCCGACGGCCGCTCGATCGTGGTGCCCGTTGCCGGCAAGCTCCAGCGCGTCGATGTCGAGACGGGCGCCGCGACACCGATCCCCTTCACCGCGCGCGTGCAGGTGGAGGTGGCGCCGCGCGCCTACTCGGAGATCCGCGTCGACGACGGCCCGCAGGTGCGGGCGCGGCTCGTGCGCTGGCCGCGCATCTCGCCCGACGGGCGCCGTCTCGTGTTCAGCGCGCTCAACCACCTCTACGTGATGGACCTGCCCACCGGCACACCGCGCCGGCTGACCGCAGCCACCGAGGGTGAGTTCATGCCCACGTGGACGCCCGATGGCCAGTCGATCGTCTACACCACGTGGACGTCCGCCGGCGGCCACATCAGGAAGGTGGCGGCCGCGGGCGGCACGCCCGAGACGCTGACCGCCCACGAGGGCTACTACCTCGACCCGGTCGTCACGCCGGACGGCACGCGCGTGGCGTTCCTCGCCGGCGCCGCCTCCGATCAGCTCTACGCGATCAAGATGGACACACCGCCGCCGGATCACGACGGCGACAGCCCGGCGGAAATCGGCGGCATCGATCCGCCGAACACGCTCGAGATCCGCACCATGCCGACGACCGGCGGCGCGCAGACGCTGGTGGCGTCGGCGCAGGGCGGACGCGGCCTCCACTTCACGCGCGATGACAACGACCGCATCTACTTCCGCACCAACCGCGGCCTCGCCTCGATCACCCTCGCCGGCTTCGACCGCCGCACGCACGTGCGCGTGCAGGGCGTGGGGCCTGGCAACAATCCGCCGGCGGCCGAGGAGATCCGCCTCTCACCCGACGGCACGAAGGTGTTCGTGAGCCTGCAGGGCCGCCACCACCTGTTCGCGCTGCCGCGGGCCGGCCGCGACACGGTGGAGGTGCGCATCACCGGCCGCGGCGACGCCACCGCGGTGCCCATCACGCGGATGTCGGCCGAAGGCGGCGACTACCTCGACTGGACGAACGACGGCCAGTCGGTCGTGTGGGCGCTCGGCGCGCAGGTGTTCCGGCAGGCAGCAGGCAGCGCCGAACCGCAGCGCGTCGATGTGGTGGTGGAAGCGCCACGCGCCCGGCCCACGGGCTCTCTGCTGCTCACCGGCGGCCGCGTCATCACCATGAACGGTGACGACGTGCTCGAGAGCGGTGACATCCTCGTGACCGACAACCGCATCGCCGCCGTGGGCCCGCGCGGCAAGGTGGCGGCCGCGCCGGGCATCCGCCGCATCGACCTGCGTGGCAAGACCGTGATGCCCGGCTTCGTCGACGTGCACGCGCATATGTGGGCGCCGCGCGGCCTGCATCAGACGGCGGTGTGGCAGTACTACGCGAACCTCGCCTACGGCGTGACCACGACGCGCGATCCGCAGACGTCGACGCCGGATGTGTTCGCCTACGCCGACATGGTGGATGCCGGCATGATGCCGGGCCCGCGCGTGTTCGCGACCGGCCCGGGCGTGTTCTCCACCTCGGGCATCGACAGCCGCGAGGCCGCCTTCAGCTACCTCAAGCGCTACAAGGAGGCCTACCGCACGAACACGATCAAGCAGTACGTGGCCGGCGACCGCATCGTGCGCCAGTGGATCATCGAGGCCAGCCGCGAGTACGGCATCACGCCCACGATCGAGGGCTCGCTCGACCTGAAACTGAACCTCACGCAGATCATGGACGGCTATACCGGGCAGGAGCACAGCTTCCCCATCATGCCGCTGCACAAGGACGTGGTGGAGTTCGTCGCCCGCACGAAGACGTTCTACACGCCGACGATCCTCGTGGCCTACGGCGCGCCGTGGAGCGAGAACTTCTACTTCGAGACCGAGAACACGGTGGGCGATGCCAAGCTCAACAAGTGGATTCCGAACGAGCTGCTCGACACGATGATCCGCCGCCGTCCGCAGTGGTTCATTCCCGAGGAGTACGGCCACACGAAGATCGGGAAGCAGGTGGCCGACATCGTGCACGCCGGCGGCCGCGCCAGCCTCGGCAGCCACGGCCAGCTCCAGGGCCTCGGCGCGCACTGGGAGACGTGGAACCTCGGCTCGGGCGGCCTGACGCCGCACGAGACACTCAAGGTCATCACCATCTTCGGCGCCGAAGCGCTCGGCATGCAGCGCGACATCGGCTCGATCGAACCGGGCAAGTTCGCCGACCTGACGATCCTCGACGGCAATCCGCTCGTGAACCTGCGCAACACGAATACCGTGCGGTTCGTGATGAAGAACGGCGAGCTCTACGACGCCGAGACGCTCAACACCATCTGGCCCACGGCGAAGACGCTGCCGAAGCCGTTCTGGTGGGATACGGCGCCGCGGAGGAAGTAGTGCCCATGGCGCCGGCGGCGGAGGGCAGGCGCCACTCGGACGTCCGGCCTGCGCAGGCGCGGGTGTCCGTGGCGTCACGGTGATGGAGGAGGTCTCGTGCTGGTCAAGAGCATGGTCTGGATGTTCGGTGTCGTCCTCGGCGTGATCGCGGTTGTGAGTGCGGACCGCTACGTCGCGCTCGTTTCCGGCACCCTGATCGTGGACTTCATCCCGTGGGACCAGAACGGAGCGCTGCAGCGCCAGCATCAGGCGATGGTGGGCCGCGTGGCCATCATCAGCGCGCTCGGTTGCCTGGCGTCCGTCATGGTCGCCTTCAATCGCCGCGCGAAGCAGGGTCGGCCGCGCAGACTGGGATACCGGCTCCCACGGCCGTAAACGCACAGCCCTGGGGCTCTGTCGCCCCGCTCGTCGCGCTTGGCCGAAGCGCGTACCCGGCGCGCACGGTCCGTGTAGAATGCCCGCGACTCATCCAGCGCGTGACCGAACACGGCGGTCGAAACCAACGGCGAGGAGCGGCAGCATGGCAAAGAAGGCCGGCAAGGTCTGGGTCGGGCTCGGCGGCGTACTCGCGGTCGCCGCGGTCGCCTACGTCTTCATGACGCCGTACAACCGCACGCCCGGTGTGCGCCTTGGCGGCACCCTCACGCCGCCTCCGGCCGACTGGAGTAGCCTGAACATCGATCGGCAGCCGGGCCAGACCGCGTACCAGTCGCAGGTGATGCAGGTGAAGCCCGATGGCTTCCCGCCCTTCGTGGTCAATGTCTGGTTCGTCGGGACACCCAAGGGCGTGATCTCGGCCACCCGGCACGATGGCGGCTACTGGGGCGAGCGCATCCACGCCAACCCGAACGCCACCATCCGTATCGGCGATGCCGCCTACGAAGTGAAAGCGCGCCACGTCGTCGATGAGGCCGAGCGCAAGGAGATGGGCGCCGCCTACGTGCGGAAGTACAACACGGGCAAGACGCCCGGCATGGCGCCCGAGGACCTGGCCAATCCGGACCTCTGGGAGATCTTCTTCTGGACGCCACGGTAGCCGGGGTGAGCAGCACCGGCACACGTCTGGTCGTCACCGGCGCCAATGGCGGCGTGGGCCGGAATCTGCTGACGCACGCGGCGGCATCCGGCACTCCGGCCGTCGCGGTGGTGCGCTCCGAGCGTGCCGCGTCGTCACTGACCGGCCTCCGGGGCATCGACGTGCGCGTCGTCGCGAGCGACGACGCCGCGGGACTCGCGGCGGTGATGCAGGGCGCCTCCTCGATCGTACATCTCGCCGGCATTCTCATCGAGAGCCGCGACGCCACCTACGAGCAGGCGAACGTCGCGGCGACCGCCGCGGTCGTCGCCGCCTGCCAGCGCGCGGGCGTGCCACATCTGGTGCTGGTCAGCGCGATCGGCGCCGATATGCACTCCCCCAACCGTTACCGGCGGTCGAAGGCCGAAGGCGAACAGATCGTGGAGCGTGCGGGGCTGCACGCCACGATCATCCGCACGCCGATTCTGCTCGGCCCCGGCTCGGCCGGCGCCGCCGCGATCGTCCGCACGGCTGGCAGCGGCAAGGCAAAGCTGCTGGGCGGCGGTGGGTACGTGATGCGGCCCCTCGACCTCGACGACCTGAGCCGCGCGATTCTCGTGGCCTGCGACCGCCGCACGCCGGGCGTTCACGTGCACGAACTGGCGGGTCCTGAACCCATCGCCTATCGCGATCTGATCCAGCGGGCCGCCGCGATGATGGGCCGCGAGGTGACCCTGGGCGCCATCCCGATCTGGGCCGCCAAACTGGGCGCCGCACTCCGTAGCCGCGTCAGCGGCGGCGGCATCACGCCGACGGTCATCGACGTCATCACCGCCAACGAAGACGTGCCGCACAACGCCGACGCCGACCTGGGCATCACGCTCACGCCACTCGCCGAGACCCTCGCCAAGATCCTGCCCGGGAGACCTACGACATGACCGACGCCAGCGCGCCCGCACCGAGCGACACGCCCGCCGCACGGAAGCCGAGCGCGCTGCAGCGCCTCGTGTTCCTGGGCGTGACGGCCCTCTGCTTCGTGTTCCTGTACCTGCGCCTGAGCGGCGCCGCGGCGCGCGAGGGGCTCTCGCTCGTCGACTACATGACGCGGGTCTTCAGCAACGTCGACTGGGTGCCGTGGCTCGGTCTGATGCTGGCCTACTCGGGCTTCTACTTCCTGGTCGACACCCGGGTAACGACGAGCGCGCTCAACTGGTTCCTCGAGAAGCAGATCCGCTACGGCGACATCCTGCCGATCCGCGCCAGCGCCTACATCATCTCGATCTTCAGCGAGCAGATCGGCAAGGGCGCGATGGCCTACTACCTGAACCGGCGCCACGCGGTGCCGGGGTGGGAAGTCGGCTCGGTGATGCTGTTCATCATGTTCTGCGAGGTGTTCTACCTGCTGACGTGGGCCGGGATCGGCTACGTGTTCAGCCGCGAGCGCCTGCCTGAGGCCTTCGGCCTGATACCGTGGATGGTGCTGGGGGGCGCCGTCGTCCTTGTGGCCTGGATCGCCTACTTCCGCGGGCTGGTGCTGCCGGGGAGCGGCCTCCGCGACAAGCGCATCCTGCACGCGTTCCGGATGGCGCGGCCGTGGCACTACGCGGCCTTCTTCGTGCTGCGCTCGCCGGCCCTCATCGGCGCCGGCGTGGTCTACACGATCGCCCTGCAGCTCTTCGGCGTGCCGGCCTCGTTCGTCACGCTGTTCCCGTACCTGCCGGTGATCTTCTTTGCCGCCACCGTGCCGACGCCGATGCGCGCGGCCGCGATCACCTCCTGGGTCATCCTGTTCCCAGAGAACGTCGGGCAGATGGCGGCGTTCGGGTTCGTCCAGCACAACTTCTTCGTGCTCTTCAACGCCCTGCTGGGACTGCTGTTCTGGCCGCGGGCCCGGCGGGAGCTGCTCGACAAGTGATCGCCCACGTGCTCACGGGCACGCGGCTGCTGGCGGTCGTGCCGGCCGCCTGGGCGTTCTCGCGTCCGGACCGCGTGTCCGTCTGGCTGCTCGCGGCACTCGTGACCGTGGCGATTGTCACCGACGTGTACGACGGCCCGATGGCGCGCGCCGCGGGCACGGCGTCTCCAGGCGGGATGCTGTTCGATCACACGACCGACTTCCTGTTCGTCACCTCCGGCCTGGCGGGTGCCGCCATGGCCGGCCTGGTGCCGGCGCTGCTGCCGGGCCTCATCGTGGTGGCCTTCTCGCAGTACGTGCTCGACTCGTACTTCCTGCACCGGCAGAAGCAGCTGCGCATGAGCGTGCTGGGGCGCTGGAACGGCATCCTCTACTTCGTCCCGCTCGTGCAGATCGTGATTGCCCGCATGGGCAGCCTGCCGGTCCTGCCAGGTCTGGCGGCCGTTCTCGTCCGTCCGTGCGCCACGCTGCTCGTGGCCACGACCGTGCTCTCGATCGCCGACCGCGCGCTGGCGCCGCGGCGAGTCCGCTAACCAAGGAGACCGCCATGGCACGCTCGAGGAAGCAGGTCGCAGGGCTCGCATTCGGCGCCCTGCTCGTCATCGCCTCCACCACGTACGTGTTCGTCACTCCCTACAACCGCACGGCGGGCGTCCGTATCGGTGGCACGATCACGGCGCCGCCGGCCGACTTCACCACCGCATTCAAGCGCTCGGTCGGGCAGATCAAGACCGGAGGCTTCCCGCCCTTCGTCGTGAACGTCTCGCTCGTGCCGTTCAAGGACGGCTTCATCACGTCGTCGCGGCCAGACGGCGGCTACTGGACGAAACGCGCCCGCCTGGCGCCCGATGGCTACGTGCGCGTCGGCGACACCACCTTCGCCATGACCGCCAAAGAGGTCATCGGCGATGCCAGGAAGCCGTACCTGCAGGCGATGTTCGGTCCGGATCTGAATCGCCGGCTCTCGGGCGGCGTCATCATCGGCGAATCCGAACCCGTCGGCGAGTGGCAGGTGTTCCTCTGGACGCCGCGGTAGCCTGTTGCAGCGTCCGCGCGGTGGACCCGCCCGCCGCGTCTCCCTCTGCTAGACTTCGGGCCGTGCCGGCCGGTTCACGGCCGCCCAGGAGAGTGCCGCCGTGATCCGTTGCCTGCCCTGCTCGCTGCTCGTGCTGCTCGTCGCTGCCTCCGCCCGGGCCCAGACGCCACCGGTCCCGGCGGTACACATCACGCCGGCCGAAGTCGCCGCGTTTCTCGAAACCGCCATCGCCAAGAACCTGATCGATCAGCCGATCAAGGGCGTCGATGTGCACGGCGGCCGCGCGCTGGTCGCCATGCTGCACCGTGACAAGGCCGAAGCCGGCGCGCTCATCCACGAGCGGGTCACCGAGACCTACTACATCCTGCACGGCAGCGGCACGATCGTGACCGGCGGCACGCTCGGCGGCACGGCCAAGCCCACGGACCTCTCGAAGTTCGGCGCCGGGCCGAGCCTCTCCGGCGAGCGCCAGGGCGGCGAGAGCCGGCGCGTGGGACCGGGCGACACCATCATCATCCCGGCCGGCACGCCGCACAGCTTCAGCGAGCTCGACTCGCCGATCAGCTATCTCGTGTTCCGCTTCGATCCGGGGAAGTAGGCGCGTCTGACGCCCGCGCGATTCGCGCGGTGGCGTGGCCTGTTGGCCTGCGGACGTCCGGAGCAGGCCGCGCACGCGTCAGACGTCAAACGACAAGGCGGCGCCGAAGTCCGCGTGGGGTGTTCAGGCGCAGCGGCGACGTGCGGATCACGTCGCGCAGCACCGCCCGGGGCCCCACGCTTCCGGCCGACATTCGCCCCCGCGGTCGTTTGACGGCCTGCGGAGGGCCGGACGCAGGACGACAGGCCACGCCACCGCGCGAACGAAGCGTCAGCAGATGAGCTGATCGACGGGCACGGGGCGGCCGAAGAGGTAGCCCTGCATCACCGGACAGCCGAGCTCGAGCAGCTTGTCGCGCTGGGCGGCGCGTTCGACGCCCTCGGCCACGACGTCCATCGAGAGACTCCGCGCCACGCCGATGATCGCCGTGACGATGGCGGCATCACGCGAGTCGGTCGTGATGTTGCGGATGAACGAGCGGTCGATCTTGAGCGCGTCGAGCGGCAGCGCCTTCAGGTACGTGAGCGACGAGTAGCCCGTGCCGAAGTCGTCGAGGATGAGCGAGAACCCGGCGTCCTTGAGCGCGCGCAGCGTGGGCACGGCGCGGGCGTGGTCGGCGAGCACACTTTCGGTGATCTCGAGCGACACTGCGCGCGGATCGAGCTGCGAGGCCGTCACCGCCTCGAGCAGCGTGTCCACGACATCCGGCCGCTTGAACTGCTGCGCCGAGATGTTCACGGCCACGTTCACGCCGCGGGCGTGCCAGCCGCGCGCGACCGACTCGCTGCTCGACTTGTGCAGGATCCAGCGGCCGAGCTCGTGGATCGATCCGCTCTCCTCCGCCACGTGGATGAACTGCGCCGGCGCGATGAGACCGGCCTCCGGACGGTTCCAGCGCATCAGCGCCTCGACGGCCACGACGCGGTTGGTGCGGCCGTCGACCTGCGGCTGGAAGTAGGCCACGAGCTCGTCGTTCTGCACGGCGCGCCGCAGGTGGCCCTCGAGCAGCAGCCGCTGCAGCGCCGCATCGTTCAGCGAGCTGCTGAAGAACTGGAAGCAGTCGCGGCCGGAATCCTTCGCGTGATACAGCGCGGCGTCGGCGTTCTTGAACAGTTCCTCGACGGTCTGGCCGTCCTGCGGGAACACGCTGATGCCCATGCTGGTCGTGACGAACACCTCGCCGTAGGGCGCGAGCGTCACCGGCTGCTTGAGCGCGTCCTGCAGGCGGCGGGCGATGCGGGGCACGTCTTCCACGCGCTCGAGGTCGCCAATCGCCAGGATGAACTCGTCGCCGCCGAGGCGGGCCACGGTGTGGGTCTCGCTTTCGCCGTGGCGGTCGCGGGTGAAGAGGTCGGTGTCGCGGACGGTGTCGCGGAAACGTTCGGCCACCGTCTTCAGCAGCTCGTCGCCGGCCGTGTGGCCCATCGTGTCGTTGACGCTCTTGAAGTTGTCGAGGTCCACGAACACGGTGGCCACGAGCTGCTGCCGCCGCCGCGCCGTGGCCAGCATGCCGCGCAGGCGCTCGGTGAAGAGCACGCGGTTCGGCAGATGCGTGAGGCTGTCGTAGTAGGCCAGGAACTTGATGCGGTTCTCGGCCGCCGTGCGCTCGGTGATGTCCTGCAGCGTGCCCATCACGCGGGTGGCGCGGCCCTGCTCGTCGTACATCGCCTCGCCCTGCGTGTGCAGCACGCGCGCCTGCCCGCCCTTCTGCACGAATCGCAGATCGAGCGCGAAGGCGGGCGACCCGGCCAGCACCTGGTCGAGCGCCGAACGCGCCGCCGCCTGGTCGCTGCGATGCACGCGGTCGAGGAACCGCGCCATCGGCGCCGTGCGGATGGTGTCGGGCACGCCGAGCAGGCGGTGCACCTCCGCCGACCACACCACGCGGTCTTCCTGCGGGTCCCAGATCCAGTTGCCGAGACGGGCGATGCGCTGCGCCTGCGCCAGGCTCGACTCGCTCTTGCGCAGGTCGCGCACGGTGCGCGTGACGCGCTGCAGCTGCCGCACGCGGTGCGCAAGGAGCGGCGTGGGGGCCGTGCGGGTGGCAAAGTCGGTGGCGCCGGCCTTGAGGCCCTGATGCACGGCGCCGGCATCGTGCGCCGCGATGAGCTGCAGCACGGGCGTTTCGGCCATCCACGGCTGCGCGCGCAGTTCGAGGATGGTCTGGAAGACCGTGCGGTCGCCGTCGAGTTCGGCGTCGATCACCACCACGCCCGGGCCCGGCTCGGCGCAGGCCGCGCACACGTCGGCGCACGCCGTGACCGTGGTCACGGTGAACCCGTCGGAGGCAAACGTGTCGGCCAGATGGGTGCGGAGGTCCGGGGCCACGGCCAGCAGCAAATGCGGCGGGGCCTCCGTGCGGGGATCGGTCACTCGATGTAACTATCGGTGGCTGGCGCCGTGACAATTAGGCCGGAACGCGCCGGGATGTGCGAAAACAGGCCGGGATCATCGCGGGCAGACGGCCATGCCGGCCGGCCACGCAGGTGTGCAATCGCGCGCAGTCACGGTCAGCGCGCGTGACCGGCGGCGTCGATGACGTCGAGCACGGCGAGGAACTCCGCCAGTACCATGGCCGTCGCGCCCCACACGCGCGCGCCGTCCACGTCGAAGTACGGCACGTCCATCAGCACCGATGGCGGACGCTCGCGCACGCGCTGCTCCCACCGCACGGTGTCTGGCGCGCGCAGGTGCACGATGGGCGCTTCGATCACCCGCTCGACTTCGGCTGCCGCGATGCGGAAGTCGGGGCGTGTTCCGGTGATCCCGACGACCGGATGCAGCAGGTGGCGCGAGACGGGAATGTGGAGCGGCGTGAGGCGCCCCACGATCTCGATGCCGTCGGGGCCGATGCCCACTTCCTCGAAGGCCTCGCGCAGGGCCGCCTGCTCGAGAGTCTCGCCGGGATCGACACGTCCGCCAGGCAGCGACACCTGGCCGGTGTGATGGCGGAGGGCGGCGGCGCGCAACGTGAGCAGCAGCTGCCACTCGCCCGCGTGCGGATACAGCAGCAGCAGGCCGGCGGCATCACGCATGCCCGGCGGCACGGCGTTCGGATCCCAGCCTGGGCGCGGACGCGGCGCCATGCGCAACTGCGCGTCGAGCCCGGGCAGCGGCGCGGCCAGGTGCGTGCGCAACGCGGTGGCAAGGGCCTGCATCGCGATGATCGTACCGGTTGACAGCCCATGCGGCAACCGGCGAGAGTTCCGGGCGTTGCGTCTGTGTGGACGCGCGACAGGAGGACCGGCGGTGACGCAGGTGACGGCGTGGCGGATGACGGGCATGGCGGCGGCACTGGCCGCCCTGGCGGCGTGTGCGAGTGAACCGGCCCTCGAACCGGCCTCGATGGTGGTGAAGAACGGCACCATCATCACGACGGAATCGGCGACGCCCGAGGTGCAGGCCCTCGCCGTGCGCGGCGATCGTATCGTGGCCACCGGCACCACGGCCGAGATCGACAAGTACATCGGCCCGGCCACCGAGGTCGTCGACCTTGCCGGCCTGACCGCCATCCCCGGCCTCATCGAGAGCCACGGACACTTCATGGGCCTCGGCCAGTCGCGCATGGTCATCGACCTGATGGACGTGACGAGCTGGGACGAGATCGTGCGCCTCGTCGGCGAGGCGGCCGCGAAGGCGCAGCCCGGCGACTGGATCCGCGGGCGCGGCTGGCACCAGGAGAAGTGGACCGCCGTGCCGCAGCCGAACGTCGAGGGCTTCCCCCTCCACGACGCGCTCAGCACGGTGTCGCCGAACAACCCCGTGATCCTGGAACACGCCAGCGGCCACGCCACCTACGTGAACGCGAAGGCGATGGAGCTGGCCGGCATCACCGCCGCCACGAAGAGCCCGGCCGGCGGCGACATCCTGAAGGACCGCGCTGGACGGCCCATCGGCGTGCTGCGGGAAACGGCGTCGGACCTCGCCGAAGACGCACTCGCCGTGTCGATGGCGAAGCGCACGCCCGAAGAACGCGCGGCGGATGCCCGCAAGGTCATCGACGCCGCCGTGCAGGCGTCGCTCGAAAAGGGCGTCACCTCGTTCCAGGACGCCGGCGAGAGCTTCGCCACGGTGGACATGATCAAGCAGGCGGCCGAGCAGGGCGCGCTCGGCATCCGCCTGTGGGTGATGGTGCGCGACACGAACGAGAACATCGCCGCGAAGATGGCGAGCTACAAGGCCGTGGGCCTGGCCAACAACCACCTCACGATTGCCGCCATCAAGAAGACCATCGACGGCGCCATCGGCTCACGCGGGGCGTGGCTGCTCGCGCCCTACAGCGACATGCACACGAGCACCGGCCTCAACACCGCCCCGGTCGAAGAGGTGCGGGCGCTGGCGGGTCTCGCCGCGGCCAACGGCGTGCAGCTCGGCGTGCATGCCATCGGCGACCGCGCCAACCGCGAAGTGCTCGACATCTACGAAGCGACGTTCAAGGCCAACCCCACGGTGAAGGACTGGCGCTGGCGCATCGAACACGCGCAGCACCTGGCGGCGTCCGACATCCCGCGCTTCGGCCAGCTCGGCGTCATCGCGTCGATGCAGGGCATCCACGCCACGTCGGACGCCCCGTACGTGCGGGCGCGCCTCGGCGAAGAGCGCGTCGCCGAAGGCGGCTACGTGTGGCGGAAGCTGATGCAGAGCGGCGCCGTCATTTCGAACGGCACGGACGTGCCGGTGGAGCGCATCGACCCGATGCCCAATCTGCACGCCACCATCACGCGGCGGCTCGAGGACGGCAGCGAGTTCTTCCCCGACCAGCGCATGACGCGGCAGGAAGCGCTGAAGTCGTACACGTGGAACGCCGCCTACGCGGCGAAGGAAGAGACGCTGAAGGGCTCGCTCGGGGTGGGCAAGCTGGCCGACATCACGGTGCTCTCGAAGAACATCATGACGGTGCCGGAGGCGGAGATCCCGGCCACCGACGTCGTCTACACGATCGTCGGTGGCAAGGTGGCGTATCGGGGCGCGGCGGCCAAGTAGCCGCGACGTCTACTTCTTCAGCGCGTCGCGGATTTCACGCAGCAGGATCACGTCTTCCGGGGTGGGCGGCGGCGGCGCGGGCGCGGCCGGGGCCGGCTTGCGGGCCGCATTCACGCCCTTCACGAGCATGAACACCACGAAGCCGACGATCACGAGATTGATGACGGTGTTGATGAACGCGCCCACGTTGAGCGTCACCGCGCCGGCATCTTTCGCCGCCGCGAGCGTGCCGTAGGGGCCGGCCGCCTTGGCGCCTTCCTTGAGCGTCAGGAAGATGTTCGAGAAGTCGGTGCCGCCCATCACGAGGCCGAGCGGCGGCATCATCACATCCGTCACGAACGAGCCGGCCATCGCGCCGAACGCGCCGCCGATGATGACGCCGACCGCCAGGTCGAACGCGTTGCCCTTGATGATGAATTCCTTGAATTCCTGGAACATGTCTCTCACTCCTCGCGAAGGTCGTGCAGGTCAGTACTTGTAGACGACGGAGAGCACGATCGACTGGTCGGCCTTCTTGAGCGCCGGGTTCGTCAGCTTGTTCTTGTAGGTGGAGAGAAACTCGGTCTTCAGATCGAAGTTGCCGGCAATCGACGTGAGCAGGCCGGCCGAGAACGTGTAGAAGGCGTCGTCGAAGTCGTCCATCTTCCAGAGCGCGGTGGCGGCGTGCACGAACTTCGTCTTCTCGGCGAACTTGTGGGTCAGCTTCTCGCCGGCGATGATGGCGCCGCTCGTATTCACGTCGAGGCCCTGGTTCTTCTCGAACACCACACCGACGCTGCCATCGGTCATCCACTCGGTGCGCTCGGTAGCCACGACCTTGTAGCTCAGGCCGCCGGTGGGCGCCAGGATGTAGTCGATCGCCTTGAACCTGTCGCGCGCGAAGGTGGTCTGGCCGAACGCCGAGAGACGCGGCGAGAGCGCGTAGCCGAGGCGGGCATCCGCCTGCGAACGGTCCACGTTCGAGGCGCCGTCGTTCGAGCCCTTGAGCAGCAGCCCCGTGGACTTGAAGATGACGTTCGTGCCGTAATCGCGCAGCACGTCGTAGCCGACGTTGGTGGTGGAGGTCTCGGAGTTGCCGCTGGCAATGGCGAGGCCGCCACCGATCGAGCCGGTCCAGCCGGGCGGCGGAGGCGGCGGCGCGGCGGCGGGCGCCTGGGCCGCGGCCGGGGCCGCAAGCGCAAGCGTGAGAGCGAACGGCACGAACAGCAGACGACGAGCGGGCACAGCAAACATAAGGTCGAAATCCCCCTGAAGGTGTGGGTCATGGCTCGACTGCGAGCCGTAGGGGGACGGGTCGCCGAGCGCGGCCCTGACACGATACTACAAACGCGTGCGACAGAACCGCGGCGACGGCCGCGACGGCGGCGGTCTCAGGCCGCCTTGAGTGCCACGGCGCGGAACGACTCGGTGGCGCGGCGGGCATCGAGCGCGGTGCGCTCGAATACCGGCAGGTGCTCGCGCAGCGACATCACGCCCTCGGCGAGCTGGTCGAGTTCCCCTGTCGAGCGCTGGAGCTGGCCGACGATGCGGTCCAGCAGCTCACGGAACATGCCAGCCTCGGGAATGCCCACGGCCTGAATGGCGCCGATGAGGTGCACGCTCGACAGCCGGCGCAGGTCGGTCTCGAGTTCGTGCTGCAGACGTATGAGGCGCGGAATCGGCGCCTGGGCCCGCGGCAGCGCCTGAATCAGCTGCGCGGTGCTGGCCATGAGCGACTCGGTCAGCGTGCGCAGGTCACCGCGCAGCCGGGCATCGGCGGTCGCATCCGGTTCGGCAATCCGCTCGTGCGACAGCTCGCGGATGAAACACGACGTCATCTCGATCTGCAGCTTCGCGGCCGTCACACTGAAGGCCATGTCGCCGAGCGACGCCGACAACTCGCGGAGCTGCGCTGCCATCGCATTGACGTTGTCGGTGCATTCCTGCGAGAGGCGCGCCAGATCCTCGGTGACGACCGACAGCCCTTCCCCGCCGCGTTCGAGCCGGCAGGAGCCGACGAGCGCGTTGAGCGAGATGAGGTGGATGTCACCGGCAAGGCCGAGCACGTAGGTGGCCGCGGTGCCGAGCTGCTTGATCGTGGCCAGCAGCCCGTCCACACGCGAGAAGAGATCGTCGAGGCCGTGTTCGACCGCGCCGCACGACGCGAGTGTGGGCGCGAGATCCCCGGTGACGGCCTCGGGCTCGTGGCCGGCGCCGAACGCCTTCTGCGCCGCGCGGTGGCCCGAGAGTTCGGCGGCGAGCGCGATGCGCATGAATTCGTCGTAGTTGGCGAACCCCAGACTGCCGATGGCCTCGACGAGACGCGCCGTGGCCGTCGCCATGCCGTCGCGCCAGGCCCCGCCGGCCTCGCCGGCCGCGCGTTCGATGTTCAGCAGTTCGACGTAGAGATCGCGGACCACCGGAAAGAACGCGCTCGACGGCTTGAGGCGCACCGAGAGATACCCGCCCTCGATCGGCACGACGAGCGCCATCACCCAGTAGTAGCAGCCGTCGGCCGCCATGTTCTTCACGAAGCCACCGAACGGCTTGCCCTGGTCCAGGTAGCTCCACATCAGCTGGAACACGGCCCGCGGCATGTCCGGGTGGCGGATGATGTTGTGCGGCGCCCCGAGCAGCGCCTCGAGCGGATGCGCACTGACGCGCACGAACACCTCGTTGCCGCTGCGGATGATGCCCTTGCGGTCGGTGGTCGAAAAGAACAGTTCGTGCGGGCCGAAGGCCCGCTCCTGCGGCCGGGGAACTACCGTGGGTCTGGCCATGGGCGCTCGTAGTGCTGAATCGGCACCCGCCCTCCACGACTTGAACCGCCGGCCGTTCTTCGGGAAGACGGCTCAGCGGGCCGAGGCGCGGCCGAGCACGCGCGCGGCCAGGGCCAGCAGCGCCACGCCCGTGGCGGCGCCGAGCAGGCGGCGAGGTCCGGCGCGGCGGAACACCTGCCGCATGCGGTGCAGCGCGAGCGCCCAGGCGGCATGGCAGGTGAAGGCCAGCGCCACGTGGCTCACCGCCAGCACCACGTACGCCCAGCGCGGCCAGGCCGGCCGCAGGAAGGTGGGCACGACGGTCAGGTAGAACGTGAGGATGACCGGGCCGAGCAGGTTCACGGTCAGCCCTTCGCGGAAGCTGCGGTGCCGCGCCTCGCGGGCGTCGGTGAAGGCCAGCGCCAGCGGCGCCTGTCCCTGCCAGGCGAGCCAGAGGCTGCGCAGACCGAGCCACGCCAGGTAGCCGCCGCCGGCCAGCCGCACCGCCTCGAGCACGTCCGGCCACGTGCGCAGCAGCGCCGCTCCGCCGAGGCCCGCCACGGTGGCGTGCGTGACGTTGGCGCAGGCGGCGCCGAGCGCGGCGAACAGACCGGCACGGCGGCCGCCGTCGAGCGTGTTGCGGACGACCACGGCGGTCGTCGCCCCCGGGGGGGCGGCGAAGTCGCATGTGTAGCTC
>JALHON010000067.1 GCA_022842985.1 Acidobacteriota bacterium | reverse complement strand
GCGCCGCCGCCAGCCCAGGCGCCGGCGCCAGCCCCGGCCACCGACGTCCAGCCCGTCTTCCGCTCCGGCGTGAAACTCGTCCTCGTGGACGTCTCGGTCACGGGCGCCGGTGACCAGCCGCTCGCCGACCTGACGCCGGCCGACTTCGAACTGACCGAAGACGGCGTGCCCCAGCAGGTCGAACAGGCCACGCTCGTGCGGCTCGACGGCGCGCCGCGCGGCAACGGCGAGGCGCTCGAGATCCGCTCGCCGGAGCACGCCCTCGCCGAGGCCGCGCGCGACGACGTGCGGCTCTTCGCCATCTTCATGGACGACTACCACCTCGGCCGCTTTCCGCAGGAGATGCTGCCGCTGCGCAAGGGCCTGACCGACTTCCTCGGGATGATGGGGCCACTCGACCTCGTCACGGTGATGAATCCGATCACGCCGCTGAGCGCGCTCGAATGGACGCGCGACAAGCAGAAGCTCGTGCGCGCCCTCCGCACCTACGAGGGCCGCAACGACAACTTCATCGGCCGCAGCGCGCTCGAGGAGTCGCAGGGCCTCTCGCGCAACATCTTCCGCGTCCGCTCGCAGGTGGTGATTACCGCCCTCCAGTCGCTCGTGATGCATCTCTCCGGCCTGCGCGAGGGCCGCAAGACGCTGCTCGTCGTCTCCCAGGGCATTCCGCTCATGTTCGACGTCTCGCTCGAGCCCGACTTCCAGGCGCTGCTCCGCGAAGCCAACCGCGGCAACGTCATCATCCACACGATGGATCCGCGCGGCCTCGGCCAGGGCATGCTCATTCACAACACGCTCTTCCGGCTGGCCAGCGAAACCGGCGGCCAGGCCATCGTCAACACGAACGATCTCTCGAAGGGGCTCGAGAAGGTCGTCCGTGACGCCAGCCACCACTACCTCATCGGCTATGCGCCGACGCGCGAGCTGAACGACGGCAAGTTCCACAAGATCGCGGTGAAGGTGAAGCGCAAGGGTGCCCGCACGGTGGCGCGACGCGGCTACTGGGCGCCGTCGGCCGAGGAGATGAACCCGGTGGCGCCGGCGCCGCTCGAGCCGGCCGTGTCGTCGGCTCTCACGAGCCTGCAGTCGCGGCGCGAGAACCGTGTCGCGCACGTCGAAACGGGCTTCGCCCCCGGCGGCCAGGGCGCCGTGCGTCTCTCGGCCACGTGGCGTCCCGTGCCAGGCTTCAAGGAGCGGCCCGAAACGCTGAAGGTCGACGTGCGCGACGAGCGCGGCGGGCCGATCGCCGACGCCGAGAACACCCTGTCGGCCGATGGCACCGGCGTCGTCCACGTGGACGTGCCGCCCGGCGCCGTGCTCGTGCGCTTCAGCGCCGCGAGCGCCAGCGGCGACGTGGTCGATCGCTGGGAAGTGCCGCTCACGGTGCCCGATCTGACCGGCGCGACCCTGGCGGTGGCCACGCCGGTCTTCGTGCGCGCGCGCACCACGGCCGCCTTCCAGGCACTGCGGCGCGGCGAGGCGGGCGCCCCGAGCCCCGACCGCGAGTTCCGCCCCACCGACCTCATCGTCGTGCGCACGACCGTCGCCGGCAGCGGCGCGACGCCGGTCGACGTGGCCGCCCAGGTGCTGACGCGCGAGGGCAAGGCGCTCGCAACGCTGCCCGCCACGCTGACCGGCGGCCAGTATCAGGTGGATCTGCCGCTGCGCTCGCTCGCCCTCGGCGAGTACGTGCTGCGCTTCACGGCCACGGGCGCCGCGACGTCGGCCACGAGCACGGCCGGCTTCGCCATCATCCGCTGAGCGCGGATCCGCCGTGGCTGCGCACGTCATCACGACCGGCCTCGACGATCCGCGGCTCGAGGCCTATCGGGACATCGTCACGCCAGAGGCGCTCGGCGCGCGGGGCCTCTTCGTCGCCGAAGGCCGGCTCGTCGTGGATCGCCTCGTGCGCGGCGGCCGTCACCTCGTGCACTCGCTGCTGCTCACCGAGACGGCGGCGGCGGCGATGGCGGCCACACTCGCTGCCCTCGATCCCGCCACGCCGGTCTTCGTCGTGCCCCAGGCCGTGATGAACGGCATCGTCGGCTTCAACATCCACCGCGGCTGTCTCGGGCTCGCCGCGCGTCCCGCGACGCCGCCGTTCGAGGCGCAGCCCTGGGCAACGTACCGCCGCGTGGTCGTGGCCGAGGGCGTGAACAATCCCGACAACATCGGCAGCCTTTTCCGCAACGCCGCCGCGCTCGGCGCCGAGGCCGTCGTGCTCGGGCCCGGCTGCGCCGATCCGCTCTACCGCAAGGCCATTCGCACGTCGATGGCCGCGACGCTCAGCCTGCCGTGGGTGACCGCGGACGACTGGCCGGGCACCCTCGATGTGCTGCGCGCGGCCGGCCTCACCGTGGTGGCCTGCACGCCCGATGCCGGTGCCCTGTCGCTCTACGACACGGCGCTGCCGGCGCGCGCCGCCGTACTCGTCGGCGCCGAAGGGGATGGCCTCACGGCGGCCGCGCGGGCCCGCGCGGATCTCGCCGTGCGCGTGCCGATGTTCGGCGAGATGGACTCGCTCAACGTAGCCACGGCGGCCGCGGTGGTGCTGAGCGCGCTCGCCGGGCGTGACGGCACGCCCGCGCGTTAGGCATCGCGGGGCCTCAGCCCTGCGCCCAGCCGAGTGACCGCTGCACGGCGCGCTTCCAGCCGTCGTAGCCACGCGCCCGTGCCTCGGCGCCCATCACCGGCGAGAACTCGCGGTCGAGCGCCCAGTTGCGGCGCACGTCGTCGAGGCCGTCCCAGTAGCCCACGGCGAGCCCGGCGAGGTACGCCGCGCCGAGCGCGGTCGTCTCGGCCACGACCGGCCGGCGCACCGGCACGCCGAGCTGGTCGGCCTGGAACTGCAGCAGCATCGCGTTGGCCGAGGCGCCGCCGTCGACCTTGAGGTGCGGCAGCGTCAGCCCGGCTTCCTCCTGCATCACCTCGAGGACATCGCGGGTCTGGTAGGCCATCGCGTCCACGGCGGCGCGCGCGATGTGTTCGATGCGCGAGTCGCGCGTGAGCCCGACGATCGTGCCGCGCGCATGCGGATCCCAGTACGGCGCGCCGAGGCCGACGAAGGCCGGCACCAGATAGACGCCGCCGCTGTCGGGCACGTCGCGCATGAGGCGCTCGACGTCGGCCGACGTGCTGATGGCGCGCAGCCCGTCACGCAGCCACTGCACCGCCGCGCCGGCGACGAAGACCGACCCTTCGAGCGCGTAGGTCGTGTGGTCGCCGAGCCGCCAGGCCACCGTGGTCAGCAGCCCCTTCTGGGACGCGACGAGCCGGTCGCCGGTATTGAGCAGCATGAAGCAGCCGGTGCCATACGTGTTCTTGGCTTCGCCGGGCCCGAAACACGCCTGGCCGAAGAGCGCCGCCTGCTGATCGCCGGCGGCGCCGGCAATCGGGATGGGCGCGCCGAAGAGATCGGCGGCGGTCTGGCCGTAGACCTCGCTGCTCGCCCGCACCTCGGGCAGCATCTGCCGTGGCACGTCGAAGAGCGCCAGCAGGTCGTCGTCCCAGCGGCGCTGGTGGATGTTGTAGAGCAGCGTGCGGCTGGCATTGCTCTCGTCGGTCACGTGCACGCGCCCGCCGGTGAGCCGCCAGATGAGGAAGCTGTCGATGGTGCCGAAGAGCACCTCGCCGCGGGCGGCCCGCGCTCTGAGGCCGTCGGTCGTATCGAGCAGGTGCTTGATCTTCGAGGCCGAGAAATACGCGTCCAGCACGAGCCCCGTGCGGGCGCGCACGGTGGGTTCGTGGCCGGCCGCCTTGAGGCGGTCGCAGAGGCCGGCGGTGACGCGGCTCTGCCAGACGATGGCGTTGGCCACCGGGGCGCCGGTGGCGCGATCCCAGAGCACGGTCGTCTCGCGCTGGTTGGTCACGCCGATGGCGGCGATGTCGGCCGCCGCGGCGCCGGCCCGCGTCATCGCGTCCTTCGCCGTCTGCAGCTGCGTGCGCCAGATGTCCTCCGGGTCGTGCTCGACGTGCCCGGGCTGCGGGAAGATCTGCGGATATTCCTGCTGCGCGGTGGCGACGGCGCGGCCGCCGCGGTCGAACACGATGGCGCGGCTCGACGTCGTGCCCTGGTCGAGGGCCAGCACATAACGGCTCATCGGGCACTCCCTGCGGGATGCAGCCGCGTGATGCAGAGATCGTAGACGGCGCCGCCAGCAATCGCCCCGGCAACCGGGCCGGCAATCGGCACCCACCACCAGCCGCCGTTGGCCGTGAAGACGCCGCCGCCCCAGCCCGCCACCGCCGTGAAGAGCCGGGGGCCGAAGTCGCGTGCCGGGTTGATGGCGTAGCCGGCGTTGAAGCCGAAGGCGACGCCGATCGCGACGACGAGCAGGCCGACGAACAGCGGCCCGGTCCATGATGGCGCGGCCACGTTCTTCCCGTCGCCGATGGCGAAGACGCCGATGACGAGCAGCGCCGTGCCGACGATCTGATCGACGAGGCCGCCGGCGAGCGACAGGAACGGCTGCGGATAGGTGGCGAAGATGCCCGCGGTGCCCTGCGCGCCGGCAATCTGCCGCACACCGGCATCGAACGCCGTGAAGGCCTCGCGGTAGGTGAGATAGACCAGTGCCGCGCCGGCGAAGGCCCCGACGGTCTGCGCGACGACATACGGCGCGACCTTGCCCCACGGCAGGCCGCGATGCACGGCGAGCGCGATCGTGACGGCCGGGTTCAGGTGCGCGCCGGAGACGCCGCCGGCGACGAGCACGCCGAGCATCACGGCGATGCCCCAGCCGAGGTTGATGGCGAGATAGCTGCCATTGGCATTGGCGCTCAGCACGCCCTGCGCGACGACGCCCACGCCGAAGGCGATGAGCACGAACGTGCCGAGGAATTCCGCGGCCACTTCCCGGATGAGTCCACGCGACATAGGCGCGCATTATGGCAGTGACGGTGCACCACGGGAAAGCCGGGCCGGGCCGGGGCGGCGCCGGGCGGTACAATGCGGCCGGATGGTCGCGGAGATCGTGCAGGCCGTGCGCGTGTGGGCCGACAGCGCCGGTGGCCTCGGGGTATTCGTCGTGGCCGTGCTCGATTCGAGCGTGATGGCGCTGCCGAATGCCACCGACGCGCTCGTGATGTATCTCACCATCCAGCACCCCGCCTGGTGGTGGTACTACGCGGCGATGGGAGCCGCCGGCGTGGTCGTGGGGTCGTGGCCGCTCTATCTCGTGGCGCGGCGCGGCGGGCAGGCCTTCCTCGGCAAACGTCTCTCCGGGCCTCGCGCATCGGGTGCCGTCGCCTGGTACAAGCGCAGCGCCTTTGCCGCCATTGCCGGTCCGGCGTTCGTGCCGCCGCCGATGCCGCTCAAGATCTTCGTGCTGCTCGCCGGGGCCACCGCCTACGCGCCGTGGCGTCTCGTGACGGCGCTCGTCGTCGGCCGGGGCTCGCGCCACGCCATCGAGGCCGGCCTCGCCGCCGCCTATCGCGACGAGGCAGTCCGGGCGTTCGAGCAGTACGGGCCGGCGCTCGCGCTCGGCGTGCTGGGCGCGGTGACCGCGCTCGCCGTCGGCTTCTACGTGTGGCACGCCCGGCGGACGACGGCGTGAGCCGCGCGTCCGCTCTGGGATAATGCCGGCAGACGCCCCGATGCCCCACGCTGCTGCCCCCTCCGTCGATGTCTTCACCGTGCGCACCGCTGGCGTCGGCGCGGCGGTCGTCGATACGCTCGCGACGCTGCTCAGCTACGAAGAACTCGCCCGCGCGGCGCGCTTCGTACGTTCCGTCGACCGCGACACGTTCGTCATCGCCCGCGCACTCGTGCGCACGACGCTTTCGGCCTACGGCCCCACGCCGCCGCGGGACTGGCAGTTCGAGACCAACGCGCATGGCTGCCCGTTCGTCGTCGCGCCGCAGGCCGGCACGCCCCGCCTCACCTTCAACCTCTCGCACACGACGGGCCTCGTCGCGCTCGCGGTGACGCGTGGCCGCCTGGTGGGCGTGGACGTGGAACGTGTGGACCGCGTGGTACGCGAGGACGTGGCGGGCCGGCACTTCGCGCCCGAGGAAGTGCGCGATCTGCGCGCCCTGCCCCCCGACGCACAGGCGCGCGCCTTCTTCGAGTACTGGACACTCAAGGAGGCGTACATCAAGGCCCGCGGCATGGGCCTCGCTATCCCGCTCGCCGACTTCGCCTTCGTCCTCGCGCCGCCGGCCGCGCCCACCATCCGGTTCGTCGACGGCTTCGACGATCGGCCCGACCGCTGGCAGTTCTGGCAGGCCTGGCCCACCGCCGAGCACCGCCTCGCCCTGGCCGTGACCCGCGAGGGACCCGACCACGCCGTCCCCGTCACCCTGACGGAGACGTCGCCGGAGGCGCTCGTCGCGTGAGGCTCTGGGCGCTGAGCGACCTGCACGTCGGCTTCGAGGTGAACCGCGCGGCCGTCGAGGCGATGGCCGATCACGGCGACGACTGGCTGATCCTCGCCGGCGACACCGGTGACACGCTCGCGCAGCTCACCCTCGTGCTCGATGTGGTGACGCGCCGCTTCGCGAAGGTGATCTGGACGCCGGGCAATCACGACCTGTGGACGCCGCGGCAGTGGCCCGACAGCCGCCGCGGCGAGGCGCACTACGCGCGGCTGGTCGAGGCCTGCCGGGAGCGTGGCGTCGTGACGCCGGAAGACCCGTTCGAGATCTGGCCGGAGACCGGCCATGTCATCGCGCCGTGCTTCACGCTCTACGACTACTCGTTCGGCCCTCCGGGATTGTCGGCCGACGAGGCCGTGGCGTGGGCGGCCGAGACGAAGGTGCAGTGCGCCGACGAGCTGCTGCTTTCGCCGGCGCCGCACGCCTCGCGCGGCGAGTGGTGCGCGGCCCGCGTCGCCCTCACCGAAGCGCGCCTCGACGCGGTCGACCGAGCGGCCCGCCTCGTGCTCGTGAACCACTTCCCGCTGCGGCCCGACCTCGCGGTGCTGCCGCGCATCCCGCGCTTCACCATCTGGTGCGGCACGACGCGCACGGCCAACTGGCACACGCGCTACCGCGCCGATGTCGTGGTCTCGGGTCACCTGCACATGCGCAGCACACGGTGGCGCGACGGCGTGCGTTTCGAGGAAGTGTCGCTGGGGTATCCCGCGCAGTGGCAGCAGACGAAGTCGGTGGACGACTACCTGCGGCCGATCCTGCCGGCGCCGCCGCCGGTGGCCGGCTGGGGAGACGACGCCACCGTCCTGCGCCACTGGTGACGGGCGGCGCTGCCGCGCGCGACAGCCGCTACAATGCGTGCATGCGCGTCTTCCGCTGGCTCCCGATCCTGCTCCTCGCCGCGCTTCCCGCGTCGGCGCAGACATCCTCGACATTCGCCCGGCCGGAGCTGCTGGTCGATCCGGCGTGGCTCGAAGTCAATCTGTTCGCGCCCGACACCCGGGTGGTGGATCTGCGGCCGCGCGGCTTCGACGAGGGACACATTCCGAATGCGGTGTGGCTCGACAACAACGACATCCGCAACCCGAAGGCGCCGCCCACCTTCCTGCCCACGCCGCAGGAGTTCGCGACGCTCATGGGCCGGCTCGGCATCTCGAACACCACGCGCGTCATCGCCTACGACGAACGCGGTGGGCTCTATGCGGCGCGCCTGTGGTGGATTCTCAACCACTACGGCCACAGCAACGTCGCCCTGCTCGACGGCGGCTGGGCGAAGTGGACGGCCGACAAACGCGTGACGACCACCGCCGCGTCGCGTCCCGCGGCGGCCACGTTCACCGTGAAGGCCGGTACGATCGGCGTGGCCACCGCCGACGACGTGAAGGCCGCGATCAACAATCGCGCCGTCAGGCTCATCGACGCCCGCACGCAGAACGAAATCGACGGCAAGGACCTGCGCGGCATCAAGCGCGGCGGCTTCATCGAGTCGTCGATTCCGGTCTACTGGGAAGACCTGCTCGACGCGACGGCCCGCACGGTGAAGCCGGCGGCCGAACTCGAGCGCATCTGGCGCGGCAAGGGCGTCGCGAAGAACGACGCGGTCATCGTCTACTGCCAGATCGGCATGCGCGCCAGCTACGACCTGTGGACGCTGGCGCTCCTCGGCCACGACCTTTCGAAGCTGCGCAACTACTACGGCGCGTGGGAAGAGTGGGGCAACCTGGACGATACGCCGATCAAGAACAGGGGCTAGGGGCTGGGGGCTGGGGGCTGGGGCTCACAAGAACACAGCTCCTCTCACGCAGTCGAACTGTCACACTATTGAACGGTCACGCGGTCGAGCTGCCATGCCACAGAGCATCATCGCCAGATTCCTCGCGAGGCTTGCGACTCCCCGCCTCTTTCTCCTGGCGGCGGCGCTGCTCGGGCTCGACCTGGTGATTCCCGACTTCGTGCCGTTCGTCGACGAGATCCTGCTCGCCATCCTCACGCTCATCTTCGCGCGGCGGAAGCCGGGGCTCTGACAACCGCGGGCGATCGGCAGTTGGAAGGGCACGAACACGGTGGCGGTTTCATCGGCCGCACCGACGACAAGGCGGGCCGGACGGAATCCGCACTGTCACCTTGACGACGCACGGCCGGTCCCCTATCGTCGACGGATGCTCCGGAGACATGACATGCATACGCGTCGATTCACCGCGCCGATCGTGGCGCTCGCCGTCGCCACGCTCACCATCTCGCTCAGTGCCGGCAACACGCCCTACCGCGCCCGCCAGGGCATGGTGGTGTCGCAGAGCGACATCGCGTCCGAAGTGGGCTGGAAGGTCATGCGGGAGGGCGGCAACGCCATCGACGGCGCCATCGCGACGGCGCTGGCGCTCGCGGTGACGCACCCGACGGCCGGCAACATCGGTGGCGGCGGCTTCATCGTCTACCGCGGCGGCGACGGCACCACGACGACCTTCGACTTCCGCGAGATGGCGCCGGCCGGCGCCAATCCCACGATGTGGATGAAGGACGGCAAGTACGACTTCGACATCCACCACAACTCGCACCGTTCGGTGGGGGTGCCCGGCACGGTGGCCGGCCTGTACCTGGCGCACCAGAAGCTCGGCAGCAAGCCGTGGAAGGACCTCGTGCTTCCCGCCGTGGCGCTGGCGCGCGATGGCTTCGAGGTGAGCGAAGGGCTCGCCGCCTCGCTCGAGCGCATGATTCCGGAGTTCAAGAAATATCCGGCATCGCTCGCCCAGTTCTCGAAGAACGGCGTCGCCTACAAGGCCGGCGAGATCCTGAAGCAGCCCGATCTGGCGAAGTCGCTGCAGCGGATCGCGGACAAGGGGCCGGCCGGCTTCTACGAGGGCGAAACGGCCGAACTCATCGAGAAGGAGATGAAGGCCAACGGTGGCCTCATCACCCGCGACGACCTGAAGAAGTACGTGGCGAAGGAGCGCGCGCCGCTCAAGGGCACCTACCGCGGCTACGAAGTCATCGGCATGGCGCCGCCGAGCTCCGGCGGGATGGGCATCATCCAGATGCTGAACGTGCTCGAAGGGTTCGACCTCAAGGCCAACGGCTACGGCTCGGCCCAGAACATCCACCTCGTGGCCGAAGCCATGCGCCGCGCCTTCGCCGACCGCGCGCAGCATCTCGGGGATCCCGACTTCAACAGCGGCATTCCGATCGCGCAGCTCATCTCGAAGGACTACGCCACGCAGCTGCGCAAGACGATCAATCCCAACAAGGCGTCCGTCTCGACCCCCACGACCTTCACCTGGCCCACGGAGTCGCAGGAAACCACGCACCTCTCGGTCGTGGACGGCAAGCAGAACGCCGTGTCGCTCACCTACACGCTCGAATACGGCTACGGCTCGCGCATCGTCGTGCCGGGCGCCGGCTTCCTGCTCAACAACGAGATGGGCGACTTCAACTCGGCGCCCGAGATGACCGACGAACGCGGCAACATCGGCACCAAGCCGAACCTCGCGTTGCCCGGCAAGCGCATGCTGTCGAGCATGGCGCCGACCATTCTCGCGAAGGACGGCAAGCTCTTCATGGTCACCGGCTCGCCCGGTGGCCGCACCATCATCAACACCGTGCTCACGACCATCCTGAACGTCGTGGACTACGGCATGAACGCGCAGGAGGCCGTGGACGCCGGCCGCATGCACCACCAGTGGCTGCCCGACCGCCTGAGCATGGAGCGCTACGGCTTCTCGGCCGACACGATCGCGAAGCTGAAGGCGATGGGCCACACCGTGGCCGAAGCTGGCGGCCAGGGCGTGGCGGAAGTCATCGTCGTCGGCAAGGACGGCATCCTCGAGGGCGGCGTGGACGGCCGCGCTCCCGACGGCGGCGCCGCCGGCAAGTAGGTTGCGCCTGGGCGGCCGCCCTACCTGGCGGCCGCCGACAGCAGGCGCTCGAGCCCGTGGCGCACGACCAGCACCTGAGCGCCGGATGACGGCGGTCCCTCGAGGGCCAGAAAACGCTCGCCGTCCGGCATCACACGCAGGCGAGGCACCGTGAGCTCGCCCGCGATGTCCCCTGCAATTGCGAACAGGCGACTTGGACGCCCGGCCGCAAGCGTCGGTCGCACCGTGACCGGGGTGGACCACACGGCGCCGCCGCTGTAGTAGTAGACCTCTCGGCCAGACCGATCCCATCCCACGACCTGACCACCGTCAACCGACACCTGTACTCGTCGTTCCGGATCGTCGAGACTCCGGACGAACGTCTCCGCCCGGGAGCCCGCCAGCTCGGAAGTGGCCACTGCGCGCGCATCTGGCGAAGGTCGAATGGCTATGCTGTTGCCGGCCGTCGCTGGTGTCCACAGCCGAACGGCCTTCGACGGATCGCCGAGCGGCGCCCGAACGACGGATTGGGCACCGGCCCCGGGCGCCGTCAGGAAGACCACGTCGCCCTGTGACGTAACGGCGAACGAACTGGTCGCAGCAACGCCGGCAATCAATGGCGGACCGGAGACTTCCGCCCCAGGGATGAGCAGGCGAAGAGCGCTCGTCCCAAGTTCATATGCCAGCAGTGCCCCGCAGGCGCCCACTCGACGTTCGACAAGGTCATGGACGCATTGGTGGGCGAGAGCCGACTTCTGACCGTGTCGAAGACGACAACGCTGGAACCCGATGCCTCACTGAGCGATGTCGCGATGAGCGTGCCATCTGGCGACGGCACGGCGTTGTTCATGAAGCGACGAGGCTCTTCGGTGAGCACGTGCCGCTGCCCTGCACGGTCGTAGATGACGAGCTGACGCAGGGTCGATCCGGCGGCCAGTGACGAGAGCGTGTCGCCGACGGCCGCGAATGTCGCGAGTCCTCCGGCGTTGACCTCTACGGACACTCCCAGCCGTCTGCCCGTCGCCAGTTGCAGGCGGCTGCCATCGAAATCCGCCGCCCACAACTCGCCGTCGAAGGCGTAGACCAGGCGCCCATTGGTCGCGAACCTTGGCGAGCTGCCGGGACCAAGAATCGCCGCCCGTCCCGTCGCGAGGGCGTAGGCCCCGAGGCGAAATGGCGGCCGTGTGCCCACCTGAAACACCAGGACCTGTCCCTCGGCGGTGGCCGTCGGGAACCGGAGGCTGGCGCCATCGAACGCCGTCGCCGGCACCGCGACTTCCGAGTCGCCGCCGGCCGCCGGGACGGCCATCAAGTCGAGCGAGCCTGAGCTCGCGTAGACGATGCGGTCGTCAGGCAGCCAGACGCCTCCAAACCGCGCGCCAGCCAGCGCCGTGATCGCCACCGCGGGACCACCGGCCGCCGGCACCCGCATCAGCTGCTGCGAAGAGTTCGACGCGTAGGCGATGTGCTGGCCGTCCGGCGAGAAGAACGGCACCTGGGGATTGCCCGTGCCAACCAGGAGCGTGGGCGCCATCTCGTCGAGCGACCTGAGCAGCAACTGCCCAGTGCCATCCGCCGCAGTCCACGTCATCGCCAGTGTTCGGCCATCAGGCGACAGCGACATGCCTTGCGCCGCCGGCCTTCCGGACAGGTCGCTCGAGATCGTGAACGCAGTGGTGTCTGGGGTGGGCTTCGTTCGACTGCGGAGGATCGCGCCGCCGGTCACGAGCGCCCCCGCCAACGCAGCCGCAACCAGCCCGACCGGCAGCGCCCACCCTCGTCGAGGCGGCTGAGACCCGGCCTCAAGCGTAGCCTGGGCCTTGCGTAGTGTGTCCCTCGCCGATCCCGCGGCACCCGCCAGGTGGAACGCCAGATCGCGCGCCGACTGAAAGCGATCGGCGGCGTTCTTCTCGAGGCAATGCGTCACGATGCGCGCGACTTCGGCGGGCACCGGCACGCCAAGCGCCTCGAACTCCGCCGGCTCGCTCTTGAGAATCGTGTTCAGCGTCTCGACGCCCGAATCGCCGCGGAACGCCCGCTGCCCCGCCAGCATCTCGTAGAGCGTCACGCCGATCGCGAAGATGTCGGCACGATGGTCGACGTCTACGCCACGCACCTGTTCGGGCGCCATGTAGCCCACGGTGCCCATCACCGCGCCCTGCGCCGTTGGCGGACGGCCGGTGACGGTGGACGCGTCACCGCCCGCGCCGGGGGCCGTCTCGCGCAGCTTGGCCAGGCCGAAGTCGAGCACCTTGGCAGTGCCGTCGCGCGTGACGAAGATGTTGTCGGGCTTGAGATCCCGGTGCACGATGCCCTTGTCGTGCGCCGCCGCCAGCGCCCGCGCCACCTGCGTGGCCAGTTCGATCGCGGTGCGCACCGGCAGCCGTCCACGCGCGAGGCGCGCGCCGAGTGTCTCTCCTTCGAGCAGCTCCGAGACGATGTAGGGGCCGTGCGCCGCGCTGCCCGGGCCGATGTCGAAGACCGCCAGGATGTTCGGGTGGTTGAGCGCGGCTGCGGCCCGCGCCTCCTGCTCGAACCGCGCCAGCCGGTCGGGGTCGGTGGCGGAGTCCGCGGCGATGACCTTGACGGCCACCTCGCGGCCCAGACGGGTGTCGCGCGCCCGCTACACTTCGCCCATGCCGCCCGCCCCGAGCGGGGTGTCGATGGCGTAAGGCCCGAGGGTGGTGCCGGCCAGCAAGCTCATGTGGCCGCGATTCTACCGCCAGCGGCCCGCCCGCCGGACGCGGAACGGCTTACGCGAAGGGGTTCTCGACCCTGACGCCCAGGATCTGCTGGCCTGGATTCAGGTCTTCGCTGAGCACGACGCCGCACCCCGCGGCCGACGCCGCGGCGAGAATCAGCGCATCCCAGAACGATAGCTGATTGAGAATCGAGCAGTCGATGGCGTCCTGAATCAGCGCCGAAGACACCTGTACTGTGTCGAACACGGCGAAGGTCTTGAGAATGCCCTTGGCAGCCAGCGGGGGCACGCCAAGTTTCCTCGTGGCCGCCACGTAGAACTCCTGCAGCACCTGCGTCGAGACCACACCATCAGCCGACGAGGCCAGCCGGGCGATGAGATCGCGGCTCGTCCGCTGCTTCTTTGGCGCGCGGGCGTCCTGTGCGTAGATGAGGACGTTGGCGTCGAGAAACACCCTACCGGGCATAGAGGTCCTCACGCGTCCACCGCCGGCCCGATGACCGGCCCGGGTGCGCATCCATCAACCGAAACATCTCACGCACGGCCGCCTCGCGGTCGGCCACGACGGTCTTGACGAGCAGGTCGCGCACCAGCGCGTTCAACGTGGTGTCGTGCCGTTGCGCGTATGCGCGCCCCGCTTCGAGCGTGCCTTCATCAAGCGCCAGGGTGATGTTCTTCATGAACACAGGATACGTCTACACGTAACCTGTGTCCACAGACAAAGACCCGCAATGCGGCGCCGCAACTACGGCAGCTTCAGCGCCACTTTGAGCTGCGCCGCCGTCAGTCCCTTCACGTAGACGGGCGTGCCCGCGTCGAACTCGCGGGCACGCGCCAGTCCTCCCACCACCACCGGATCGAAGCCGGCATCCGTCACGAGCCGCACCGTCATCGCGATGGCCGCCTGGTCGTCGGACGCGATCGGGATGCCGAGCTTCTCGCCGGCGCGATGCGCCTCCTTCGTGACCTGCAGGTAGCTGAGCGCGTTGAGCGCGCGCACGAGGCGGGCACCGGGCAGGTGTTCCTTCGACGTCACGCCGGTGCCGCGCGCCAGCCCGTCCTTCCCCACCTCACCGTCGCGATCGACGCGCGGATTCCCGACATCGATGACGATCTTGCCGCGCAGCTGCGCGGCGTAGTCCCGGCCCACCTGCGGCAGCGCGCCGTAGGGCACGGCGATGAGCACGACCTCCCCGAATGCCGCCGCCTGGTCGGGCAGCCCGGCGCGCGCCTTCGGCCCCGCCTGCGCCACGAGCTCCTTCAGGTTCTGCGGATTGCGCGACGAGAAGAACACCTCGTGACCGGCCTTCGCCCAGAGCAGGCCAATCGCCCCGCCCTGACGCCCCGACCCGATGATGCCGATCTTCACCGGCGCCGACTGCGCGGCGAGTGGACGCAGCGTCGCCACCAGGCCCGCGGCCAGCGTGCTGCCGGCGACGAGGAACGAACGGCGGGAGTGGTACCGGGTCATCGGGCCTCCTGTGTGAATCGCGCGGAGTCTACACCCTCCGAGCGCCCGTGTGCCACGTCGCACGCCCCGGCCCCCAGCCCCTAGTCCCCAGCCTCCGGCTCGTTCACGTATTCGAACCCGAAGCGGCCCTTCACGCAGAGATTGCCGCGCGTGACGCCGTTCTCGAACGGCGAGGTGACCTTGACGATGCGATCGTCCTGCACGTGCGCGGTGAGCGTGCAGCCCACACCGCAGTACGGGCAGATCGTGTCGACGGCGGTCTGCCGCTCCGGTGCCCACTGGCCGGCCTGCCGCAGCGTGAACTCCGGTTTCGCCATGAGCGCACCGGTCGGGCACACGGCGATGCAGTTGCCGCAGTAGACGCAGGCCGATTCCGGCAGCGGCACGTCGAGTTCGGTCGAGATGTGCGCGTGGAACCCGCGCCCCGCCACCGCGATCGCGAAGGTGTTCTGCGCGTCGGTGCCACACGCCTCGACACATTTGTAGCAGAGCACACACTTCGAGTAGTCGCGCACGTAGAGGTCGTTGTCGTCCTTGACCGGCTGCGCGACGGTGGCCGCGGCGGCACCGAAACGGCCAGGATCGGCGCCGTACTCCGCCAGCAGCGGCGTCAGCTCGTCCGCGGTGGACAGATCCACCGACGAGGCCAGCAGTTCCAGCACGACCTTGCGCGAGGTGCGCACGCGCGGCGAGTTGGTCTGCACCTGCATGCCGGCTTCGGCTTTGCGTGAACAGGCCGGCGCCAGAACGCGCGCGCCCGCCACCTCCACGACGCACACGCGACAGGCGTTCACCGGCGTGAGCGTCTCGAGGTAGCAGAGCGTGGGCACGTCCTTGCCGGCGGCGCGGCAGGCGTCGAGCAGGGTGGCGCCCTCGGGCACGTCCACGGACGCCCCATCCACCGTCACGGTCACCGTGGCCCGTGGCGGCGCCGGCGGCGCCTCCGGCAACGCGGTGGCGCGCGGCGGCAGCGAGAACCAGATCGCATCGTGCTGACTCACAGCGCACTCCCGCTTCTGAAGACCTGCAGCCGCGCCACGGCGGATTCCACGGCCGACGAGGCTGTCTGCCCGAGGCCGCAGATCGACGCATCGCGCATCGCCTGCCCAAGCTCGGCGAGGATCGCCAGACGTTCGGCGCGCGCCGTCACGCCTGCGTCCGCGCGCAGCTGCGCGAGGAGTTCGCGCTGCCGCACGGTGCCGACGCGGCACGGCACGCACTGGCCGCAGCTTTCGTCCTCGAAGAACTGCGCGATGCGGCCGAGCACGTCGGCGAGATCCGTCGTGTCGTCGAACACCATCACGACACCCGACCCCAGCGTGAGACCGGCCGCGCGCGTGTCTTCGAACGTGAGGCGCAGATCGAGCGACTCCGGCCCCACGAACATCCCGGCCGCGCCGCCGAGCAGGATCGCCTGCAGGTCGCGCCCGCCGGCCACGCCGCCCGCGCGCGTCAGCACCTCGCCGAGCGTCACGCCGAACGGCAGTTCGTACAGACCCGGCCGCGTCACATGGCCCGACACGCAGAAGAGGCGCGTGCCGGTGGACGACGCCGTGCCGGTCGCCGCCCACGCCGCCGCGCCCTCGGTCAGGATGGGCAGCACGTTCGCGAGCGTCTCGACGTTGTTGACCACGGTGGGCTTGCCGAAGACGCCCGCCTGACTCGGAAACGGCGGCTTCGAGCGCGGTTCGCCGCGCTTCCCTTCGAGCGAGTTGAAGAGCGCCGTTTCTTCCCCGCAGATGTAGGCACCGGCGCCGCGCCGGATCTCGAGATCGAAGGCATACCCCGAGCCGCAGACGTCGTCGCCGAGCAGCCCGGCGGCGCGCGCCGCGGCGGCCGCCTGCGCGATGCGGACTTCCGCGTCCGGATACTCGCCGCGCACGTAGAGGAAGCCGCGCGTGCTGCGCGTGGCGATGCCGCAGATCGTCATCGCCTCGATGATCGCGAACGGATCGCCCGCCATGAGCACGCGGTCCTTGAACGTGCCCGGCTCGGATTCGTCGGCGTTGCAGACCACGTAGTGGGGCTCGGCAGGTTCGGCCGCCACCGCGGCCCATTTCACGCCGGTCGGGAACGCCGCGCCGCCGCGTCCCATGAGTTTCGCCGCCGTCACTTCGGCGATGATTCCGGCCGGACCGAGTTCGAGCGCGCGCGCGAGTGCCGTATAGCCGCCGGCGGCACGATACGCCTCGAGGCTCGCCGGATCGACCAGCCCCACGCGCCTGAGCAGCGTGAGCCCCGGCTGCCCCGCCTGCGGCACGATGGCGCGCAGCTCGGCGAGCGACTCGGTGAGATGGCCGGACGATGCCTCGAGCGCGCGGGTCAGCGCATCGGTGCCGCTCACCGGGGCCACGACGGCGCGTGAGGCCGGCGCGCCGGCCCGGACGACAAGCGCCGCCGGCGCGCGTTCGCACTGCCCGAGGCAGGGGCTGCGCATCCACGTCGTGCCGCGGCCGTCGGGCGCCGTGCCTTCAGGCCCGAGTGCCTCGGCGAGCGACGCACAGAGCGACTCGGCGCCGCGCGCACGGCACGCGATGTCGTCACACACGTGCACCACGGCGGCGGCCCGCGGCCCGGTCGCGAACAGGTGATAGAACGTGAGCACGCCCCACGCTTCGGCCGGCGGCACGATGAGCCGCTGGCAGATGTAGTTCATGGCGCCGCGGCTCACCCAGCCCACGCGGTCCTGCACGGCGTGGAACGCCGGCAGCAGCAGGTGACGCTGCGCGATCGCCGCCGGCCGGCCGCCACGTGAACTGCGGCCATCACGGGCGATGTCGCGATCGCCGCCGTCCCAGCCGGTGGACGGCGCGCCGAGCAGGGCGTCGACGGCCGCCCGTTCGTCGGCGTTCGCTTCCGGTCCGACGACGTGAATATCCACGCGGACTCCTCGCTACGCGTCGAGCGCGTCGATGCGCACGGCGGCGGCCTTGAACTCGGCGGTGCCCGACTTCGGATCGATGGCGTCGATCGTGAGGTGGTTGGTGGCCACCTCGTCGGGAAAATGGAAGGTCATGAAGGTCAGGCCGGGCCGGAGCGCGGCGTCGATGTGCACCGGCGCCACGACACTGCCCCGCCGCGAGCGGACGCGCACTCGCTGCCCCTCCACGACCCCGAGACGCGCGGCGTCCTCGGGCGACACATCGATCGTCTCGCCGCGGCGCACGGGCGAGGCGTACGGCCCGGTCTGCACGCCGGTGTTGTACTCCTCGAGGCGGCGGCCCGTCGTGAGGCGGAAGGGATACTCGGCGTCGAGCGCTTCGACGGGCAGCGCGTGTTCGACGATCGAGAACGGCGCCCGCGGTCCGCGCACGGGACGCTCCCACAGGCGGCCGTGCAGGAAGGCCTCGCCAGGATGCGTCTCGTCGTAGCAGGGCCACTGCAGGCCGCCCGCCGCGAGCCGCGCGTAACTCATGCCGCCGTGCACCGGCGAGAGCGCGCGCAGTTCGTTCCAGATGCCCTCGGCATCGGTGGCCGGCCAGGCGGCGCCCATGCGCCGCGCCAGGTCCACGATGATGGCCAGGTCCTCACGGCTCTCGCCGAGCGGCGCCTTGGTGCGGCGCACACGCTGCACACGCCGCTCGCTCGACGTCACCGTGCCCTCGGACTCGAAGGCGCCGGCGGCGGCCGGCAGCACGACGTCGGCGAGTTCCGCCGTGGCCGTGCGCATCACGTCCTGCACGACCAGGATGTCGAGGCCGGCGAGCAGCGCCTCGGCATGGTGCTGATCGGCTTCCGACTGCGCCGGGTTCTCGCCGATGACGTAGAGCGCCGTCAGGTCGCCGCGGCCCATCGCCTCGAACATGCCGCTCAGGTGCCAGCCCCTGACCGGCGGCACCGTGACACCCCAGGCGCGATCGAAGCGCGCCCGCACGGCGTCGTTCTCGACGTGCTGGAAGCCGGGCAGCCGGTCCGGCAGCGCGCCCATGTCACCGCCACCCTGCACGTTGTTCTGGCCGCGCAACGGGTTGATGCCCGAGCCCCAGCGGCCGACGTGTCCCGTCAGCAGCGCCAGATTGATGAGGCTGAGCACGTTGTCGACGGCGTTGTGATGTTCGGTGATGCCGAGCGTCCAGCAGATCATCGCCCGCGGCGCCGTGGCGAACGCGTGCGCCATCTCGCGGATGACTCCGGCCGGCACGCCCGTGGCCTGCTCGCCGCGCTCGAGCGTCCACGGGAGCACCGACGCCTTGAACGCGTCGAAGCCGGTCGTGGCCTCGCGGATGAACTCGTTGTGCGCCAGCCCGGCGACGATGATCTCGCGCGCCATCGTGTGCGCGAGCGCGATGTCGGTGCCGACGTCGAGGCCCGCCCACACGTCGGCCCACTGCGCCGACGACGTCCGCCGCGGGTCGATCGTGAAGAGCCGCGCGCCCCGCTTCACCCCCGTCAGCAGGTGGTGGAAGAAGATCGGATGCGTCTCACGCGCATTCGATCCCCAGAGCAGGATGCAGTCCGTCTCTTCGATCTCGCGGTACGACGACGTGCCGCCGCCCATCCCGAAGACCGCCGCCAGACCGGCGACGCTTGGGGCGTGTCAGGTGCGGTTACAGGAGTCGATGTTGTTCGACCCGATGACCGCGCGGGCGAACTTCTGCGCCGCGTAGTTCATCTCGTTCGTGCTCTTCGAACAACTGAAGAGACCGAACGCCTGCGGCCCGCGGCGCGTGACCACGTCGCGGAAGCCGGCCGCCGCCCGTTCGAGCGCTTCGTCCCATGTCGCCCGCCTGAGCGCGCCACCCTTGACGTCGCGCACGAGCGGGTAGGTCAGCCGTTGCATGCGAGCCATACGCGAAGAGTAGCACCACGCGGTGCCGCTATGGCTCGTCGGCCGTCCACTGCGCCAGGGGCGTCGAGAGCAGCAGGTAGCGGCGCCGCAGGTCCACCACGCGTGGCGCCAGGTCCTTCACCGGGAACTCCCGGGCCCGGCAGCGGTCGCGCAGCCGGCGGATCTCGTGGCGGTAGAGATCGTTCACCGCCTCGCGCAGCCGCGCCGGCGTGGTGTCGGGGCGCGGCCGCAAACCGTGGGTGGCGAGGGCCTCGAGGATGTGGGGACGGTACGTGGGCATGGGCACCTAGGGCGTGCAGAGCAGCAGATAGCCGCGGGCTTCGGCAGCCAGCGGGCCGGGCGCGGCCTCGCCGGCCA
>JALHON010000066.1 GCA_022842985.1 Acidobacteriota bacterium | reverse complement strand
GGGGGCCTCGCGCCGGGGACGGTCACCGCGGCGCAGCTGGCGCCGGGCGCGGTGACCGGGGCGGCCATCGCCCAGGGCACCATTACCAGCGCCAACCTCGCGCCGGGCGCCATCAACGCGGCCGCCGCGGCGTTCGGCACCTGTCCGCCCGGGCAATACCTGCGGGGCCTCCTGGCGTCGGGCAGCGTGTTGTGCGAGCCCCTCGGCACGCCGCCGCTCTCCACCAGCGTCGATACCGCCAATATCGTCGGGGAGCTCAGTGCCATCGCGATTGGCAGCGACGGGCTGCCGATCATCAGTCATCGGGACGCGACCAATGGCGACCTGCGCGTGACGCGCTGCAGCAACCTGGCCTGCACGGCGGCGACATCCACCAGCGTCGATACCGCCAATGACGTCGGGTGGTTCAGTGCCATCGCGATTGGCAGCGACGGGCTGCCCATCATCAGTCATCACGACAACGTGAACGGCGACCTGCGCGTGACGCGCTGCAGCAACGTGGCCTGCACGGCGGCGACGTCCACCAGCGTCGATACCGCCAATAGCGTCGGGTGGTTCAGTGCCATCGCGATTGGCAGCGACGGGCTGCCGATCATCAGTCATCGCGACGCGACGAACGGCGACCTCCGCGTGACGCGCTGCAGCAACGTGGCCTGCTCGGCGGCCACGTCTACCAGCGTCGATACCGCCAATAGCGTCGGGTCGTCCAGTGCCATCGCGATTGGCCGCGACGGGCTGCCGATCATCAGTCATTACGACGGGACGAATGGCGACCTGCGCGTGACGCGCTGCAGCAACGTGGCCTGCACGGCGGCCACGTCCACCAGCGTCGACACCGCCAACGACGTCGGGTTTTATAGTGCCATCGCGATTGGCAGCGACGGGCTGCCGATCATCAGTCATCGCGACTTCACGAACGGCGACCTGCGCGTGACGCGCTGCAGCAACGCGGCCTGCACGGCGGCGACGTCCACCAGTGTCGATACGGCCAATGACGTCGGGTGGTACAGCGCCATCGCGATTGGCAGCGACGGGCTGCCGATGATCAGTCATCACGACGCGACGAACGGCGACCTGCGCGTGACGCGCTGCGGCAACGTGGCCTGCACGGCGGCCACGTCCACCAGCGTCGATACCGCCAATGTCGTCGGCCTCGACAGTGCCATCGCGATTGGCAGCGACGGGCTGCCGATCATCAGTCATCGCGACGCGACGAACGGCGACCTGCGCGTGACCAAGTGCAACAGCCGGAGCTGCCAATGAGCCGGGCGCCAGGAGGATTCATGACGCGATTCGGCCGTCTCGCGTTCGCCCTTGCGCTGGGCGCTCTCCTGCCGGGGGCGTCGGCGTCCGCCCAGACGCTGGGCACGTTCCGGTGGCAGTTGCAGCCGTTCTGCAACGTGCTGACGGTGACGGTGGTGCAGCAGGGCGGCCACTACCAGCTGTATGGTACCGACGACCTGTGCGGGGCGCCGCAGGCGAGCCCCCGCGGCGCCAGCAGCTCGGTGTAGTGGTAGACGTCGACGTAGAGCGTCAGCGGCCGTTCGAGGCCGGCGTAGCTGACGGTGTAGCTGTCGAGCACCGTGTCGCCATCGGGCGCGAGCAGTGACCCGGTGCGCGAGAACGTCAGCACCTGTCCGGCCGGCCCGGTCAGGAACCTCAGGTAGCGTTGCGTGCGGGCCCCGCCATACATCGGGCTCCCGCCAATCTGGATCGGCCGCACGGCCGTGTGCCCGTAGTCGCCGTCAGCAGCGACGCGACAGGTGGGTGCGGGCGGCGCGGTGTTCTGCGCGAAGGCGGGCGTGACGCAGGCGAACGAGAACAGCAGCCACAGCGATGGACGCATCGGGCCTCGCGGGGCCTGGCGAACCTGGGGGGCGAAGGCGCCGGCCGCGGCGTAGTGTACCGCGTTGGTCGTTGTGAGGGGGGCATCTCCGCAGAGAATCCCGATGACAAGGTCCCATAACTTCGGGTTCAATGGCTCACGGATCGGCCGCAAAGTGAATCGTGCAGCTGTAGCGATCTTCAAGAACTCGCGAAGACGGGATCGGCATCAACCATCCCTCCAAGGAGTGGCTCGCCCGTGGCGAACAATCGCGCAGTGCTTTCCGGTTTGTGTCTTCTCTCGATCGCGACGGCGCAGGGCTGGGCGCAAGAACCGGCGACCTATAGGGCCCAGACCGAGCTGGTGCGGGTGGCGCTGGGCGTGACCCCGCGCGACAGGGCCACGTCGCCGCCGCCACTGAGCCTGTCCGACCTGCGCGTGTTCGAAGATGGTCGGGAGGTTCCTCCGAGTGCGTTGACGCGGGAGACCGAGCCGGTCAGCGTCTGCGTACTCCTCGACTCGAGCGGCAGCATGGCTGAACCCGGGCGGCGCCGCTACGCACAGCTCGTCGTTGATGGGTTGCTCGAACAGCTGAGGCCTGTGGACGAAGTGATGGTGGCCGCTTTCGATGTCGGCGCGCGCGTCGTGGTGCCGTGGACAACCGTGTCGCTGCGCCCAACGCTCGACTGGTCGTCGTGGCGGACCACGTCCGGGACGCTCATCGTGGACGCTTTCGTGGGCGCGCTTGGCGCGCTCGACTCCGCAAGCCATCGACGACGCGCGATCGTCATCGTCTCCGACGGCCGAGGTTTCCCGAGCGAGATCCCGTGGGACCGCGTGAGCAAGGAACGTCGGCGCTCGGAGGTGCTCGTGTACGGCGTGCTGACCGAGCGCATCGGGCTCGAGGACTCGCCGAGCGGGCTATTGGCGCCAGCCGGCACGGCCGGTGTCAACGACGCTTCGGCGCCACAGCTGCTGGCGATGGTGGGCGATTCCGGAGGGTTGGTCGTGCGGGCGAGGAGCGACCGCAGCGCGCGAGAGGCCGCCCGCCGAGTCATCGACGACCTGCAGACTCAGTACACCCTGGGTTACGTGCCGCCCACACCACCAGACGGACGTACGAGACGCATACGCGTTGAGACATCCAGGCGCGACCTGTCGATCCGACACCGCCGGGCGTACGTCGCGACGGTGCCTTAAGCCGGCACAGCGGTTGTGGCGCTCGCTCGGTCGAGCCTGCTGCCTCGAACCGCGAGTAGTCGCGCCGTGTCGGGCCAGCCGCGTGTTGGTGCTACGCGATAGTCCATCCGGCAGCACGCCTGGCCTGGGGGGACTCTCTGGAACGTTTCGGATGACTGGTCCTGCGACTCGCCTCGACGGGACCGTGGAGGGGGCTCGGTTCGAGAACGCAGCGACATTGAGTCTGCGGCCGTCGGCGGTGTTCCCGCTATGCAACTCGATTCAGTTCACGAGTGCCGCGGGGACCCCGCCCACACGGCCTCGTGCGTGCAGATGGAATCGAACTGGCGACGCGATAGCATCGCCGCTGCGGTAGCATGCGTCGGCGGTCGCCGCGCCGGCCGCCGCAGGAGATGTCCGTGATGATTCGACCCCTTGCCGTTCTGCCGCTTTTCGGCGTCCTGATCCTGGCGGCGTGCAGCCAGCCGGCGGCACCCGCCGCCCCGGCGGCCACGACACCCTTCAACATCGTCGAAACGGGCATTCCGGAACTGCAGGCGGCGCTGCGCGAGGGCCGCGTGACGTCACGCGAGCTGACCGCGCGGTATCTCGAACGCATCGCCATCTACGAAGACCGGCTGAACGCGATCATCACGGTGAATCCGCGGGCCCTCGAGGACGCGGAGGCCATGGACAAGGAGCGGGCGGCCGGAAAGATCCGCGGGCCGCTGCACGGCATTCCGATCGCGCTCAAGGACAACATCCACACGACCGACATCCGCACCACCGGCGGCGCGCTGGCGTTTCGCGATCTCATCCCGCCGTACGACGCGACGCTCACGAAGAATCTGCGCGACGGCGGCGCGATCATCATCGCGAAGACGGTGCTCACCGAGCTCGCGCACTGGACGGCCGGGGCGCCCACGCCGATGGTCGCCAACTACACGGGCGTCGCCGGCTTCGCCTACAACCCCTACGACCCGCGGATGGATCCGCGTCCCGAGACCTTCGACGGCCGGCCCGTGCTGCAGACAGGCGGGTCGAGCTCCGGCTCCGGCACGGCGGCGAGCTTCTGGGCGGCGAGCGTGGGCTCCGACACGGGCGGCTCGATCATCAGCCCGTCGAACGCCAACATGCTGGCCGGCATCCGGCCGACGATCGGCCGCATCAGCCGCTACGGGGTGATTCCGATCACGGCCGACCACGACACCGCCGGGCCGATGGCGCGCACGGTGGCCGACGCCGCGATCCTCATGGGCGTGCTCGAGAGCGCGGCGCCGGATCCGAATGACGCCGCCACGGCCACCTGCACCCCGCCGCCGAACCGCGACTACACGCCGTTCCTGAAGGCCGACGGCCTCAAGGGCAAGCGCATCGGCGTGCCGCGTGCGTTCTTCATCGATGCCGTCACGCCGCCGGGCGAGAAGGCGCCGCAGGGCGGCCTCACGGCTGAACAGGCGAAGGTGATGGCCGACGCGATCGCGCTGCTCAAGGCGCAGGGCGCCGAGATCGTCGATCCGGCCGACGTGCCCAGTGTGGTCGCGACGACGGCGGACGACAACTTCCTGCTCTTCAACTACTGTCAGGGCGCCGAACACAAGAAGGGCGGCGATGCGAACTGCACGGTCAACTTCAAGTACGGGATGAAGCGCGACTTCAACGCGTGGCTGGCAAGTCTGGGTGACAAGGCGCCCGTGAAGTCGCTGACCGAACTGCGCGAATGGAACCTGGCGCACGCGAAGGCCGGGTCGATGCGCTTCGGGCAGTCGCGGCTCGACATCTCGGACGAGATGGACGTCGAGAAAGACAAGGCGCGCAATGCCGCGGATGTGGCGAAGGACGCGCGCCTGAGCCGCGCCCAGGGCATCGACGCGGTGCTCGCCGCGCACAAGCTCGACGCCATCCTCACGCCGGGCGGGTCGGGCGCGAACCTGGCGTCGCGCGCCGGCTATCCGATCATCGCCGTGCCCTTCGGCATGGTGCCCAACGCGCCCACGCCGGCGTTTCCGGCCGGGTTCACCGCGAAGCCGGCGCCGTTCGGCGTGACCTTCACCGGCGCCTCGTGCAGCGAGCCCACGCTCATCACCATTGCCTACGCGTTCGAGCAGGCGAGCAGGAAACGCGTGCCGCCGCCCGACCTGCCGTGATGACGTCGGTCATAAGGGGACTGTCCCGACTTGTGGGACTGTCCCCGTCTGAGGAGATCCCGATGCGACATTCACTGCTGAGCGCTTTGCTGGCCATGTCCGGCGTGGCCGCCCTCGCACAGGCGCCGCCCGTGCCCGCCCAGAAGCCGCCCGACGCCGCCGAGACGGCCTTGCGCGCCGCCGTCGCGCAGGCGCCGCCGATCCCGCTCGAGCCGTCGGCCATCGTCGCGGCCGGCGTGGAACTCGGCATGGTGTCGTGGGTGTCGTCGGCGCCCGATGGCACCGCCTACCTGCTGCAGCGCGGCGACAAGGCGGACCCCGTGATCGCGGTGGACCGCGCCGGCAAGGTGCTGCGGTCGTGGGGCAAGGGCCGCTACGTCATGCCGCACGCGATTCGCGTCGATCCGCAGGGCCGCGTGTGGACGACGGATGCCGCCAGTTCCCACGTGATCAAGTACTCACCCACCGGCGACGTGCTGCTCGACATCGCCGTGGGCGGACAGCCCACGCCGTGCCGCAACAACTTCTGCGGCACGACCGACATCGCCTTTGCCGCGAACGGCCATCTCTTCATCGCCGACGGTTACGCCAACGCGCGCGTGCTCGAGTACACGGCCGACGGACAGAAGGTGCGCGAGTGGGGCACGCCCGGATCCGGGCCGGGCCAGTTCGTCCTGCCGCACTCGATTCAGATTGACCGTGCGGGCGTGGTCTACGTGGCCGATCGCGAGAACGGCCGCGTGCAGCGCTTCGACCAGACGGGGAAGTATCTGGGCGAGTGGGTGTACGGCAAAACGTTCGGCCTCAAGGCGGACGGCGCGTTCATGTGGCTCTCGACACAGCCGTTGCAGCAGGCGAATCTTTCGCCGGGCTGGCTGCTGAAGGTCGAGATCGCGACCGGACGCCTGGCCGGGGCGGTGGCGGCCGGCGGCATTCACGGCATGGACGTGATGGCGAATGGCGAGCTGCTGCTCGGCCCCGGTCCGGGCTTCGTGCCCCAGTGGTACCGGCAGGTCCGCTGAGCGCCAGACGTGTATCGGCTTTTCGGTGTCGATATCACGGCATTATCTAGTATCTCTATGTGACGCCAGTGCCTATGCTGCCTGTGGAGGTTGCATATGGGCATCGACAGACTGCGACTTGGCTCCCTGGTGCTGTTGACGGCGATGGCCGCGGCTCCGGCGCCCGCGCGGGCCCAGTCTGTTGACCTGGTGAGCCGCACGCCGCCGGCACACGCCGGCCGGGTCGACGCCGCCAGCACCCCGGGCAGTGGCAGCCTGCGACGTATCGTTCGCGGCCTGAACCCGCCCACCAACAGGGTGACGTCCGGCAACCTCCGCATCGACGTCGAGCTGCGGGTGTTCGGTCTCGCGCCCAGACCGGCGCTGCTCGACGACAGCGACGTGGGCATTGGCGCTCCGGTATACGGAGCCCCAACCCACGATGAGATGTTGACCGTGGTCACGCCGGCGCCGTTCCGTTCCACCGCCGCATACCGCCGCCTGCGGCCCGCCCTGCCGATCGACCGCTGACGTCGCCGGCCGCGGGCTCGTCGCCGGGCGCCGCGGGCCGTCTGAGCACGCGCCGGAGGCATGCGCCATGTCGTTCCTGAACTACCACCACCTGCGCTACTTCTGGGCCACGGTGAAGGAAGGCGGCGTCACGCGCGCATCGCGCAAGCTGAACGTGACGCAGCCCACCGTGAGCAGCCAGATCCGCGAGCTCGAGGACGTTCTGGACCAGCCGCTGCTCAATCGCGACTCGCAGAAGCTGGTGCTCACCGAGGCCGGGCAGATCTGCTATCGCTATGCCGAGAAGATCTTCGAGCTCGGCCGCGACATGGTGGACGAACTCAAGGGGCACGCCTCCGACAAGCCGTTCGGGCTCACCGTGGGCCTCGCCAACAGCGTGCCGAAACTCCTGGCCCACCGCCTGCTGCAGCCGGCCCTCGGGCTGACGACGGTGACGCGCGTGCAGTGTTTCGAAGATCGCCTCGAGAACCTCGTCGACGAGCTCGTCGGCCATCATCTCGATCTCGTCATCGCCGACACACCGCTGCCGCCGATGCGCAAACACCGCATCTACAACCACCTGCTCGGTGAATCGAGCGTGCTGTTCTTCGCCACCGAGCGCCTGTCGGCCGGAACCCGCCGCAACTTCCCGCGGTCACTCGAGGGCGTGCCGATGCTGTTGCCCACGCAGAACACGGCGCTGCGCCGCACGCTCGACGGCTGGTTCGCGAGCCACGGCATCACGCCGGAGATCGTCGGCGAGTTCGAAGACCCGGCGCTGATGAAGGTGTTCGGCGAGGCCGGCGCCGGTGTGTTCCCCGCGCTCGCGGCCGTGGAAGCCGACGTGCGGCGGATGTGCGACGTGCGCGTCGTCGGACCGGCCGACGGCGTGGTGGAGCGCTTCTACGCCATCTCGGCGGAGCGGCGCGTGCGGCATCCGGGTGTGGCGGCGATTGCCGATGGCGCGCGTTATCGCCTGCTGACCTGAGCCGTGGTCGTCGTCGATCGATAGGCTGCGCCTTCCTGCCGCCGGCTGGCGTATCTATTGGACGACGGCTGTCGCCCGCCGTATCGTCATATCGTGTGACCCACACGGCCGAACCACGACCAGGGTGCGAGTCCCGCAGGCGAGGTGAGCGATGGATCACGGCACAGACGCGCGGCTCTACATCGTGGCGGCCTACCGTGAGATGCCGGGGTTGCGCCTCACGGTCGAGCAGGCCAGCCGGCTGTTCGACCTCGACCACGAACCCTGCGAGGCGCTGCTGACCGCCCTCGTGGCCGATGGTCTGCTGCGACGGCACCAGCAGGCCTTCGTGATGCACACCGCCGCCTAGCGGCTGGCCGCCGGTGTGCGGTCAGGGATTGGCGACGCGGTCGAAGAGCGTGGTGAGCCGGGTTCTGGCGAGGGCCAGGCGTTCGTCGAGCTGCTCGTAGACGTAGGAATGTGCCGCCGCGGTGGCCTCGCGAAGCGGGACTTCCGCCAGCCGCGCGTCGTCCTCGAGACTGGCCCGGCGTGCCGGATCCTTCACCCGCGCGATGGCGCCGCGCACGTCGGTCAGCAGCGCGCGCAGTTCGCGCAGGCCCTCGAAGGCCCGCCGCCCACGTGCGGGATATTCGGGGCGCGCCGCCGACCGGCCGCGGGCGTGGCACTGCGCACACTGCGCCTCGAGTCCCTGTGGCGACGGGCGCAGGCCCGCCACCTCGCCATGGCAGGTGGCGCAGTTGGGCACGTTCCGGTCGTCGGTCTTCAGCAGTTCATAGTGCCGGCTGCGCTGGAAGGCGGCGTAGGCGGCCGTGTGACAGGTGCCGCAGGTTGCCGGCTCGTTGCGGCGATGCACGGGACTGGCCGGATTCGAGCGCGCCAGTACCCCGCGATGGGCGACGAAGGGCTCGAACGACGTGGGATCGCCACCGTGACAGGCCTCGCAGCCCACGTTGCGGCGCCCGTGTGCCGACATGTCCCACTCCGCCAGATGGGTGCCCGACATGGAGCCCGGGTTGGCGACGTGACAATCGGCGCAGCGGCTGGCCCCGCGCGCGGGCTGAGCGCCGGCGTCGGACGGCAGGCCCAGCAGGAGCAGGGCGAGAACAGCGGCGACGGCGACGGGCATGGAAGCTGGACGTTATCGTCGGCTTCCGTGCGCTGTCCAATAGATATGGGCTATGCGCGGCATAGCCCGGGTCGATGACCGCGCGGCGCCACGAGGGCGGCCGGGCAGATCAGGCCTTGCGACTTTCGAGAATCGCGCGGATGAGCTCCTCGGGCACATCGCCCGGCACGGCGTTGGTCTCCGCGCAGGCCGCCTTGCCGGCCACCACCGTGACCTTGTATTGCGACAGGTAGCGGCGGCACGGCGGGCAGCGCGACATGTGGAGCTCGAACGACGAATGTTCGTCGGGCGGCAGCTCGCCATCGAGATACCGCAGGATGAACTCGAAGCACTCGCGGCAATTCATCGGGCCACCTCGGGCGGCGCCGGCGACGGGCGGCCGAACCGCTCGTCGAGCAGGGCGCGCAGCGCCTGCCTGGCGCGGTGGAGTCGAATCTTCACGGCGTTTTCGGTGGTGCTCAACATGGCCGCCACTTCGGAGGTGCTCAGCTCTTCGATGTCGCGCAGCAGCAAAACGGTACGGTAGGTGTCGGGCAGCCTGTCGATCTGTGCACGCACGAACGCCCGGGTCTCGGCGCGCTCGAGCGCCACGTCGGCGCCATCGGCCCATTCGGCGGCGGCCTGCGTCTGGTGGCCGTCGTCCTTGAAGGCGGGCAACAGTGGCTCGATGGGCTCTTCGGGCTTGCGCTTGCGCGTGCGGAGCCGCATGAGCGCCGTGTTGACCACGATGCGGTGCAGCCAGGTCGAGAGTTTCGCCTGACCTTCGAAGCGGGGCAGGGCCTTGAAGGCGGAGGTGTAGGCCTCCTGCAGCACGTCGCGGGCGTCTTCCTCGGAGCCGACGATGCGCCGGGCCACGGCGAGCAGCCGGACGCTGGTCGTGCGCACCAGGGTTTCGTAGGCGTCATCGGCGCCGGCGCGCAGGCCCGCGAGCAGCGCCTGTTCGTCCTCGTCGAGGGCCAGATGTTCCGGAGCGTCCGCCATGAGGGACGTCGAGTGTACTACGCGCGCCGGGCCCGGCTCGTCACGCGTCCGGCGCGCCCGGCAGCAGCGGCTCGAGGTCGAGCGCCTGCGGGCCGTTCTCCGTGCACACGGCGAACTTCGATTCGCCGGCGCGATACATCGACACGCCCGCGAACTCGCCGCGCTTGTTGAGCGCGAAGAAGCGGATGTTGAAGTTGGGCAGCCCGCGGGCGTTCAGCAGCCGCTTCTCGACGGTGTTGGCGCGGATGCGCCGCAGCGCCTCCATGCCGGCATCTTTCGGCGACATGCCGCGTCGCATCGATTCGACGATGAGAAACGACGACAGGTTGTAGAGGTTGGCTTCGCCGCGGCCGGTCGAGCCGGCGGCGCCCACTTCGTTGTCCACGTAGAGGCCGGCGCCGAGGATCGGCGAATCGCCGGTGCGCCCGGGGATCTTCCAGGCGAGACCCGACGTGGTGGTCACGCCGCAGATGTCGCCATTCGGGCCGATCGCGTCGCAGTTGATGGTGCCCCAGAAGCTGCCCTCGCGAATGAGGCCGTCGCGCACCATGGACTTTCCGGCCTCGAGCCCGCGCTGCTGCCAGGCGAAGGCATCGCCTGGATCCTTCTCGTGTTTCGGGGCCGGCTTGCGGCCTTCGCCCTTCGGGTCCAGGTAGTGCTCAGGGTCGGCGCGGCGCTTCCACTCGAGGAACAGCCGGCGCGAGTTCTCGGTGTGCAGGTCGTCTTCGATGGGGAAGCCCATCTGGCGGGCGAAGCGCTGCGCGCCCTCGCCCACGAGCAGATGATGGTCGGTGTAGTCCATCACCGCGCGGGCCACGAGCGACGGCGTGCGCACGCCCTGCAGGCTGGCGACGGCGCCGGCGCGCTTGAGCGGGCCATGCATGCACGACGCATCGAGTTCGATGATGCCATCGGCATTCGGCAGGGCGCCGAAGCCGATGCCGGTCTCGAGCGGATCGAGTTCCGGGATGTTCACCCCGGCAATGAGCGCGTCGAGCACGTCCTTGCCTTCGGTGATGAGGCGGAAGGCGCGGGCGACGGCGTTTTCCTTGCCGCCGTTCGTGAACTCGTAGCCGGAGTAGTCGGCGATGACGACGGGTTTCGTCGTGCGCTGCAGCAGCAGCTCGGCCGAGCGGACGGGCGTGACGGCGGCGAGCGCCGTGGTGGAACGGACGAAGTCGCGGCGGGTGAGCATCGGCGGTCGCCTCCGGGCGAGCGTCATGCTACCGCAGGCGCGGCGGCGCGGTGGCCCGGGTTATTCGTCCCGCTCGATCGACGACAGGTTGTGCGGGGTCGGTGCGTCGGGCTTCGGGCGCCAGAGCACCATCACCTTGCCCACCGTCTGCACCGACGCCGCGTCGGTGCGGGTGAGCAGGGTCTGCAGGATCTCGGCGCGGCCCTCGCGATCCTGGCTCGCGGCCCGCACCTTGATGAGCTCGTGCGCGGTGAGCGCCCGTTCCACTTCGGCGACGACGGCATCGGTCGCGCCGGCATGACCGACGTTCACCACGGGTTCGAGGGCGTGCGCGCGCGACTTCAGGTGGGCGCGTTCGCGGGAGGTGAGCGTGACCGGCATCCCTCAATCTTACCCCTCGCGGGAGCGGCGCCGCCGAGGCGCCGCATCGAACCGCGGCCGCCGTACATAGAACGGGCCGCCAGAGGCGGCCCGCTCAACGTCGATCCGGACGACGCTCTTAGGCGACGGCGTCCTTGGCGGCCTTCACGGGACGCGCGCGCACGATCTTGCGCGCCGGCTTCGCCTTGAACACCGTGGGCTCGCCCGTGAACGGGTTGACGCCCTTGCGCGCCTTCGTCGCGGCCTTCTTGACCACCACGAACTTGGCGAACCCGGGGATCTGGAACATGCCGTTCTTCTTCAGTTCCTTGTAGCCGATCGTGCAGAGCGCTTCCATCACGCCCTTGACCTGCTTGTTCGAGAGACCGTCCACTTCACCGGCGATCTTCTGAACGAGCTCCGACTTCGACATTGCTTTGGCCATCTTGAGTGCCCCCACCCCGGCGATGTCGCCGGCGCGTGTTTCAGTGGCGCGACCTGTGTTCGAGCCCTGTGCGACCGCCACTTCCGTTACCTTGCCGCACGGCCCGCTCCGCCGTGAACATCACGACCAAGGCGCCGGGAGGAACCTCGACGCGGAGCTGCGACCTAGATTACACATGTTTTCCAGCGATTGCGCATCTATTTCCGCTCTGACACCCTTATTTTTCAGGATTTGGCAGACGCCCGAGCGCCAAATGCCTGTTTTCACCGTGCGGCTGGGATGTCGGTGCGCGTGAAATCGTCGCCCACGAAGAGCAGTGTGTCGCCGGCGGCCGCCGCCGTGGCGTACGCGAGACAGTCGCCGAAGTTGAGCGCGGCCTTGTGCCGGCCGCGTCCGAACCGCGCGTACGCCTGCAGCGCCGCCTGCCATTCCGCCTCGCCGAACGGCACCACGGTGATGCCCAGTTCGCGCACGAGATCGTCGAGTTCGCGGCCGGCCGGCGTGCCGCGGCGGCCGGCCAGCACCATCCCGGTTTCGACGAGTGTGGGTGCGCCGACGCGGACGGCGTCGGCCTGGAGCATTGTATCCACCAGATCGAGATACCCCGGTTCCGAGAACAGCACGGCGATGAGCGCCGACGAGTCGACCGTCATACGCCGCCGGGACCGTAGCCCAGCAGGTCGTCCTCTTCAGCCCGGGTGAGCCGGCGTCCGAGCTGCTTCTTCGGGATGGTCGGCCAGACCCTGGTTTCGAGGAACTTGAGGAGCCGGGCGCGGCGCTCCGCCACGCCCGGGCCCTTGAGCCGGCGGCGGCGCTCCTCGAGCGCGCGGCGGATGGCTTCGGTCTTCGACTCTCCGGTGAGCCCGGCCACTTCAGCGGCCAGGCGCTCGACATCGGAGTTCTTGATGTTCAGGGCCATGACTACACCATGGTATACGAAAAAGGTGTAGTGGTGTAATGGTAGGGGCCAGGGGCTAGGGGCTCGGGGCTCGGGGCTCGGGAGCCGCGGGGGCTACAGGAGCTGCACGACGACCAGCGTCACTGCGGCGCCGGCAGTCGCGAAGGCGAGTTCGGCGCGGTCGCGCACGAACGCGATGCCCATCACGAGAAAGATCGCGGCCATGGCCAGGCACGCCCAGTAGACGTCGTCGGCGCCTTCTTCCACGCCGCCGCGCGCCATCTTCCGCACCGAGTCGATGATCGTGACGGCGATGTCCGCGTCGCGCTCGCGGTCGAGTTCCATGTAACGGCCGCCGCCGGCGCCGGCAATCGTCGCCAGCGAATCGCGGTCGATGCGCGAATACACGGCCGGCAGCGCCTTCTGCGGGTCTTCGGGTGGCGGCTCGGGGATGAACCCGCCGTTGCTCGTGCCGACGCCCACGACAAACACCGGCACGCCCTGTTCGCGCGCCGCCTGAATCGCCCGCTGCGCTTCGCCGCTCCACGCCTGGCCGTCCGAGAGCAGCAGGAATGCCTTGGCGTTCAGCGACTTCCGCCCGGTGATGCGTTCGTCCTGGGCCAGCAGCTTCAGGCCCCACGAGATGCCCATCTCGATGTTGGTGTCCCACGAGGCGTCGTCTTCCACGCGGAACGGCGGCTCTTCGAGGTGCTCGATGAAGAAGAAGAACGTGTTCGGGTCCTTCGTGAGCCGCACCTGCGGCGTGGCGATGCGGGCGAAGGCGGTCATGGCGATGCGGTCGCCGTCCCAGCGCATCGTCTCGGCCAGCGCCTTCAGGAATCGCATCGAGCGCTTCCAGCGGTCGCCGGTCGTGTCGGTGACGCGCATCGAGGTCGAGCCGTCCTGCAGCACGACGAGGTCGATGCCGGCCCGGCGCACACGTGTCGTCACGATCTGCGGACGCGCCAGCGCCAGGACGACCGAGGCGGTCGCCGCCAGCACGCACAGCCAGAACAGCAGCCCGCCGAAGAGCGAGAAGCGCTCGCGCACCGGCACGGCGCGGTGGCGCGTGTAGTTGCGGATGTCGGCGCGCCGCCGCAGGAGCTGCCACAGCCACACGACGAGCAGCGCTCCCGGCCCGATGAGCAGCCAGAGATAGTCAGGCTGCCCGAACTTGAGCGCCTCCCAGTTGATCGTCGGTAAGCTGAAGCCCATCACCGAAGCCGTCGTCGTGCGTGTCGTCGCGTAGGTCGAGCCGGCCCGGGGCTAGCCGCGGCGCTTGCGCTGTTCGCCTTCGCTCGCGCCCTGCGGGAGCTGCTTGCGTTCGTCGGGCCGCATCGGCACGACCACCTTGAACTGCTTCATGTCGGTGCCTTCGGGCGGCGCGCCCGGCGCGCCATGCAGCGTCGGGCCGATCGGCAGGTCACCGGCGAGGCCCGTCGTTTCGGGTTCCGGCATCACCGGCTGGCGGCTCTGCTGGAGCGTCGTGCGCACGCGCGAGACGAACTCGAAGTTCCAGGCCGCGTTCTCGTCGCCCGGGTGGGCGCGCAGCACGTCGGCGTAGCCGCGCACGATGTCGTCGATCCGCTTCGTGGCCGCCGCCTGGTCGGGCGCATTCTGCGCGGCGCGGTAGGCGGCATGGGCACCCAGCTCGAGCACGACCGGATCGGCTTCGGCCAGCGCGCCGGCGGCGTCACGTTCGGGCGTGAGGCGGCCGTAGGCGCCCATCCAGTACCGCGTCGTCGACTGCTGCTCGCGCAGCGACGCCACGAGCGCCTGCGAGACGCGCGGCAGGATGGCGCCGTCGGTGGCCTCGGCGCGCATCGCCTCGTAGGCGGTGTCGAGGTCGCCGTAGCGCAGGGTCAGCAGCGCCTGCTGGGCATCGGCGGTGCGGTTCTCGAGGCTCGAGGCGCCGAAGAGCACGCGGCCGCCGACGACGAATGCCAGTGCCACGACGAGGTATCCAATGACCGACTTCATCGCTGTCTCCTACGGGAACGTGCGGAACTGCGGCGCCAGCAGGCGCAGGAACGCGGCCAGCGTCCAGAACACGACCGCGCCGAGGGCGTACGGCGCGAATCGCGGCAGCCGGGCGCTGTATTCCTTCACTTCGACCGTGCCGGCTGACATCCGATCGATGTCGCGGATGGCGCGCAGCACGGCGGCTTCGTCGGTGGCCGTATAGAAGCGGCCGCCGGTCTTCGTGATGGCGCGCTGCCACATCGCGTCGGGCAGCTTGCTGTTGCCCTTGCTGATGCGCACGAAGTACACGGGCACCTTGGCCTTCACCGCGTCGCTCAGCACGTCGTCGATGTTGCGGCCCGATTCGGTGACCTCGGCATCCTCGCCGTCGCTGAAGATCACCATCAGGTTGCCCGAGGCGTCGAGGAAGTCGAAGGCGCGGAAGAGCGCCACGGCCTGTTCGACCGCCTGCGCGATGACGGTGCCGCGGTCGGGGAAGTTCTCCCACTCGCCCATGTTGCCGATGAGCGACAGGCTGAGCTTGATGTTGTCGTAGTCGGTCGTGAACGGCGTGATGACGTAGGCGGTGTCGGCGAACTCGATGAGCGAGACGAGGTCGCGGTACTGGCCGTCCATCCGCAGGTTCACGAAACGTTCGGCGGCGGCGACCGACGTGAAGAACGTGGCCTCCATGGGCGCGTCCTTCGTCGTGAGCGTGCGGGCGGCAAACGGCGCCAGCATGCTCGACGAGCCGTCGATCATCAGGCTGATGCGTCGGCCTGGACGCGTGACTTCGCGGCGCGAGAGCGGCGTGGCCGGGTCGGCGAGCGCGATGCCGAAGAGCGGCAGGCCTGCCAGCATCAGGATGAGTGGCAGGTGCCGCAGGGTCGGCGTCCACGAGCGTGTCCACTGCCCGAGCACCGCCGGCAGCACCACGCTGCCCTGGCCGGGGCGGCGCGTCACCACGCCGCGCACGACGAGGGCCACGATGCCCACGCCGACGAGCGCGAAGATCGCAAGCAGCGCCAGATCCTTCTCGCCGAAGACGAGATCGGCCAGCCGCACGCCGTCCCAGTCGGCGCGCGCCCGCTCCACGAACCGCGAAATCGCGGCCAGCAGGTTCACGCGCGGCCCTTCCAGTTCGTGACGGCGCTCGTGACCTTCTGCCACTGCACCATCGGCCACGAGTAGCGGAAGGCGAGCGAGCGGGCCAGTGGTCCGGCGGCGCTCACGGCCTGGTCGAGCGAGCTCTCATCGAGCCCGGCGCGGCCGAAGCGGGCCGCCGTCAGGGCGATGATGCCGTCGCGCACCTGCTGCACGGCGCCGTTCGCCGCGGCCGCCTGCGCCATGTCCTGCGGCGTCACCGACGCCGAGACGAGCGCGTGGCGACGGCGGAGGAAGCCCTGGCTGAGCGCGATCTGCCCGCCGTGGATGTCGGCCGCGACGCCCTTCGTCTGGGCCGCCGGCTTGCCGATGGCGTAGCTGGCGATGATACGGAGTGCCGCGGCGGCGCGGCCCACGAGATCGTCCGTCCAGCCCTGGCCCTGCTTCGCGCGGGTGACGGCGGCAAGCTCGCGGGTGGCCGCCTTGAGCACCGCGCCGCCCGACACCGTGGTGACGACGGCGGCCGTGGCGGGGCTGCGCATGGCGCGGTAGAGCCGGGCCAGGCCGAGCGCGGCGACGCCGGCCGCGAGCGCGTAGAGGAACCAGCCGGCCATGCCGAACGTGCGGGCGCGGAAGCGGCGCGCGTCGAGGTCCGCGAAGGTCATCGACGTCGAGTCGCGGATGTCACGGGCGGAGCCGGCGACGAGCGACAGCACCCGCAGCGAGAGCGGCGGCAGCGCATATGTCTGGTCGCGGCCCTGCGACGTCGTGCCGTCGGCCGTCGACGTATCGAGCCGGTAGCCGATCGAGAGGCCGGCGAGCGTGACGTCCTGCCCGAACGCGTTGTCGTTCAGCAGGCGCAGCTGGTAGGTGTACTGGAAGAAGCGGCGCGAGCCCGCCACCACGTCTTCGCCAGTGCCGCCGTCGAGCACGTCGAAGGGCGGCAGGGCCATGACCGTGTGGTCGAGGCGCGATCGGTCCACGACCGCTTTGGTCGAGGCCGTCTCGAGCACCGCGCAGGTGAGCACGGCGGTGAACGGCTCGCCCATGCGCACGGCGGCCTTGTCGGTGCGCCACCAGCAGCGCACGGGATCGGCTTCCACCGTCTGGCCGGGGGCGGGTGCCTGGGCCAGCGCGGTCAGGGGAGTCAGCCACACGAGTGCGGTCAGAGCCGCGGCCACGATCGTTCTCATCGCTTCCTCAGTCGGCGCTCGACCGCGAACTCGGTCAGCGCGATGTCGCTCTTCGTGTCGTTCAAGTCCAGCCGCAGCACGTCGAGGCCGGCGCTGTGGGCCTTGGCGGCCACCTGGTCCTGCCAGCCCCGCACCTTGTCGGCCATGCCCCGGAGCTGCCCGCGCGACACGACGCGCGAACGTCCGGTCTCCACGTCCACCGCTTCCACCCAGCCCGCCGACACCGACGGCAGCCGGTAGGCGAAGGTGGCGTCCACGATCACCAGGAACACGTCGTGCTGCACGTCGAGGCGGGCCAGCTCGTCGATGACCGGGTCGACGTCGTCGAACAGGAAGTCCGACACCACCGGCACGAGCGAGGTCTTGCGCAGGAAACCGGCGAGCGTGCCGCTCAGGCTCTCGCTGCGTTTCAGATCCTCGAGGCCGCGTTCGTACTGATAGGCGTCGAGGCAGTGGATGACCTGCCCCTTGCCGATGCGCGGCCGGATCGCCTGCAGGCGCTCGAAGCCGCCCTGGAAGGTGATGAGGCCGAAGCTGTCCTGGAAGAACACCGCCGACATGCCGATCGTGGCGATGGCCCGCGCCACCGCGTGGGCGATGAGCACGTTGCCGCGCGCCGCCGCCGGGCCGACGACCCCTTCGGGCAGGGCGTCCACACCGCAGCGCGTCGAGCTCGAATGATCGGCCACCACGACCACGCCGGCCGTCGACGGCTGCTCGAAGTCGCGCACGACCATCGGCGAGAAGTTGTTGAGACTCGACTGCGCCCAGTCGATCGTCTCGAAGCGGTCGCCGGCCTCGAAGTTGCGCAGGCCGACGAAGTCGAAGCCGTTGCCCTGGAACAGGCTGCGATGCTCGCCCATCGTGAACTCGCGCATCCGCTTGAGGATGACGAGCTCGATCTCGCTGATCTCCGACAGGTTGACGAGCGGCGCGACTTCCTGCTCGCGTGTTCTCATGGGATCGGCACTCGGGCCACCACGTCCCGCACCACGGAATCCGAGGTCAGGCCGTGGCTGGCGGCGTGCGGACCGAGCCAGATGCGGTGGCTGAGCACGTAGGGCGCGAGGTCCTGGATGTCTTCCGGGAACACCTCGTCGCGGCCGTGCATGAGCAGCGCCCACACCTTCGCGAGGCGGCCCCAGACGATGATCGCGCGCGGCGAGGCGCCGAGGTCCACGCCGCGTTCCACCAGTTCCGACGGCGAGTGCTTGTGCCAGTCGGTGTCGGGGTTGTAGGGGCGCGTGGCCGAGACGAGCTGCTGGATGTAGGTGCCGAGCCGCTCGTGCAGGAACACCGTTTCGTTGATGCGCGAGCGCATCTGGATGATCCGCTCCTTCGACATCAGCGCGTTCAGGCGCACGTGCTTGAAGTCGAAGTTGACGAGCTTGGCTTCTTCCTCCGCCGGCAGGTAGCCGACGTTGATCATCACGGCGAAGCGGTCGGTGGCGGCTTCCGAGAGCGGGAAGGTGCCCTGGCCCAGTTCCACCGGGTTCATCGTGGCGATGGCGAAGCTGAAGGCCGGCAGCTCGTAGGTGGTCTTGCCGACCGTGACGGTGCGGTCCTGCAGGCCTTCGAGGAAGGCGCTCTGCGACTTGAGCGGGATGCGGTTGATTTCGTCGAGCAGGATGACTTCCGCCGAGGCCAGCGGGCCGAACTCGGTGATGAGCTCGCCGGTGGCGGGATTGATCATCTGGAAGCCGACGACTTCCGTGGGCTGCAGGTCGGCGCGGCCCTGGATGCGGGCGAACTTCGCGTCGGAGATGGCCGCGAGGATCACGCCGAAGAACGTCTTGCCCACGCCCGGCACGCCCCGGATGAGCATGTTGCCGGCGTTGACCTGGCGGTTCTCCTTCTTGTCGTAGGTGGTCGGAATCTCCGACAGCAGCACGACGTTGGCGAGCGCCTTGGCCTGTTCGTAGCCCACGAGCGCTTTGCCGCCTTCGGCGAGGATGGCGTGGTGGAAGTCGATGGCTTCTTTGAGGTCTGGATGCACGAAGGATCCTAGTGGGGCACAATCCTATACCGTGCGGCCACCGGGGCCATAGACTCTGTGTGGTCGTGCCGATACGACCAGTGACGACCGCCGGTATCGTGGCCGGAGCGGGAAGGATCGTGCAGATGTCGAGCGAGCGCCGGACGTATAAACGCCTGATGGGCCCCTTCGAGGGCGGATGGGACGGCGCCTCGGGCATGCGCGACTGCCGGGTCACCGACCTGAGCCAGGGCGGCTGCTTCATCGATGCCTACGCCAGCAACCCCGTGGGTGCCCGCATCACCACCGCCATCAAGGTGGGCGGCCAGACCTTCCAGCTGCGCTCGGAAGTGGTCTACGTGGACCGTGTGCAGGGCTTCGCCGTGCGGTTCCGCGACAACGATCCCCTCGTGATGAAGGCCTTCGTCGAGACCCTCGAGGGCCTCGGCGCCTGAGTCCCGGCCGCGGCGGGTCGGAACGCCGAATCGTTGACTCAAACAATTAAATGGTTGATGCTGTCACCGTCCCAGCCCGGGAGGGGAGCATGGCCGCACCGTCCGTTCCGGAACTCACCGCCGCCGTCCGCCGCTTCAACCGCTTCTACACGGCCCGCATCGGCGCCCTTGGCGTGCATCACCTCGGCACGCCCTATTCGCTGACGGAAGCGCGCCTGCTCTTCGAGCTCGGCGACCGCGGGCCGGCGACCGCCGCCGCCCTGGCCCAGGCGCTCGAAACGGACCCGGCGCAGGTCAGCCGTGCCGTTGGCCGCCTCGAACGCGCCGGCCTCGTTACCCGCGC
>JALHON010000065.1 GCA_022842985.1 Acidobacteriota bacterium | reverse complement strand
CGGGCGCCGTCTGGACCACCGGCGCGACCGGCTCGTCGGCGACCGCCACGGGCGGCGGGACGTCCTCGAGAACGGGGACGGCCTCGGCTGGCGCGGACACGAGCAGTTCCGGCAGGTCGTCCACGACGGCTATCGGCGGCGCCGGCATCGGCTCGGCCGCAGCGGCGGCCGCCTCGCCCTTCTTCCGGCGCACACCCGACTTGCGCGTGGGGGCCGGAGCCACCTCGTCCGGCGCTGCCTGGGGCAGGGACGCCGGGGCGGTCTCCGCAGCGGGCTCGGGCCGCGGGGCGACGGGCTCGGCCTTCACGGCGGGCCGGTCGAACGCCACGGCGAGCGGCACGAGGTCGGGCGGCGGGGCTTCGAGGAGCGGCAGTTCGGCCGGCGGCTCCGGCAGCTCGACCACCGGCATGAACCGCTCGAAGCGCGCGACCGCCTGGTCGAGCTCCGCCGGCTGCGCGAGCAGGGCGCTGTCGGCCGCGAGCAGACGCTCGAGCGCCATCTGCGCGTCGAACAGCTTCTCGAAGCTCTTGGGCGCGAGCTGCAATGCGCGCATGAGCCAGTCGCGCAGGCCCGGCGAGAGCGGCGCGTCGATGATGGCCGGGGTCTTCTGCCGCGCGCTCGACACCAGATCTTCGAGCCGCTCGGGGAATTCGTCGTCACGCAGCCGGCGGCCGGCCACGAGCGAGAGCACGGTGACGCCCACCTGCACGACGTCGCCGCGCTGCGACACCGCCTTGCCGGATCGCCCGGGCGGCGTGGCGATGCGCAGGCGCTGCCAGAGCTGCTCGGCGTCCCAGCCGAGCGCCTCGATGGCGCCGCCGAAGACGTAGTCGGTCAGCACGAGGCGGCCCTGCGCGGTCAGCAGCAGGTGTTCGGGGCCGAGCGCGCCGCTCGCCGCGTCGCGAATCTGCGTGGAGAGCATCGAGGCCGTGGGCAGGAGCTGCCGCAGCAGCAGCATGACGACGCCGATGTCGAGCGTCAGATTCTCGGATTCCGCCACGTCGAGCAGGTCGGCCAGGCGCCAGCCCTTCACGAACTCGCTGACGACGCTGACGCCGCCCGAGCCGTCGCTGTCCACCCGCTGCACGCGGGCATGCGCCGTCAGCCGGCGGCCGTGGAGCTTCGCCACCCGGTCGGCGAGCGCCGCGGTGAAGACGGCGTTGGCCGCCAGGTCGGGGCTGAGCAGCAGGTGCTCGGTGGGCGCCGCCTCGGCCGATTCGAGCCGGACGACGCGCCGTCCAAAGCCGTCGGCGAATACTGGGGTGGATTCGCTCATGGATGATCCGGTGATGGAATATCAAAGTCCGCTCCACCCGCCGGAGGGCTGCCCGGTTGCGCACCCCCGGGCAATCTCGGGCCGGATCGGCGGGCTCGGCCGTCGGCCGGACGTCAGGACGTGACGGCGGCACTGACGAAGATCGTCAGCGGCTGACGGTTCCGTAACCGCGCCGGATCAGAATTCGAATTCGGCACCGGCCTCCGCTGCTACACTGCCCTGTACCGCACGGTTCTGCCACGTTTCGACGTGGTTTGCGCACTCCCCGGATTGGCGGTCCTGCAAACGATGGATACGGTTGTGCTGTTGTCGCTCCTCACGGGGCTGGCGGTGGGCGCCCTGGGCGCGTGGGTCGTGGCCCGCGGGCAGTTCCGGCGCGAACTCACCGAGTCGATTGCGACCCACCAGGCCACGGTGGGTGCCGCCCAGGCGCTCTTCCACCAGACCACGCGCCGGCTCGGCGAAGTACAGAACGAGCTGGTGCGGTCACGCGACGACCTCGATCGCGCGCGCGCCGAAGGCTCGTCCTTGCGCGAGGAACTGGCGCGCGTCGGCGCCGAGCTGGCCCACCAGCGCGAGATCGTGCCGCAGCAGCTCGGGCTGCTTTCGCGGGCGCAGGACCAGCTGCGCGACAGCTTCCAGTCGCTCGCCGGCGCGGCGCTCAAGTCGAGCAACGACGAGTTCCTCAAGCTCGCCCACGAACGCCTCTCGGTCGTCGAGAAGAGCGCCGTCACCGAGATGTCGAAGAAGCAGCAGGCGTTCGACGAGCTGGTGTCGCCGATCCGCGACGTGCTGCAGCAGGTGGACCGCAAGCTCGGCGAAGTCGAGAAGAACCGCGTGGAGACGGGCGCCGAGATCGCGGCCCTGCTCGAAGCGATCGGCCGCAGCCAGACGCAGCTGCGCGCGGAAACCACCAACCTCGTGCGCGCGCTGCGCACACCCACCGTGCGCGGGCGCTGGGGCGAAATGCAGCTCCGCCGCGTGGTCGAGATGGCCGGCATGCTCGAGTACTGCGACTTCGACGAGCAGTCGAGCCACACGACCGAGAACGGCCGCATCCGGCCGGATCTGCTGGTGCGCCTGCCCGGCGGCCGCACCGTGGTCATCGACGCCAAGGCGCCGCTCGAGGCCTATCTCGACGCGCAGGAAGCCACCGACGAGGCGACGCGCGAGCAGAAGCTCGCCGACCACTCGCGCCAGGTGCGCGACCACATGACGAAGCTCGGCGCCAAGGGCTACTGGGAGCAGTTCCACCCGTCGCCCGAGTTCGTTGTGATGTTCCTGCCGGGCGAGGCGGTGTTCCAGGCGGCGTTGCAGCAGGACGCGCACCTCATCGAGTTCGGCGTCGGCACGCAGGTGTTCCCGGCCAGTCCGCTCACGCTCATCGCGCTGCTGCGCGCCGTCGCGCACGGCTGGCGCCAGGAACGCCTGACGCGGAACGCCGAACAGGTGAGCCGGCTCGGCAAGGAACTCTACGACCGCGTGCGCCACCTCACGGACCGCATGGAGACGCTGCGCGGCCGCCTCGACGGCACCGTGCGCGCGTTCAACGAGACGGTGGCGACCTACGAAGGCCGCGTGCTCGTGACGGCGCGCCGCTTCCGTGACCTCGGCGCGGCCACGGGCGACGAGCTGGGCGCCGTGGGCGAGGTGGACACAGCGCCGCGTTCGCCGCACGGCGTGGCCCGGCTGTTCCTCGCACATGGCACCGGTGATGCCGCCGATGGCGGCGACACGGGCGGACCGGCCGACGCGACGGATGGGCCGCCTGTGCCCTTTGCGCCGGCCGCTGCCGGCATCGAACGATAACAGTCCTTCTCTGGAGTTCGTGTATGCGTCGAGTGCGTGGCATGGCCGTGGTGATGTCGCTCAGCGTGGGGCTGACGGCCTGTGGATCGAACCCGCCGGCGCCCGCGCCGGCCGACACGGCGCCACCGGCTGCCGCGCCCGCGCCGGAGCCCGAACCCGAAGCGCGCTCCGTCACCGGACGTCCGCTCGTGCCGATGGAACTTGCGGCCGCCGACCGCGCGAAGCTCGAGGCCAATCTGAAGGCCGCGGAAGAGGAACTGGCGAAGAACCCCGAGAGCGCCGACGCCCTCATCTGGGTGGGCCGCCGTCAGGGATACCTCTGGCAGTACAAGAACGCGATTGCCACGTTCGGCAAGGGGATCGAGAAGTTTCCGGAAGACGCGCGCTTCTACCGCCACCGCGGTCATCGCTACATCACGGTGCGCAATTTCGACGGCGCGATCGCCGACTTCGAGAAGGCCGTCACGCTCATCAAAGGCAAGAAGGACGAGATCGAGCCCGATGGTGCGCCGAACGCGGCCGGGGTGCCGCGCAGCACGCTGCAGTTCAACATCTGGTACCACCTGGCGCTCGGTTACTACCTCAAGGGCGACTACGAGAACGCGAAGCGCTCGTGGCTCGAGTGCATGAAGGTGTCTGACAACGACGACTCGATCACCGCGGTGAGCGACTGGCTGTGGATGACCTACATGCGGCTCGGCGACAAGGCCGCGGCGGCGAAGGTGCTGACCCGCATCACACCGAAGATGGACATCCTCGAGAACGGCTCGTACCACAAGCGCCTGCTCATGTACAAGGGCCTCGAGAAGCCCGAGGCGCTGCTCGACACGACGAGCGCCGACGACCTGACCATCGCCACGCAGGGATACGGCGTCGGGAACTACTACTTCGTGACCGGCGACACCGCCAAGGCGAAGGAGATCTTCGACCGCGTGCTCGCCGGCAGGCAGTGGGCCGCCTTCGGCTACATCGCCGCCGAAGTGGACCGCGCGAAGATGCCGTAAACCGCTCGGGCACGCGCCGCCTGCAGGCGATTGTCAGGGCAACGAGCCGCGCACCCTCGCTCGCCACCGGCCCGGCGTCTCCCCCGTCCAGCGCTCGAAGGCGCGGTGAAAGCTGCGCTGGTCGGCGAAGCCGAGCAGCAGCGCCACTTCGGAAATCGCGACGCGGCCATCGTGCAGGTACTCGCGCGCGAGTTCGCCGCGCACGGTGTCGAGCGCATCGCGATACGTCGTGCCGGCATCGTCGAGCCGGCGCAGCAGCGTGCGCACGCTGAGCCGCAGCGCCCGTGCCACCGCGTCCACGGGCGCGCCGTCGGGCAGCGCGGCGATGATCGCCGCGCGCACGTCACCGGCGAGCGCCACCGGCGCGGCGGCCATGCGTTCGAGGCGAAAACGTGCGTGTGTCTCGAGTACCTGCGCAAGTGTCGGGTCGTGCGCCGGCAGACGTGTGTCCCAGCGGGCGCGTGAGAAGACGAGCGCGTCGGCGCCGGCGCCGAAATCCACCGGGCACAGGAACACGTCACGATACGCCGCGGGACTGGCCGGCGGCGGCTGCCGCAACTGCACGCGTTCCACCGCGAAGGCATCAGGGGCGATCGCGCGCATGCGGCCCACGACCGCGCCGAACGTGTAGTCCACGTACATCGGCGGCACCGCGCCGCCTGAGGCCGTCGTGGCCACGAGGCGGCACTCGTCGTCGGCCACCTGGGCGCTCACCTCCACCTGCCGCGCGATGATCCCGAGGAAACGGGCGATGCGCCGCATCCCGTCGCCCACGGTGGCCGAGACGCCGACGAGATAGTCGAGCACGTGATAGGTGCCGACCGGCAGTTCGATCGGCGCGACGAGCTGCAGGGCGGGCTCACGCGTTTCGGCCCGCAGCTCGTCCCAGATCGCGAACTCGGTGGACACCGGCAGGTGATTGTCGGGATCGAGCAGCGTCGCCATCGTCACGCCGTGACGGGCGAGCACGGGCTGCGCGTCGACACCGCGGCGTTCGGCCGCGCGCACCATCGCGAGGGTGCTCGTCACGGTGGACAGCGGCAGCGCCATGGCATCGATCGTCAGTGCGAACGGCATCGCGGGTCAAGACGCGGTCCCTCGAGGCTTCGTAGTGTCGAACACAGGCACTCGCGTTGCCACGCCTGAGGAGTATCCCGTTCCATGACCGTCCCGTGTACCGCACTCGGAGTTCTCGTCACCCTCATCAGCCTCACGGCGTCCTGTGTCGCCGCACAGGCCGCCCCAGCCCGGCAGCCACCCCCGCACATCGCCGGCATCGTGCTCGACGCCACGACGAAGGCGCCCGTCGCGGGCGCCACCGTGGCTGCCGGCGATCACCGCGTCGTCACCGGTGACGACGGCCGCTTCACGCTCGCCGCTCCAGGCGGGCCCGCGACGCTCGAGGTGGCCGCCGACGGCTACTTCCCGCTCACGACGCCGGTGAATGCGGCTCAGGCGGCGGCGTCCGATCTGGAACTGCGGCTCGCGCCTCGCACCGGTGTGACCGACGCGGTGGTCGTGCGCGGCGCCGCGATCGCCGAGGTGCCGGCCACGCGCTCGGTCGAGCCCGTGGAAGTGCTGCGCACGGCCGGGGCGCTCGACAACGTGTTCCGCACGCTCAACACCCTGCCCGGCGTCTCCGCGACAATCGAAATCGGCGGCTACCTCACGGTGCGCGGCGGCGCGCCGGATCAGAACCTGACCGTGCTCGATGGTGTCGAGGTGCACGATCCCTACCGGCTCTACGGTCTTGCCAGCGCCTTCAACCCGGAAACGGTGCAGCGTTTCGATCTGGCCACCGGCGGCTTCAGCGCGAAGTACGGCGATCGGCTGTCGTCGATGCTGACGATCGAGACACGCGACGGCGCGGAGACGCGGCGGATGGGCGGCTCGGCGTCGATGAGCGCCACCGACGCCAACGTGGTCGTCGAGGGCAGCATGCCGAAAGGCTCGTGGCTGCTCACGGGACGCCGTACCTACTACGACCTCGTCGCCGACCTCGTGAGCGACCAGTCGTTCCCCGGCTTCACCGACGTGCAGGGCAAGGCGTCGTGGCAGTGGCCATCGTCGCGCACGCTGACGCTCTTTGGCCTGTCGAGCCGCCAGGGCGGCGAGGTCACGCTCGACGATGACGAGGCGAACGTCAGCGCCTACGACGACACCGACAACGATCTTGGCTGGGCGCGCCTTGGCACCACGCTCGGGCAGCACGGTCACGCCATGGTCGTCGCCGCCTTCTCGGACACGCGTGTGCTCTCGGGGTTCGACCTCTCGACCACCGACGACGGCCGCCGCTCGAACGCCCCCGGCCCCTCAACCAGCCGGCGCGCGGAGCTGACGTTCGACACGCAGCTGCGCGTGCGCGATCTGTCGCTGCGGCAGGAAACGGGCTGGGCGATCGGCCGTCACACGCTCGGCACCGGCCTCGAGGTGCATCGGCTCACGACGCAGCTCGACTTCCTGCTCACGGGCGATCGCAATCCCAACGCCGCGAACGGATCGAGTCTGCAGGGCGGCGCCGGTCTGCCGGAGGACCTGCGTTCGCGCCTGGAGCAGACGCGCGCGGCCACGTGGCTCGAGGGCACGTGGACACTCGGCGATCGCCTTTCTGCGCGCACCGGCCTGCGCCTCGACCGCGTGGGCCTCACCGGCGAGACGCTGCTCTCGCCCCGGCTCTCGGCCACGTGGGGGCCGGCAGCGTCCACGCGCGTGCGGGCCGCGGCCGGCCTCTACACGCAGAGCCCGGGTTACGAGAAGCTCGTGCAGGGCGACTACCTGCTCGACCTGAGCGATGCCGGCGCGCGCGGTGTCAGGAGCCAGCAGGCGCGCCTGGCGTCGGTGGGCCTCGAACAGGATCTGCCGGGCTCGGCCTCGGTGCGCGTCGAGGGCTACTACAAACGTTTCGATGACGTGCTCGTGGGCCAGCTCGAAACCGATGCGGCCCGCGCCGCGCGGCTCGCGCGCTACGACTTCCCCGCCGCGCTCGCGGCAAGTGTGCCCGCCACGCCGCTCATCACGAGTGTGCCCGGCAACGATGGCCGCGGGCGCGCCTATGGCCTCGACGTGCAGGTGACGCGGCTCACCGGCGGCCGCATCCGCGGCTGGGCGAGCTACACCTGGTCGAAGGCGGACCGCGACATCTACGGGCGGCGCTATCCCTTCGAGTACGACCGCCGCCACGCCGCCACCGTCGTCTCGTCGTACCGCCTGACGCGGCGCTGGGAACTGGCGGCGACGGCCCGCGTCGCCTCGGGCTTCCCGCGGACGGCGCCCCTCGGGCTGCGCGTCGCCGGGATGGAGGACGTGACCGACCTCGATGGCGACGGCACGACGGATGAGATCGTGCCCGAGCGCGACGGCGCGGGCCGCCTGGTCTACACCGCCGACTTCGGCGGCCTCGACAACCTGCAGCGCGGCCGCCTGCCCGTCTTCGCGCGCCTGGACGCCCGCCTCACGTGGCGGACGGCCTCCGGCCGCTGGGAAGCCTACGGCGAAGTGCTCAACCTGCTGAACCGCCGCAATGCCGGCGTGCTGACGCCGGTGCTCGAACACGACCCGGAGGGCGACCAGCCGCGCCTCACCGAACGCCGCGACCAGTGGATTCCCCTGCTGCCGACGATCGGCCTGCGCTTCCGCTTCTGAGCCGGCGCCCGACCGGGGTCGCGCTGACCGGCGCTACGCGTGCGCCGCGGCCGGCCGCGGCACCGCGACGGGCCGCACGCTCATGCGGTACCCCGTCCACGTGAGCAGCATGCCCGCGAGTTCGGTCACGTAGAGCACTTCCACGTGACCCATCCGCGTGGCCGTGCCGCCGATGCCCGGCAGAATCGCGCCAATCGCGATGAGGACGTTGGCCCACATGCGGTGGTGGGTGGCTACGTCGGCGCTGTAGCGGAGCGCCGACGCGATCGCGCCGCCGATGAGGAACACCACGGCGTAGAGGTTCACGAACGGGCTGAACATCCGCACCCACTGCCACGTGAACACTTTGCCGCTCAGCCGGTGCGTTTCGACCAGCGTGTAGTCGATGGGCGAGAGCCACACCGCCACCGACGCCACGACGATGTAGAGGATGAGCAGCGCCGTCAGCGTGTGCGCGACCTTGCGCGACAGCATCAGGTAGACGGTGCCCTGCGCCAGCGGCGCCGCGCCGAGCAGCGCGCCCGAGACGTACCACGCGCGGAAGACCGGCTCCTGCCAGCCGAGGAGCGTCGTGAGCGACTCGGTGAGCGTGCCCACGCCGTAGGTGGCGATGCCGATCGCCCACCACAGCAGGTGCAGGCGATCGGGGAACTGCCGGTAGCGCCGGAAGATCTCGAGCGAGAACGGGATCGCCAGCAGCGTCGTGACGATCGGGATGAAATGGACGAGAGATGGGGACATGGACACCTGCATCTTTCGATCGATTGATCTGGTGATCGAGTGATCTGATCGGGCGATCTGATCGATCTGGCGATCTCAGATCACCAGATCACCAGATCCCAGATCACCCGATCACCCGATCACCCGATCTAGAAGGCTCCCACGTTCAGGCCCACGGTGAAGCTGCGGCCGCGGGACGGCGCGAACTGGAAGTGATCGCGGTAGTAGGTGTCCGCCAGGTTCTCGATGGCGAAGGTGATGCCGAGGCGTTCACGCTGGCGCGACAGGTTGACGCCCCACGACAGGCGCTGCACGGTGAAGCCGTCGAGCGAGAGCAGGTCCTGCGGAATGAGGAACGGCGACCGCAGGAGCGTGAGCGCCACGCGGTCCACCTCGGTCTGCGCGCGGACGCCGTACTCGATCCACCAGCGCCCTTTGGTCTCCGTGTAGCGCAGCGCGCCAACGAACTTCGAGGGCGTGATGTTGTCGGCCGGCGAGTTGTCGAGGTTGATGCCGTTCGGACCCACCCCTTCGACGATCGTCCCGCGCGTGAGCGCGCCCGATCCGTTGAACGACCACACGCCGTAGGGCGTCACGAGCGGCGCGTCGAGCGAGAACTCGAGGCCCTGGATGCGCACGTCGCCGAAGTTGATGGCCTGAGCCAGCGGGCCGGCCGGGGTCGTGGCCACGAATTCCTGCGAGATGAAGTTCGAATACTGGTTGACGAAGCCGTAGACGCCGCCGCTCACGCGGCCGATGTTGAACTTGGTGCCGATGTCGAAGTTGTTGCCCGTCTCGGGCTTCACCTTGATGCTCGGCGCGATGCTGCCCGCGGTGGCCGGCCCGGCGAAGAGCAGTTCTTCGAGGTTCGGGTGGCGGTAGCTGCGGCCGTAGCGCACGAACGGATTCACACGGCCGCCGGGGTTGGCGACGAGCCCGATGTCGCCGGTGAGCGCGCGGCGTCCGATCGATTCGCCGTTCGGGTCGGGCAGCGTCGAGGGATCGATGGCCGGCACGGCGCCGGCCACGACGGGCCCGACGTTGTAGCCCGGCGTGTTCTCGGTGGTCACATTGTAGAAGTCGGCACGCAGGCCGCCGATGACCGAGAGGCGCGGCGTCACGCGCCACTCTTCCTGCGCGAAGACACCGATGTCGCGGAACGCGGCGTTCGGCACGCGCACGGGCTGCGCCGTGGTGGGCGCGCCGAGCTGCACCGGCGACGGGAACACCACGGGCGCCGGGCCGCGCGGGCCGAGCACCACCTGGCCCACCATCGTCGTCGTGGTGGTGGTGAGGCGGCGGTCGCTGCTGCGATCGCGGTAGAAGGTCGCGCCGGTCGTGAGGACGTGGTTCTTCGCCGGCGTGATGACGGCCTGCACGTCGATGCCGGGCGTCCACACGCGCTGATCCGTCTCGGATACGATCGAGAGGCGCATCACGTTGATCGGAAAGAAGGCCTGAGGCGTCGGCGTCGGGAACTGCACCGGCAGCGTGTTCTGCAGCAGCCGTTCCACCCGCTGGTAGTAGGCCGTCAGCGACAGGTTGGCGAGCCAGGGCGTAATCGCCTGCGCTTCGTAGCGCGCCGAGATCTTGTCGAGGTCGCTCTTCGGCAGCGACGTGGCGTTGAAGAAGTAGGGCGCCCCGAAATCGGGAAAGCCGATGTCTTCGACGCGGCGGCGCTGGTAGCGCACGCGCAGGCGGCGGTTGTCCCCGAGCTTCACGAGGCCGGTGGCGTTGATGAAGTTGCCCCGGGCCTGCGAGTTGAGCACCTCGTTGTCGGTGCGCACGTAGGGCTGGTTGAAGGGATCCGGGAAGGCGTTGAAGTTGAAGCCGAAGTTGTCGTCGATGGTGTCGCCCGGGTTGATCTGCCCCGAGGCCACGAACGGCCGCGTGTCTTCCACGTCGAGCTTGCCGGCGGTGTAGTTGCCGTAGTCTTCGGCGCCCGCCTGCACGCGGAACGCGTAGCGCGGCGCCGTCGTGCCGATCGTGACGCTGCCGCGGCGGCCGTCTTCGTTCGAGCTGTAGTAGCCGTTGGCGCCGTAGATCCACTGCGTCGACGGCGTGAAGACGGGTTCGTTCGTCACGATGTTGACCGTGCCGGCGAGGGCATCGGAGCCGTAGAGCACGGTGCCGGCGCCGTTCACGACTTCGATGCGCGAGATGCTCTCCATCGGGATGAGGCCCACTTCCGCGCCGGTGCGGTCGGTGGCCTGGCGCGCCGTGTTGAGGCGCTCGCCGTCGACGAGCACGAGCATGCGCGTCGAGTCGAGGCCGCGCAGACGGGGCCGCACGCCGAACGGGCCGTTGCCCACCTGGGTGACGTTCGGCGCCATCGCCAGCGCGTCACCGGTCGAGAGCGGGTTGGCCTGCACGAGTTCGGCGGCGCCCATCGTCTCGATGTGCAGCGGGATCTGCTTGATCTCGCGTTCGGCGCGCGCCGCGGTCACGCTGACCGCGCTGGCGAACGAGCCGATCTCGAGGAAGATCGGCACCTCCACGGTGGCGTCGTTGCTGTCGATGGTGACCGTCGCCGCGGATTCCGCGAACGACGCGCGTTCGGCGATGACGAGGAACGTGCCCGAACCCGCCGTCGTGATCTCGAAGCGGCCATCCGCGCCGGTCTGGGTCTCGATCTCGCGGCCGGTCGCCACATCGCGCACGACCACGCGCGCATCGGGCAACGGCGCGCCCGTGGTATCCGTGACGATGCCGCGCACGGTGGCGGCGGCTGCGGGCAGGGCCCACAGCAGAAGGGCAATGAGAACTCCGAACACTCGCGTACGCATGGCGTGACTCCGCAAAACGAAAACCTGCGCCAGCGGCCGTCGCGCGGCAACGCGCGTGCGGACACTGGCGGCTCAACCAGCCGGACTGACAGGAAAAAAGCGGCGGGCGCGGTCTACGAGCGCGGAGGCGGACGGGGCAGGAAGCCCGACGTGCGGAGTGCGGAGAGGGCGCCCGCGGAGACGGGCGCGGCCGGCAGCACCAGGCCGGTGCCGGCGTGCGCGGACCACAGGGTCAGCGCAAAGAGCGCGAGCAGCGCCAGGCCCACGGCCGAGATCGCCGCGGCGGCCTGCGCCACCGTGGCCACGACCTCGGGCAGCGCCGGTGTGGCGAAGCCATCGACGTCGTTGCCGAGCGCGGGCCCGTGGAGCACCGCCGCCAGCACCCACATCGCCACGGCCTGACGGCCGAAGAGCGAGCCGCCGCGGCGCTTGACGGCGACGAGGCCGGCGCCGAGCGCGAGCGCGATGAGCCAGCGGAGGATGACGTCGGGTTCGGAGAGCTGCCCGTTCCACGCCTGGTTGCCGAGCAACCAGAGGTGGAATCCGCCCAGAAGGGCGCCGAGGCCGACGACGGACCGGCGGAGCATCGTCGGCTATTGTAGCAACAGCCATGCCCGCAGCCGAGAAGTCAGGCCCAGGCCAGATTGGGGACAGTCCCCATGGCAGAAACTGCGAGATCCTCGTCGTGGGCGGGGGTCCGGCCGCGGCCACCGCGGCGAGATTGCTGACTTCGTGGGGACGCGACGTGCTGCTCGTGGCGCGTCCGGACGCGGACGAGCCGGAGCTGTCGGTGTCGCTGACGCCGTCCTGCCGGAAGTTTTTCGACCTGATGGGGATTTCGTCAGCCATCGAGGCGGCCGGATTCATCCCCAGCCATGGCCACACGGTGTGGTGGGGCGGCAGCGAACGGGTGGAGCCCTTTGCCGAGGGGCAGCATGGCTGGCAGGTCTCGACCGGACGCCTGAGCCGGGTGATGCTGGCGGCAGTCGAGGCCGCCGGCGGACGCGTGCAACGGGCCACGTTGACCGCCGACGAGGTGCTCGCCTGGCCGGCCCGCGTGCGGATCGACGCCACCGGCCGGTCCGGCGTCCTCGCCCGTCCGTTGGGCCGACGGCGCTACGAACCCGGCCACCGCACCGTGGCCCTCATCGGCCACTGGCGGCGCCGCGGCCCCTGGCCCCTGCCCGACCCGTCGCACACGCTGCTCGAATCGTACGCGGACGGCTGGGGATGGTCGGTGCCGGTCGGTCCCGACACCCGGGCGCTTGCCGTGATGGTGGACCCGCGCACCACCAGTCTCGTGAAGGGCGAGGGCGCGCGGGCCGTGTATCTGGCCGAAATCGCCAAGATGTCGCACCTGACCGAGGCGTTTCGGGGATCTGACCTCATCAGCGGACCTTCCGGCTGGGATGCCTCCATGTACGTGGCGGAGCAGATGACCGGCGACGGCTGGCTGCTCGCCGGCGATGCCAATGCCTTCGTGGACCCGCTGTCGTCGGCCGGGGTGAAGAAGGCCATGGCCTCGGGCTGGCTGGCGGCCGTGGCGGTGAACACGGCGCTCACCCAGCCGGCGCTGGCCTCGACCGCCTACGACTTCTTCGCCGCCCGCGAGCGCGCCACCTATACCCAGTTCCTCGCGCTGACCCGGCAGTTCCTCCTCGACGGCGCGCCCGCGCCCGACCACCCTTTCTGGGCCGATCGCGGCGCCCCGGCGCCGGCCGACGACCGCGCCGCCGTGGTCGCGGCCTGGGAGCGCATCCGCGCCGCCAGCCACCTCAGCTTGAGCCTCGCCCCGGACGTCACGTTCGCCCCGCGCCCGGCCCTGACCGAACGCGCCATCGTGCTCGAGGAGCGCCTGGTCACGCCGCGCGACCCCGACGGCGTGCGCTTCGTGGACGGGGTGGACGCGGTGACGCTCGTGCGTCTGGCCCCCCGTCACGCCGAGGTGCCGAATCTCTTCGAAGACTACGTGCGGAGTGCCGGTCCCGGCGACCTCGCGGCGTTCCTGAAAACGCTTGCGACGGCGGTCGCGCGAGGCTGGCTTCTCGGCGTCTGAAGTGCTACAACTGTCCCCTCAAACCATGGCAAAGACCGTCCGCCTGTCCGTAGTGGCCCTGTCATCCGCGTGGGCTCTGGCACTGATGCTGTCGGCCTCGCCTTCGGCGCAGGCGCCGGCCGCACCGGCCGCCGCCACGGCGAAGCCCGACGTGGGCATCCCGGTCACCGACCAGGTCGTCATCAAGGCCTGCTCGGGCTGCCATCGCCCCGACGACAAGCAGCAGCTGTCGCGGATCTCGTTCCGCCGCACGACGCCCGAAGGCTGGGAGCGCACCATCACGCGGATGATGGCGCTCAACAACCTCAAGATCGATGCGCAGACGGCGCGCGCCGTCGTGAAGTCGCTCTCGAACAGCCACGGCCTGGCGCCGGAAGAAGCCCGCCGCTCGCTCTACGAAGTCGAAAAGCGCCTCGGCGACGAGAGCTTCAAGGCCGAAGAGCTGAACGGCATGTGCGACTCGTGCCACGCCCTCGGCCGCGTGCTCGGACAGCAGCGCACCACGCAGGACTGGCACCTGCTCATCTCGATGCACCGCGGCTGGTACCCGATCATCGACCGTCAGACCTTCCGCCGCATGGGCCCGGCCCCGCGCGATCGCGATGCCTCGGGCCGCCTGCCGGACCTGCGCCATCCCTCGGAGAAGGCCGCCGACTTCCTCGGCGAGCGTTTCCCGCTGCAGACGAAGGAATGGGCGGCGTGGAGCGCGTCGATGCGTCCCGCGCGTATCGACGGCACATGGACGCTCTCCGGCTGGGAGACCAGCAAGGGCCCGATCTACGGCAAGCTCGTGCTGACCCCGGTCGCCGGCTCGACCGACGAATTCACCTCCACGACCACCTACACCTACGCCCGCAGCGGCGAGCAGGTCTCGCGCACGGGGCGCGTCTCGGTCTACACGGGCTTCCAGTGGCGCGGCCGCTCCACGGTGGGCGGCGCCGACGCGTCGGCCCTGCGCGAGGTCATGTTCATCGAGCCCGACTGGAGCAGCATCTCGGGCCGCTGGTTCATGGGCGGCTACGACGAAATCGGCCTCGACGTCACGCTGCAGCGCGCCGGCGCGACGACCACGGTCGTGGGCCTCGACCACACGGGCCTGCGTACCGGCGCCAACGGCCAGACGCTGAAGATCTACGTGGCGAATCCGCCGGCCTCGATTGCGCCGCGCGACCTCGACTTCGGTCCGGGCGTCACCGTCTCGGCCGTGACGGTCGCCGGCGACGTCATCAGCGCCACGGTGGACGTCGCGGGCACGGCGGCCGTCGGTCCGCGGTCGCTCGTGGTCGCCGGCACGGTGAAGCCGGCGGCGGTCACCGTCTACGACAAGGTCGACTCGCTGCGCGTGACGCCGTCCTGGAACATGGCCCGCGTCGGCGGCGTCGTATTCCCGAAGATGCTGGCGCGCTTCGATGCCTGGGCCTACAACAACGGCCCCGACAAGAAACCCGGCACCGCCGACGACCTGAAGATCGAGGCGGTCGCCGCCAGCTGGGCCGTGGAAGAGTACAAGGCCACCTTCGACGACGAAGACATCAAGTTCGTGGGCAGCATCGACGCGGCCACGAGCGTCTTCACGCCGAACGTCGACGGCCCGAATCCGCAGCGCAAGGGCGAACGCAACAACATGGGTGATGTGTGGGTAGTGGCGAGCTACACGCCGCCGGGGGCCTCGGCGCCGCTCAAGGGCCGGTCGCACCTGCTCGTGACCGCGCCGCTCTACATGAAGTTCGATCCCACGGTCACCCCGTAACCGAGGCTGGTACCGCCACCATGAGTGCTCTCGCCGAGACCACCACTCCGACCCGTCAGCTGGGCGTGGGGGAATTCCACACGTTCGAGGCGTCGGGACAGCGTTTCGCCTACATGGTGCCGAGCGCGGCCGTGTTCGCGATGGACGACTGCTCGGTCGCCGTCGTCGAACTGCTGAAGACGCGGCCGCACACCCCGGACGAACTGCTGGCCGCCCTGGCCCCGCGCTTCGGCGAGCAGACGGTGAAGGACGCGGTGAACGAACTGAACCGCATCCGCGCCATCGGCGACATCGCGGCCAAGGCGCCGGCGCCGAAGATCATCCCGCTCAAGCCGATGCCGATTCAGACGCTGGTCGTGAACGTCACGAACCAGTGCAACCTGAGCTGCGAGTACTGCTACGAGTACGGTGAAGACAAGATCGTCGACACCGAGAACGGCAGCCAGCCGAAGTTCATGAGCGCCGAAACGGCGCGGGCGGCCGTCGACCTGGCGCTGCGCGAGAGCAACCCCGGCAAGACGGCGCACATCACGTTCTTCGGCGGCGAGACGCTGATGAACTTCAAGGTGCTGAAGAGCACCGTGGCCTACGCGCGCGAAACGGCGAAGGCGCTCAACCGCGAGGTCGACTTCAGCCTGACGACCAACGCCACGCTGCTGCAGCCCGACGTCATCGACTTCCTGGCCGATGAACGCATCGGCGTCACGATCTCGATCGACGGCCCGCAGGAGATTCAGGACAAGTTCCGCGTCTTCAGCAACGGCAAGGGCAGCTACGACATCGCCGCGCCGAAGATCAAGGCGCTGCTCGCCCGCCACAAGAGCCGCCCGATCGGCGCCCGCGTGACGCTCACGAAGCAGACGCTCGACGTGAAGCGGATCTACAAGCACCTCTTCGAGGACATGGGCTTCTGGGAAGTGGGCTTCGCGCCGGTCACGACGGCGCCGCAGCGCGGCCACGCGCTCGAAGCCGGCCCCGGCTACGACCATCTGCTCGAGCAGTTCCGCGCGCTCGCCGCCGAGTTCCTCGAAGCGTCGCTGCAGAACAGGCACCACGGGTTCTCGAACGTCCGCGAGACGCTGCAGGAAATCCACATGGGCCACGCCAAGGCCTACCCGTGCGGCGCCGGCATTGGTCTGCTCGGCGTGGCCACCGACGGCGAGGTTTCGCTCTGCCACCGTTTCGCCGGCTCCGAGAACCACCGCTTCGGCTCGGTCACCGAAGGGATCGACCGGGCGAAGCAGGCGACGTTCCTCGACGAGCACCACATCGCCAACAAGACCGACTGCGCCACGTGCTGGGCCCGCCCGATCTGCGGCGGCGGCTGCTACCACGAGGCGCACACGCGCTACGGGACCACGACCCAGCCCAACCTGCACTACTGCGAGTGGATTCGCGGGTGGACGCACACCTGCCTCGAGATCTACGGCGAGTTGGCCGTGAAGAATCCCGGCTTCCTGCGACAGTTCGACGGAGACGACGATGAAGCACCTCAACGCCATTAACCGCAAGGCCGCGCTCGTCGTGGCTTCGACCGAGGCCGATGTCGTGGCCCTGCAGCAGTCGGGCGGTGGCCCGCCGCAGCAGCCCGAGAAGCCGCACATCCCGCCCGGCTGCTCGACGGTGTTCTCGCCGGGCTGGGAAGCCGATCACGCCGGCGGCACGGCGGGGCTCTGCTCGCCGGTCGAGCGCGATCTCTTCGACTGCCACATGGGCTGCTTCTGGCCGGCACAGGTGCCCGACCAGCTGAACCACGCCCCCGACTGGACGGCCAAGTGCGCCGTGGCCCAGAAGGACTGGCGCAAGATCGACCTGGTGTTTCCGGGATGAGGACTTCCATGCGCCGTCTCGTCGCGGTGGCCGCCGTCTGCGCGGCCGCCCTCACCATCACCCCCGCCGTGCGGGGCCAGGCGCGCGGCGCCAAGGCCCCCGCGCTCACCGGCGGCACCGGCACGCTGTACATCGGCACCTACAAGGGTGAGATCGAGATGTACGACGAGGCCACCGAGAAGCTCGTCGGCACGATCAAGCTGAAGACGGGCATTCCGCGGTCGATGACCTTCTCGCCCGACCGCACGCGCTTCTACACGATCGACTCGCGCTTCGAGCAGATCGAGATCGTGGACGTGGCGACGAAGCAGACGATCGACAGCTTCAAGCTGAGCAGCGGCAACAAGAACGTCCGCATCAGCAACCTGCAGCCCGACCCGGCCAACAAGTACCTGATCCTGATGTACCGCACGGCGACCAAGCTCATCGACCGCTGGGAGATCGGGCCGCCCACGCTGCAGAAGTACGACCTCACCACGCACCAGTTCGGGCAGGTCATTCCCTGGCCGCGCGGCGACGAGCGCGAGTCGGTCAACATGCGCCTCGGCCCCGACGGCAAGCATCTCTTCATCTTCGGGGAAGAGGTCACGGTGCTCGAGACCGAGAAGTTCACCGAGGTCGAGTCGTGGCCGTACAGCCAGCCGACGGAAACCGGCCTGGGCCGCATCAACATGGGGCCGGTGCACGACTTCAACGACCCGCCCGGCGTCTTCACCGGCCTCTTCACGATGGCCGATCCGGAGCGCGCGCGCCGCACGATGGGCATCGGCCGCGTCGACCTCAAGGCCCGGAAGCTCGACTTCCAGCCGATCGGCCCCGCCTCGAACGTGGCGCCCTTCGCGCAGTCGCCCGACCGCAAGCGCGCCTACGGCATCACGCAGGAAATCCAGAACTACGAGTTCTGGACGTTCGACCTCGAGAAGAACACCGTGCTGATGCGCACGAAGTTCGAGGGCCGGCCGCGCCTCGGCCTGCGTCCGAGCTCGAACGGCAAGCTGTTCTACATCTACGTCGCCGGCGCCACCCTCGATGTCTACGAGGCGGCCACGCACAAGTACCTGCGCACCATCTGGCTCGGCGGCGACCAGACCACCGAACTCTACGTGCTGCCGGCGACCACGCCGGCCACGACGACTGCCGCCCGGCAGTGACTGGGGCTGGGGACTAGGGGCTGGGGGCTGAGGCGCGACGCTCGTCGCGCCTCCACACCGCGGAATTGCGGTGATCCCCGGCCTTCACGACTCGAGTTCTCAGTGTGACCGAAGCCCACGCCAGCCCCCAGTCCCCGGCACCCAGCACCGAGCCCGACCTGCGTCGGGCGTTCGTGTTTCTGGCGCCCTACTGGCGGCGCCTCGTGCTCGTGATGGCCATCAGCCTCGTGAGCACCGGCCTCTCGCTCGTCACGCCCTACCTCTCGAAAGACCTCGTGGACCGCGCGCTCATCGGGCGCGACATGGCGGCCCTGTGGCGCATCGTCGGCCTCTTCGCTCTGCTCGGACTCTCGGGCTACGTGCTGAACGTGGTGAGCGGCCTGCGCTATACGCGCGTGTCGGCGGAGATCCTCTTCGACATGCGGCTGGCCGTCTACAGCCACCTGCAGCGTCTGTCGCCGCGCTTCTACGCGCGCACGCGCATGGGTGACATCGTCTCGCGGCTCAACAGCGACATCGGCGAGATCCAGCGCGTGGCCGCCGAGGCGGCCCTCGCCTGGGTGGGCAACGTGCTCTTCCTCGCCGGCTGCATCGTGATGCTCGTGTGGCTCGACTGGAAGCTGGCGCTGCTCGCGGCCGCCGTCATGCCGCTCAGCCTGTGGACGCTCGTCCGCTACCGCGCCCGGCTCGAGACACGCGTCGGCGACCTCCGGCAGCGCAGCGCCGACATCGGCAGCTTCCTCATCGAGACGCTGCAGGCCTCGACGCTCGTCGTCACCTCGAACGCGCAGGCCCGCGAGCGTGGCCGCTTCACCCGCCTGAACGACCGCTTCATCGACGCGCTGATGGGCATGCAGCGCCTCACCTATCTCGCCGGCGGCCTGCCCGGGCTCATCGTGTCGCTCGGCGCCTCGGTGGTGTTCCTCTACGGCGGCTCGCGCGTGGTCGATGGCACGCTCACGCTCGGCACGTTCGCCGCGTTCATCGCCTACCAGTCGCGCGTCAACGCGCCGGTGCAGGCGCTCATGGGCCTCTACACGTCGCTCGCCACGGCGAAGGTCTCGTGGCGCCGCGTGCTTGAACTGCTGGATGCGCCGCTCGACGTGCAGGAAGCCGCCGGCGCCGCGGCTCTCTCGCAGGTGGCCGGCGCCATCACCTTCGAGGGCGTGACGCTGCGCACCGAGCGCGGACTGGCCGTGCTCGAAGACTTCACGCTCGCTGTGCCCGCCGGCACGTCGGTGGCGCTCGTCGGCGCAAGCGGCAGCGGCAAATCCACGCTGGCCTTCCTGCTGCTGCGGCTGCTCGACCCCGATGCCGGCGTCGTGCGCATCGACGGACGCGATGTGCGCGAGCTGAAGCTCGACGACATCCGCCGCCATGTCGTGTTCGTGGAGCAGGAGCCGACGCTGCTGCACGCGACCGTAGCCGAGAACATCCGCTACGCGCGGCCGGAGGCCAGTGACGACCAGGTGACGCGCGCCGCCGACGCCGCGGGCCTGGGCCCGTTCCTCGCGCGCCTGCCGCAGGGGCTGGCGACGGTGGTGGGTGAACGCGGCGCGCAGATGTCGGCCGGTGAGCGTCAGCGCATCGCGATCGCCCGCGCGTTCCTCACCGAGCCTTCGGTGCTCGTGCTCGACGAGCCGACGGCGGCGCTCGATCCAGCCTCGGAACGTCAGGTGATCGAGAGCTACCTCGCCGCGATGCGCGGCCGCACGTCGATCGTCATCTCGCACCGGGCCGCCGTCGCGGCGGCCGTGGACATGGTGGCCGTGCTCGACGGCGCGCGGCTCGTCGAAACCGGCCGGCCGGCGGAGCTCGCCCGCGCCGGCGGCGCCTTCGCCCGCCTCTTCGGCGACGGCACGGCCGTGACGGGCGCACCTGAGGGCACGCGCGCATGACCCGCGCGCTCGCGGACCTCGAGGCAGGACGTCTGGCGGCGGACATGTACGCCGGCGCGACCGGCGCCGGCGTGCGCGTGGC
>JALHON010000064.1 GCA_022842985.1 Acidobacteriota bacterium | reverse complement strand
CGATGACGAGCCGCGCGGCGCCGAGGCGCGACGCCACGTCGGCCGCCAGCGTGTCGGCATTGACGTTGAAGAGGTCGCCGTCGCTCGAGGCGCTGACGCTCGCGATGACCGGCACGTAGCCGCCCTTCGTGAGATGCAGCAGCAGCTCGGGCTTCGTGCGCCCGGCCGGTTCGCCCACCTGCCCGAGGCTCACCGTGGCGCCGCTCGACGCGGTGTGCGGCGCCGCCTTCTTCACCGGGGCCACCGTCGCATCGGCGCCGGTCAGGCCCACCGCCTTCACCTTCGCGGCGTTGAGCGCCGCCACGAACTGCGTGTTGATCGTGCCGCCGAGCACCGACACGACGACGTGCAGCGTCGCGTCGTCGGTGATGCGCAGGCCGTCGATCTGCTGCTTGGCGATGCCGGCGGCAAAGAGCGCGCGGTCGATCTCGCGGCCGCCGCCGTGCACGACGACGAGCGGCCCCCTGGCCGCGGCCTGGCGGATCACCTTGGCGATCGCCGCCACGCGGGCCGGTTCCTCGAGCAGTTCGCCGCCCAGTTTGAGCACCGTCGGGCGCGCCATCAGTAGAGCCCCGTCGTCTCGTCGAGGCCGACGAGCACGTTGAAGTTCTGGACGCCCTGGCCGGCGGCGCCCTTGAGGAGGTTGTCGATGACCGAGACGAGGATGATGCGGCCCGTGGCCTCGTCGACCCGCCAGCCGATGTCGCAGAAGTTGGTGTAGGCCACGTGCTTGATCTCGGGCAGCGTGTCGCCGGTGAGACGCACGAACGGCGACCGCGCGTGCGCCGCCTCGAGCGTCTCGGCGACGCGCGCGGCCGTGACGCCGGGCGCGAGCCGCGCGTACATCGTGGAGAGGATGCCGCGGTCGAGCGGCACGAGGTGCGGCGTGAAGGTCACGTCGCGGCCGAGGAACTGGATCATCTCGGCGGTATGGCGGTGGCCGAAGAGCCCGTAGGCGGCCACGCTGCCGTGGTTCTCGCAGAAGTGCGTGCGGTCCGAGGGCGCCTTGCCGGCGCCCGACACGCCCGACTTCGCGTCGATGATGACGTCGCCGCCGTCGCGCAGCAGGCCGGCCTCGGCGAGCGGCTGCAGGGCGAGGAGCGAGGCGGTGGGATAACAGCCCGGGCACGACACGAGCCGCGCGCCGGGAATCTCGGCGCCCGTGAATTCGGTGAGCCCGTAGACGACGCCGTCGGGCATGGTCGTCGTGGCCGGGTACCAGCGCGCCCGCGCCGTGTCGTCCTTCAGCCGGAAGGCGCCCGAGAGATCGATGACGCGCCGGCCGGCGGCGAGGAACGCCGCGCCGAGTTCCGCCGACGCCGCTTCCGGCAGCGCCAGGAAGATGATGTCGGCGGTGTCGATGACGGCGGCCGGTTCGAGCGGCAGCACCTGGCCGTCCCACAGACGCCGCAGACCGGGCAGCGAGCGTGGTGTGCTCGACGCCTGTGACGCGGTGGCCATCGTGAGCGTGGCATTCGGGTGCCGGGCGAGCAGCCGCACCAGTTCCTGGCCCGCGTACCCGGTCGCGCCGACGACGGCGACCCGCTCGCGGACGGTGGCAGCGCCTGACTGAGAATTCTTATTCATTGGAGAGAATAACTATTCAGGAACGGAGGCGTCATGTCAAGACTAATTGAGTAAATTTGCGTGTTCACGGGTTGCATACTGGTATACACTTGACTGCATAAATATGAAGGCCAGACGCCAGGCGGCGGTGCTCGACATCGTCAGCCGCGATCCCGTCCGCAGTCAGGAGCAGCTGCGCCAGCGCCTGTCCCAGCGCGGGTTCGACGTGACGCAGGCGACCTTGTCGCGCGACATCAAGGAACTGGGGCTCGTGAAGCGGGCCGCCGACGGCTCGTACCAGCCCGCGCCCGAGAACGATCCGACGGCGCCGGCGAGCGACGCCGCGCGCCACACCCTGCAGCGCGCGCTCGTCGACTACCTCGCCGGCATCCAGCAGTCGCAGCAGCTCCTCGTGCTGCGCACCGGCCCCGGCGAAGCGCAGCCGCTGGCCCTCGCGATCGACCGCGCGCGCCTCACCGACGTGCTCGGCACGATTGCCGGCGACGATACGATCCTCGTCATCGCGCGAGACCCGCGCGTGGCCCGCGCGCTCATCCTGCAGTTCGAGGGCCTCGTCGCGAGCTGAGGCCCGTCCGGGCCGTGGCCGCCTGCCGCCGATGGAACGTCTCGTCCTGCCCCTGCTCACGCCGTCCGCGCCCGAGGTGCTCGCGCCCCTCGCCGCCCGTGCGGATCTCGCGGCGCTCAGTGGTGTCACTATGACACCGGCCGCGCTCATCGAGAACCTCACGGCCGATCGTTTCGATGTGCCGACGAGAGAGATGGCCACGACCGTGGCCGAAGGGTATGCCGCCGTCGTGCGCGACGGCGCGTGGTTCAGCCCCGTGCGCGCCGGGCTGGATGCGTTCGTGGACCGGGTGCTCGACCCGGTCAGCGGGGAAGTGCGGCTGCGCGTCGTCGATGGACGGATTGAGGTGGATGCATGAGTGGGGGACATCTGTGGTCGGGCCGGTTCGATGAAGCGCCCGATCCTGCGGCATTCGATTTCGGCGTCTCGTTTCCGTTCGACCGCAAGCTGTTCGAGGACGACGTCATCGGCAGCCTGGCGTGGGCCGATGCGCTCGGCAAGGCCGGCGTGCTCGACCAGGCGGCGATCGCCCGCATCAAGGACGGGCTGCGCCAGGTGCTGGAGCGCGGCCGCCAGGATCCGTCGTGGGTGGCCGGCGACGACGAAGACGTGCACAGCTTCGTCGAGCGCCAGCTCGTGGCGCTCGTCGGCGACGATGGCCGCCGCCTGCACACCGGCCGCTCGCGCAACGAGCAGGTGTCGCTCGACTTCCGTCTCTACATGCGGCGCCGCATTCCGCTGCTGCAGGCGCGCCTGCGGGCGCTCATCGCCGCGCTCGCCGATCAGGCCGAGCGGTCGGGCGAAGCGCTCATGCCCGCCTACACGCACATGCGCCGCGCCATGCCGGTGCTCGTGAGCCACTTCCTGCTGAGCCACGCCGCCGCGCTGCGCCGCGATCACGGCCGCCTCGCCGTGGCGATGGACGAGGCCGACGCGCTGCCGCTCGGCTCGGGCGCTGTCGCCGGCACCGGCTATGCCATCGACACAGCGGCGCTTGCCGCCGCCCTCGGGTTCTCGCGCGTCGTGCCGAACAGCATGGACACCTCGTCCGATCGCGACTTCGCCGTGAGCTTTCTGCACGCTGCTTCGCTCGCGATGGTGCACCTGAGCCGGCTCGCCGAGGACGTGATCTACTTCACCGCCGAAGAATTCGGCTTCTTCGACCTGGCCGACAGCTCGGCCACCGGCAGCAGCATGATGCCGCAGAAGAAGAACCCCGATCCGATGGAACTCGTGCGCGGCAAGGCCGGGCGCGCCATCGGCCACCACGTGGCGCTGCTCGTGGCGATGAAGGGCCTGCCGACCGGCTACAACAAGGATCTGCAGGAAGACAAGGAAGGCGTGTTCGACTCGGAGCACACCCTCACGGTGTCGCTCGACGCCTGCACGGCCGTCATCTCGAAGCTGACGCTCAAGCCGGAGCGCACGGGCAAGGCGGCCTCCGGACTGCTGCTCGCGACCGATGCCGCCGACTATCTCGTGCGCAAGGGGCTGCCGTTCCGGAACGCCCACGAGGTCATCGGGAAGATGGTGCGCGAACTGCTCGCCGCCGGCCGCGACTTCGACGACCTGTCGCAGGCCGAATGGCGCGCCTACTCGGAGCTCTTCGGCGATGACGTGCGCGAGGCGGTGAGCGCGCTGGCCTCGGTCAAGGCGCGGCGTACGCCGCAGTCGACGAATCCCGACGCGGTCAGGGCGGCGCTGGCCGAAACGCGGGCTTGGCTCGCGGCCCAGGGCTGAGCCGCCGGCGGCGCGCCGGGTGACAGCGTGCCGCCGCTTGGACCAAGATCACGGAATGGCCGGCGCACGTCGCGCCGGCCCTTCGAAGGAGCAGGCATGGCGGGAGCACTGGACGGCAAGGTCGGACTCATCGTGGGCGTGGCCAACAAGCGGTCGATCGCGTGGGCGATTGCCCAGGCCGCGGCGCGTGAGGGCGCGACGCTCGTGCTGACCTATCAGGACCGCTTCGCCGAGCACCTCCAGGATCTGGCCGCGACGCTCACGCCGGCGCCGACGCTGCTGCCGTGCGACGTGCAGGACGACGCCCAGATCGACGCCGTGTTCGCGGCCATCGCCGCCACCCACGGCGGCCTCGATTTCGTCGTGCACGGCGCGGCCTTCGCGCCGCGCGACGAGATCACGAACCCCTTCACGCAGACCTCGCGCGAAGGGTTCCGCATCGCGCTCGACGTCAGCGCCTATTCCCTCATCGCGCTGGCCCGTGGCGCCAAACCGCTCTTCGAGGCCCGCGGCGGCGGCTCGATCGTCACGCTCAGCTATCTGGGCGCCGAGCGCGTATTCCCGAACTACAACGTGATGGGCGTGGCGAAGGCGGCCCTGGAATCGTCGGTGCGGTACCTTGCGGCCGATCTCGGCCCGGCGAACATCCGCGTCAACGCCGTCTCGGCCGGCCCGATCAAGACGCTCGCCGCGGCCGGCATCGGCGGCTTCTCGACGATTCTCGGCGTCGTGCGCGAGCGCGCGCCGCTGCGCCGCACAGTCGAGGCGTCGGAAGTGGCCGAAGCCGCCGTGTTCCTGCTCGGCTCCGGCGCGAGCGGCATCACCGGCGAGGTGATGATGGTCGACTCCGGGTATCACGTGGTGGGGATGTAGCGACTGGGTGCTGGGGGCCAGGGGCTGGGGCGCGCCGACAGTCACGCCACGAACCGACGCATCGACAAGCGGGGCATGTGCATCGCCGCGCGAGCGGCGATGCGAACCTGGCGCCCGCACGCCCAAGCCGCTAGCCCCCAGCCCCCAGTCCCTATCTCTCGATCACAATCCGCGCGGGCGGCACGCCGAGGTCGGCAAGCGTGGCCGTGACCGACCGTACGAAGCCTGACGGACCGCAGACGAGGCACACCGCATCCGGGGCAGGCAGCGCCGTGCCCAGGAGCGCGGCGTCCACGCGTCCCATCCGCGTCGCCGTCCCGGCCGGGCTGTCGTCGCGCGTCACGGTCGTGTGCAGGATCAGCCGGCCATCGGCGGCGAGCGCGCGGAACTCGTCCGCGAAGGCGAACTCATCGGGTGTCCGCGCGCTGTAGACGAGCGTCGCGCGGGGCCGTCCCGCCGCGCCGAGCCGATCGAGGATCACGCTGCGCAGCGGCGAGATGCCCGTGCCGCCGGCCACGAGCAGCAGCGGCGCGTCCGCGGCCTCGTCCGGCACGCCGAACCGGCCGAGCGGCCCCTCGATGTCGAGCGTCGCGCCGACCACCGTGGCAGGATCCAGGCCGGCCTGGCCGAAGGTGCCGTCAGCCGGAACGAGCAGTTCGAGCGCGCCGGTCTCGCCGAGCGCGGGTGTCGAGGCGATGGAGTACGGCGCCCGGGTGTCGGCGCCGGAGAGCCCGGCGAACACGGCCTGGCCGGCGCGGAAGACGAACGGGCCGCCGGTGAGCGCCAGGCGCAGGCGGCGGGTGCGGGGCGTCGCCAGGGCGACGTCGGTCAGGACGGCAGTGCGCACGCGCAGCCTCACAGCACGCCGCTGCGGGCGCGCTCGATTTCGGTGTCGGAGACCTCGGGGGCGAGGATCGGCAGCCGCAGTCCGGTGCTCATGCGGTCGGCGCTGCGGCCCGAGCCGCCGCGTGCGTTCGCCTTGCGCGACGTCTTGTCGCGATACATGCGGGCGTCACCGGTGGCGAGCAGCGCTTCGTAGGTCTCGCCATCGTGGGGATAGACGGCGGCGCCGACGCTGATCGAGAGCGGCACACGCTTGCCGGGCCGTGCTTCGAACACGACGTCTTCCATCGCCCGCTTCAGCTCCAGCCGCTTCCGCTCGGCTTCCTCGGCGCCACAGCCCGAGAGCACGACGATGAATTCGTCTCCCGCGTAGCGCACGCACAGATCATACGGCCGTACGCCCGCCCGCAACACGTTGGCCACTTCGCGCAGGGCGCGGTCGCCCACGTGGTGGCCGTGCGTGTCGTTGATTTCCTTGAAGTCGTCGCAGTCCATCACGAGCAGGGCGACTTCCGACTTCAGGCGTTCCGCGCGCGCCAGCTCGCGGTTCAGGTGGCTGAACATCGAGCGCGTGTTCGGCAGGCCCGTGAGCGCGTCGGTGAGCGAGTCCTTCTCGGTGCGCTCGTAGACACTGGCGTTGTGGATGACGGCGGCCGCCTGTTCGCAGACGCGGTCGATGAGCCGGCGGTGGTCGTCGGTGTAGGCGTCCTCGGCTTCCTGGTAGACGGCGAGCGTGCCGATCAGCCGATCGCTCGAGATGAGCGGGGCGACGATGGCCGACTGCAGGGTCGTGGTCGCGGCGGTGAGCCCGGCAGCCTCGAAGTCGGCGCTCGGGCGGGCGTTGACGAGCGGGCGGCGGTTGCGCGTCACCCAGCCGGTGAGACCGTGACCGCTCTTGATCGTCATCGTGCCGATGAGCTCGGAATCGATGCCGGTCGCGAACTTGCAGCGCAGCACGTCCTGCTCCTCGTCGTAGAGGAACAGCGCGCAGGCGCCGAACGGCACGAGGTTGCTCAGCTTCGAGCTGATGAGCGCCATGGTGTCGGCCACGCCGAGGCTCGTGCCCATCGACTGCGCAATCTCGTAGAGCGCGTAGATTTCCTTGTGAGCCAGCGCGATGTCGTCGAAGACGGTGTTGGCGCGGCCCGTCTCGTTCTCGAAGCCGACGGCCGGGCGGCCGAGTTCCGACGTGGGTTCGAGCGTCAGGCGTCTGGACGGCGCCTGCTCGAGGCGGTCGGCTTCGGCGGCGAGGAGCGGCAGGTGCTGGAAGAACAGGGCCGCAACCTTCGGGTCGAGCGCCTTGCCGGATTCCTGCTCGAGCAGCAGCAGCGCCGCGTCGTGGTCCATGGCCCGGTGGTAGGGGCGGTCGGAGGTGAGGGCGTCGAAGTAGTCGACCACCGTCAGGATGCGGGCGCCGAGCGGGATCTCTTCGCCGCGCAGGCCCTGCGGGTAGCCGCGGCCGTCCCAGCGTTCGTGGTGGCTCAGGATGAGTGGCGCCACGGGATAGGGGAACGGCACGGCGCTGATGATCTCGGCGCCCACCTGCGGGTGGATACGGATCTTCTGGAATTCTTCCTGGGTGAGCGGGCCGGGCTTCGAGAGGATGTGCTCGGGCACGGCCAGCTTGCCGATGTCGTGCAGGAGCGCGGCCGTCTTCACGCCCTGGATCTCCTGCTCCGACATGCCGAGGGCCCGCGCCAGGCCGGCGGCGTACACCTGCACGCGGCGGATGTGGCTCTGCGCGGTCTGGTCCTTGGCGTCGATGGCCAGGGCCAGGGCCTCGATGGTGGCCAGGTGCAGGTCCGACATCTCCTGCACGTGCCGCCGCTCATCTTCGATGCGGCCGATGTAGACCTTGTAGGCCTTGTAGATGGAGTAGCCGGGCGCGACGATGAACAGCATGCCGAGCAGGATGCCCAGATTGAGCACGGCCAGGCCGGTGAGGAAGGCCACGACCGCACCGACGAAGTAGCTGGGCGCGCTCCACAGGAAGTTCTGATTCCACGCCGCGATGAGCGGCTGCCGCGTCGAGAGCGCAATCGCGCACGACACCAGCACGGTGTTGAACAGGAAATAGACGGTCGCGGCGCCGACGAGCGCGGCGGCGACGGTGATGCTGTTCGTCAGCATGCCCGGCACACCGCCGAGCTGCTCGTAGGCGAAGCCGGCCGCCCGCACCGTGATGGCGAGCGACGCCATGCTGAAGAGCGTGCGATACCACGGCGTCGGCGACTTCATGCGGAACGTGCACTGGCTCCACGCGCTCGTGACGGCAATGAGCGTGGTGGGTGCCGGACCGAGCAGCAGCAGCGACGCGAAGTCCACCATGTAGCTGACCGAGAGGGTCGAGCCGCTGGCGGCGAGCAGGGTCACCTTGAACGCCGATGTCAGGTTCGACATCAGCAGCAGGGCGAGGAAGAGCAGGAGGTTGTCGAAACGGACGTGCGGCAGCGTCCACGCGAGGATCGCGGCGCCGGCCGCAATCACTACCGCGATGAAGATCTGCGCGGGGACGGGGAGAGCGCGCATGCCGGTCGTCAGGCCCCGACGGCCTCGCGGCGCCGGCGCGTCGCCGCAGGTTCGAGGCCGTACTCGTCGATCTTCCGGTACAGAGTGCCGCGGCTGATGTCGAGCACGCGGGCCGCCTCGAGCTTGTTCCAGTGGACGGCCTCGAGCACCATTGCGATGTGGGTGCGTTCGGCGTCGCGCAGCGTCGGCAGCCGGCCAGACGTGGTCGTGCCCTCGGCGAGCGGCGAGTGCAGGAACTGGATGTCTTCGCCGCGGATCACGTGACCGGGCGCGGAGAGCGCAGCGCGCGAGATGGTGCTTTCGAGTTCGCGGATGTTGCCCGGCCAGTGATACGACAGCAGCCGGTCGGCGGCCTCCTGCGACAGGCGCTTGGCGTCGAGGGGCAGGCCGTTGGCGGCGCAGTAGCGGTTGATGAAACGCTGCGCCAGCACGGGGATGTCGACCGCGCGTTCCTTGAGCGAGGGCAGGCGGATCGAGAAGGCGTTGACGCGGTAGAAGAGGTCTTCGCGGAAGCGGCTCTCGCGCACGAACTGATCGAGCGGGCGGTTGGTGGCCGAGATGAGCCGGAAGTCCACGTGGATGGACTTGCTGCCGCCGAGGCGTTCGAAGCGCCGCTCCTCGAGCACGCGCAGGATCTTGGCCTGGGCGACGAGCGAGAGATCGCCCACTTCGTCGAGGAAGAAGGTGCCGCCGTTGGCCAGCTCCAGCCGGCCCGGCTTGCGGTCGTGGGCGCCGGTGAAGGCGCCCTTCTCGTAGCCGAAGATTTCCGATTCGAAGAGCGTGTCGGGCAGGGCCGCGCAGTTGACGGCCTGGAACTTCTCCTGGCCGCGCCGCGACAGCTCGTGGATCATCCGCGCCACCACTTCCTTGCCGGCGCCGGTCGGCCCGAGGATGAGCACCGAGATGTCGGACTTGGCGGCCGTGCGGATCCACTCGAAGATGGCGAGCATCTTCTCGTCGCGGCCGATCATCTCGCGGAAGCGTTGCACCGAGGGCGAGGTGTCTTCGATGCCCACGGCGGCACGCCGCTCGAGGAAGTTGTCGAGCTGCTGGCCCATCGGCGTCGACGGGTCGACGCGGGCGGCCGTGTAGGTGAGCGGATCGCCAGAGACGCGGCGCACGACGCCGGAATCGACCAGTTCCTTCAGGCAGTTCTCGACGTCCAGCCGCATGCGGCCGAACGCCTGCATGATGCCTTCGGCGTCGAACTGTTCGGTGGGCCTGGCGCTCAGGAACCGGAGGATGCCCGCGCGCAGCGGCGACTGCACGAGGACGCGAAACCGCGTCTCGGCGTCCGCTTCCGGGCGGGAAGTCGAGCTGGTCGCTCGACGGGCGGCAAACGTGATGTCGTCCACGTGGGGTATCCGGGCTCCTACTGTCCTTCTATCGGACACTTCGGCCCCGGGGTTAGCCCAGGAACGCAGAACACGCCGTTCCGTGCACTTCCGTGTGGTTCCACGCCCCGGTGATACTCTAGCCTCCCGTTCCGCTTTCCGGAGGATCGACGCTCGTGCCCCATCGCGCTCCTGGTTCACCCCGTACGAAACGCAATCACCTGGCGGGCCGCCCGATCCGCTACTACCGCCCGCGCGGGAGCGCCGAGGTGCGGACCCTCATCGACGAGGGGTTCCAGGCCTTCAACGCCGCCCGGCTGGGCGAGTCGTGCCGGATCTACTGCGACAAGATGCTGTCGCCCGATCACGACACCACGATTGCCCTCACGGTGGCCGGCGCGCTGACTCCGGCCGGCCTCGGTGGCGCGATGATCGAGCTGATGGAGCGCGGGCTCATCGACTTCGTCATCAGCACCGGCGCGAATCTCTACCACGACCTCCACTACGCGCTGAACTTCACGCTGCACCGCGGCTCGCCCTTCGTCGACGACCGCGAGCTCTACGACGACGGCGTCATCCGCATCTACGACGTGCTCTTCCCGGCCCAGGTGCTGCTCGACACCGATACCTACGTGCGCGAGTTCCTGGTGCGCTCGGGCATCGACGGCCCGATCTCGACGGCCGAACTGCACTACGCGCTCGGCCACGATCTCATGGCGAAGCACCCGGGCTGCGAGCAGTACTCGGTGCTGGCCGCGGCGGCCAAGGCCGGCGTGCCCATCTACACGTCGTCGCCGGGCGACAGCTCCATCGGCATGAACATCGCCTTCCACGAGCTGATGAACGACGGCCATCTCATGATCGATCCCAACAAGGACGTCAACGAGATCTGCGCCATCATCCTGGCCGGCCAGAAGAACGGCGCCGTCATCCTCGGCGGCGGCTCGCCCAAGAACTTCTACCTGCAGGGCCAGCCCACGCTGTGGGAGGTCTACGGCATTCCCAAGGGCGGCAACGACTACTTCATCCAGATCACGACCGACCAGGTGGTCTGGGGCGGGCTTTCGGGCGCGACGCCGGCCGAAGCGGTGAGCTGGGGCAAGGTGAACCCGGGCGTGCTGCCGGATACCTGCGTGACCTACTGCGACTCGACGATCGCGTTCCCGCTCTTTGCGGAGTACGCCGTCGGCCACGCCAACAACCGCCGCCCGCTGAAGCGCCTCGTCGAGAAGCGCGACGCGCTCGTGGCCGCGCTCAAGGCCGAAGCCTCGAAGCCGCGCGACGCCGAAGACGCCTAGGCCGATGGTGCGGCTGCGCGGCGCCACCGTCGTCGGCCCCGAGGGGCTCGTCCCGGACGCCGCCCTTGTCATCGCCGGCGACACGATCGCCGAGATCACGGCGGACACCGGACCCTCGGCGCACGACATCGCGTGCGATGGCGGCTGGATCGTGCCGGGCTTCATCGACACGCACATCCACGGCGTGCACGGGCTGGACGTGCTGGCCGATGCGGCCTCGGGCGGCGTGGCGGCCGTGGCGTCGATCCTGCCGCGCTACGGTGTCACCGGCTTCCTGCCCACGTCGGTTGCCTGCGCGCCCGGCGAGCTTGCGACGTTCCTCGCGGCAGTGAGCGCGGCGGCGGCTGACGGACCGGCGGATGGCGCGCGCGTGCTCGGCGCCCACCTCGAAAGCAACTTCATCAGCGCCGACTACAAGGGCGCGCAGCCGGCGCGGTGCCTGCGCCTGCCGCCGGCCCCCGGTGAGCCGCTCGAACGCGACGGCACGTTCACGGGCGTGGCCATTCTCGCCACCATCGACGCCCACAGCGGCGCGGTGCGGATCGTGACGCTGGCGCCCGAGCTCCCGGGCGCGCTCGACCTCGTCACGCGCCTCACCAGCCGCGGCCATCGCGTCTCGCTAGGGCACTCTGCCGCGTCGTTCGAGGAGGCCCAGGCCGCGATTGCCGCCGGCGCCTGCCACGCCACGCATCTGTTCAACCGCATGCCGCCGCTGTCGCACCGCGCTCCTGGGCTCGCTGGCGCCGTGCTCGCGGCCGACGCCGTGACGTGCGAGATCGTGGCGGATGGCTACCACGTGCATCCGGCGATGATGCGGGTGGCCATCCGCGCCAAGGGGCGTGGCGGCGTGGCGGCGATTACCGACGCCGCGGCGGCGGCCGGCCTCCCGCCCGGCGCCACGGCCCGCCTCGGCGACGCCACTATCCGCGTCGGCGCCCACTGCGCCGAGCTCGCCGATGGCACGATCGCCGGCAGCATCACGACCATGGACGCCGCGTTCCGCCTGCTCGTGACCGCCGTGGGCCTGCCGGTCGTGGACGCGGCGCACCTCACGGCCACGACGCCAGCCGCGGCGGTGGGCCGGCCCGACCTGGGACGCCTGGCGGTTGGCCATCCGGCCGACCTCGTGGTGCTCGATGCCGGCTTCCGGGTGCGGCAGACGTGGGTGGCGGGGCAGTGCGTATGGAACAACGAGGGCGGCGCGGCCGTCTCTCCGGCCGAGGTGCGGTCATGACAGCACGGCAGAACGGCGTCGGCGTGACGGGAGCGGCCCTGATGGCGCTGGCCCTCACCGGCTGCACGGTGAACGTCAACACCGAGGGCGCCACGGCGTCCGAAACCCACACCTTCAAGGTGGGCACCGCGCCGAAGGTCACGCTCGACACCTTCGACGGCTCGATCGAGGTGCACTCGTGGGATCGCCCCGAGGTCGAGGTCATCGTCGAAAAGCAGGCGCAGGACGACACCCTGCTCCAGCAGATCGTGGTCGAGCAGTCGCAGGAAGGGGACGCCGTCACCCTGCGCGTGCGCGGGCCGGCCGCGAGCAGCCGCGACGGCATCCAGATCGGCGTCATCTACTCGCCCGGCGCGAAGCTGCGGGTGGCGCTGCCGAAGTCGGTCACGCTCGACATCCGCAGCGGCGACGGTTCGATCACGGTGGAAGACGTCTCGGGCACGGTCACGATGCGCTCGGGCGACGGCTCGATCGTCGGGCTGCGCGTGGCCGGCGACGTGCGCGCGACCACCGACGACGGCTCGATCCGCCTGCGCGAGGCGGGCGGCAAGGTGGACGTCGAGACGCAGGATGGCAGCGTGGTCGTGAACGGCACGTTCACGGCCCTCCGCGCCAAGACCGGCGATGGGTCGGTGCGGGTGGCGGCCGAGAAGGGCAGTGCCGTCGAGAGCGACTGGCTCATCGACACCGAAGACGGCAGCGTGGAAGTGCGCCTGCCGGACGGCTTGAGCGCGGTCGTGGATGCGGCCACGTCCGACGGTTCGATCCGCTCGAGTTATCCCGGGCTCACCGTGCCCGAGACGCCGGACGGCGAAGGCGAACGCCGCGACGATGGCCGCCAGCTCAAGGCCACGCTCGGCCAGGGCGGGCACACGCTGCGCGTGCGCACGGGCGACGGCACGATCCGTTTCGAGCCGTAGACGCCGTCAGGCCGGCGGCCGCGGCGACGGGTTCGCGTACGGCGTCGGATCGAACACGCCGGCCTCGGCGAAGGCCTCGCGCCGTTCGCGGCACTTGCTGCACAGCCCGCAGTGGCGGTCGCCGGCCGGATGCATGCACGACAGCGTGAGCTCGAAGGGCACGCCGAGCCGCGCGCCCAGTTCGATCACCTGCGCCTTGGTCAGCGCCGCAAACGGCGCCACCACCGTGATGGCGTGCGCGAGCCCCCGCGAGAGCGCCTCGGCCATCGCCGCGAAGAAGGCCGGTGTCGCATCCGGAAACGGGTTGCCGGCGAGCGGTCCGAGCGCGATCCGGCGCGCGTCGTCGCGCGCGGCGATGAGGCCCGCCTTGGCGAGCAGCGTCAGATTGCGGCCGGGGAGATACACCTCCGCGTCGGGCGTGTCGTAGGCGGGCGGTGTGCCGGCGATGGCCCAGTGGTCCGCGGGATAGACGTCGTGCACCGGCAGATCGACGACGATGAGCGGCCTGAGGCCCGCGAACACCGGCGATGCGATGAGCCGCGACAGCATCTGCAGCTCCGCGGCTTCCCACGCCAGCCCGGCGCGCACGTAGACGGGCCGCACGTCGTGCTGCGCCGCCTCGTGCGCGAGCAGCACGGCGCTGTCGAGCCCGCTCGACACGAGCACCACCGAGACCGGACGCGAAGGCATGCGGGCGGAAGGATACAATCATCGGCACGCGTGGTGCGAGACGTTCTGCGAAGGCGGGCCCGATGACCAGTGCACTGACGGGCCTCGTGGCCTTCGATCTCGACGGCACCCTCGTGGATTCTGCCGGTGACCTGGCCGCCGCCGCCAGCGCGCTCACCGTCGAACTCGGCGGCCGGGCGCTCTCGCGCGACCAGGTCGTCGCCATGGTGGGCGACGGCGCGGCGGTGCTCGTGCGGCGGGCGCTCGCGGCCGCCGGTCTCGATCCCGCGACGCCAGGGGCCGTGGCGCGCTTCCTCGACCTCTACGACGCGCGGATGCTCGACACGACCGTGCTCTATCCGGGCATCCGTCTCGTGCTCGAAGCACTCGATCCGCTGCTGCCGCTCGCCGTCGTGACCAACAAACCCGAGACCGCGGCGCGCCGCATGGTCGAGGCGCTCGGCCTCGGCCGCTACTTCGTCGAGGTCATCGGCGCCGAGGGCGTCTTCCCGCGCAAGCCGGATCCCGCCGGTCTGCGTTCGCTCGAGGTGCACGCCGGCGGCGGGCCGCTCGTGCTCGTGGGCGATTCGCCGGTGGACCGGCAGACGGCGGAACGGGCCGGCGCCGCCTTCGTGCTGGCGGGTTACGGGTTCGGCGCGACCGGGCCGGCCGAGGCGCTGGCGACGCCGTACGTGGCCGCCGTGCCGTCGGATCTGCCGCGGGTCATCGGCGAGGCGCTGCGTCTCGGGCGGATGACGGCGTAGCGGCCGCCGCGGCCTCGGGCGTCACGTCCACCAGCAGCTTCGACGCGGCGCGGGCGCCGAGCGTGAACGTCGCGTCGTCGGCGCCGCGCAGCTGCACCGCGTCGGCGACTTCGTCGCGCGCCTCGACCGACACCACCTGCCCGGGCTTCAGCCCGTGGCGTTCGACGAAGCGCAGGAATACCGGGTCCTGGTCGCTCACGCGGGCGACGACGACCCGCGTGCCCACCGGGCAGGTGAGCAGCGTCTCGAAGTGCCGCTCGCGGATGGTGCCTTCCTTGCCGGGAATCGGATCGCCGTGCGGATCGGTTTCGGGATGTCCGAGCATTTCGTCGATGCGGTCGATCAGGCGATCGGAGACCACGTGTTCCAGGTGCTCGGCATCGTCGTGCACCTCGTCCCAGCGCATGCCCATGACCTGCACGAGGAAGAGCTCCACCAGACGGTGCCGGCGCAGCACGGTGGCGGCCAGGCGGGTGCCGGCGGCGGTGAGCCGCACGCCGTTGTACGGCTCGTAGTCGACGAGGCCGGATTCGGCGAGCGCCTTCACCATCGTGGTGGCGGTGCCGGGCGCCACGCCGAGGGCCGAGGCGAGCTGCCCCATGGGCAGCAGGGTCGCGCCCGCGGGCAGGCGTCCCACGCCGAGGTAGACCTCTTTCAGATAGTTCTCGACGGTGCTGGACGGCGGCATGCGACGGCCGGATCGTATCAGACCGTCACGGGCCCCGACATTGACTTCTGGTTATGGTTGCTTGTATTTTTGAGTAGTCAAAATCACTGTGCCCGACCCCCTGACCTCGCTTGTCGTCGTCGTCGCCGCGCTGGCGTTGCTGCTGGTGCTCTTCTGGCCAGCCACGGGCCTGGCGTGGCGCTGGCGCCGCGGGCTGGCGGCGTCCGATCGCGTCGAGGTCGAAGACGCGCTCAAGCACATCTGGGACGGCGAGTACCGCCAGCGGCCGGCCACGCTCGAGAGCCTGGCCGGCGCGCTCGGTCTGAGCGGACGCGCCGCCGCCGAACTCGTGGACCGGCTGGGCCGGCTCGACCTGCTGCATCACGACAACGCGGCGCTGCACCTCACGCCCGATGGCCGCCGCGAGGCGCTGCGCGTCATCCGCATCCACCGTCTGTGGGAACGGTATCTCGCCGACGAGACCGGGCTCGATGCCCGCGAGTGGCACGCGCACGCCGAACGCCGCGAACACGGCACGAGCGACCAGCAGGCGGCCGCGCTCGCCGCCACACTCGGCCATCCGCGCTTCGACCCGCACGGCGATCCGATCCCGATGCCGAGCGGCGAAATGCCGCCGCACCAGGGCATGCCGCTCACGCAGCTCACCGCCGACATGGCGGCCGAGATCGTCCACATCGAAGACGAACCCGAAGCCGTCTTCGCGCAGATCGTCGCCCTCGGGCTCGTGCCCGGCATGCGCGTACGGCTGCTCGAACGCACCCCGCATCGCCTGCGCGTGCAGGCCGAAACCGAAGAGGTCGTGCTCGCGCCGGTCGTCGCCGCCAACATCACCGTGGTCGTGCTCGACGAGGTGACCGAACCGGCCGAGATGACGCGCCTCTCCGTGCTCACGCCGGGCGAGAGCGCGGACGTCGTGGCGCTCGCCATCTCGTGCCGCGGCGCCCAGCGGCGCCGGCTGCTCGACCTGGGCGTCGTGCCCGGCACCCGCATCACGAGTGAACTGCGCGGGCCGTCGGGCGACCCCACCGCCTACCGCATCCGCGGCGCGCTCATCGCGCTGCGCAGCGATCAGGCGTCGCAGATCTACGTGCAGAAGGTCCAGGAGGCCTCGGCATGAGTCACCCCTCGCCGGAGGCGTGCGCCGCCTGCCCGGCGCACCACCTCGGCAACCTGCAGAAGCTCGGCGTGGACATGACCGGCCACGACTACGTGGTGGCGCTGGCCGGCAATCCCAACACCGGCAAGAGCACGGTCTTCAACGCGCTCACCGGCCTCCGGCAGCACACCGGCAACTGGCCCGGCAAGACGGTGACGCGCGCCGAAGGGGCGTTTGCGAACGGCGACAAGCGCTTCAAGCTGGTGGACCTGCCGGGCACCTATTCGCTGCTGTCGTCGAGTCTCGACGAAGAGGTGGCGCGCGACTTCGTGCTCTTCGGCCAGCCGGACGTGACCGTCGTGGTCGTCGATGCCACGGTGCTCGAGCGCAACCTCAACATCGTGCTGCAGGTGCTCGAGATCACGAACCGCGTCGTGGTCTGCCTGAACCTGATGGACGAGGCGAAGCGCCGCGGCATCGAGGTCGATGATCGCCGCCTGGCGCGCGATCTCGGCGTGCGCGTCGTGCCCACCGCCGCCCGCTTCGGCGAAGGGCTGCCCGAACTGATGCAGGCGATCGCGGAGGTGGCGCGCGGCGAGGTGAGCGGCGGGCCGCACAAGATCGGCGAACGGTCGCCGGCGCTGCAGCGCGCCGTCACGCGGCTCGCCGACGGCGTGCGCGCACTCGTTCCCGGCCTGCCGAACGCCTCGTGGGTGGCGCTGCGGCTCCTCGACGGCGACGAACGGATTCAGACGGCGCTTCGGCGCGGCGAACTCGGCGACCTGCAGCTGGCCGCGGCCGACCAGTCGCGGCCGCCGGTTGTGCCGCCGCCGCCCGCGCAGGTGGACGCGCTCCTCGGCCTCGCCTCGGAGTTGCGCTGGCAGGTGGGCAGCGACTTCCATCAGTCGCTGATGGAATCGATCTACACCGAAGCAGCGCGCATCGCCGACCGCGCGGTGACTCGTCCGGGCACGGCGACGCGCTTCGACATGGACCGCGCCATCGACCGCCTGGTCACGAGCCGCCTCTGGGGCGTGCCGCTCATGCTCGGCATGCTGACGGCGGTCTTCTGGCTGACGATTGCCGGCGCCAACGTGCCCTCGGGCATGCTGGCGGCCGTGCTCATCGACTGGGCGCACCCGCTGCTGAAGGGCGCGGCGTCGGCGGTGCTGCCGTGGTGGGCGGCCGGCCTGCTCGTCGACGGGATGTACCTCGCCACCGCGTGGGTGGTGGCGGTGATGCTGCCGCCGATGGCGATCTTCTTCCCGCTGTTCACGCTGCTCGAAGACTTCGGCTACCTGCCACGCGTGGCCTTCAACCTCGATCGCACGTTCCGCCGTGTCGGCGCCCACGGCAAGCAGGCGCTCACGATGGCCATGGGCTGGGGCTGCAACGCCGCCGGTGTCGTGGCGGCGCGCATCATCGAGAGCCCGCGCGAGCGGCTCATCGCCATCATCACGAACAACTTCGCGCTCTGCAACGGCCGCTGGCCCACGCAGATCCTCGTCGCCACGATCTTCGTCGGCAGCGTGGCGCCGGCGCACCTGGCCGGGCTGGTCTCGGCGCTCGCCGTGGTCACGGTGGCGGTGCTCGGCATCGTGCTGACCTTCGCCACCTCGTGGCTGCTCTCGCGCACGGTGCTGCGTGGCGAAGTCTCGGCCTTCAGCCTGGAGCTGCCGCCGTACCGGCCGCCGCGGGTGCTCGCCACGCTCTACACGTCGCTCATCGACCGCACGCTCTACGTGCTCTGGCGCGCCGTGGTCTTCGCGCTGCCGGCCGGCGCGGTCATCTGGCTCGTGTCGAACATCCCCTGGGGCGATGCGAGTCTCGCGGCGCAGATCGTGACGTGGCTGCAGCCGTTCGGCGGCCTCATCGGCCTCTCCGGCGTGATCCTGCTCGCCTATATCGTCGCCATCCCGGCCAACGAGATCGTGGTGCCGACGATTCTCATGCTGACGGTGCTCGTGAGCGGCACGACCGAATTCGGCGCCGGCGCCGGCGTGATGTTCGAGCTCGATTCGACGACCGACACCGGCGCGCTCCTGCGCGGCAGCGGCTGGACGCTGCTGACGGCGGTGTGCCTCATGCTCTTCAGCCTGGTGCACAACCCGTGTTCCACCACGATCTACACGATCTGGAAGGAGACGGGCAGCGTGAAGTGGACGGCGCTCTCGGCGCTCCTGCCCGTGGGCCTCGGCTTCCTCCTCTGCTTCCTCGTGGCGCAGAGCTGGCGCCTGGTGGCCGGCTGAGCGTGTCGCTCGACGCCGCCTTCGAGTCGCCCGCCGCGAAGTCGCGCTACGTCCGCACGCTCTTTGCGACCATCGCCGACCGCTACGATCTCATCACCCGCGTGTTGTCGTACGGCATGGACGGCCGCTGGAAGGCGCGTCTGGTCGCGCGTGCCGCCGTCGTGCCGGGCGAACGTGCCCTCGACCTGGCGTCGGGCACGGGCGATCTGGCGTTTGCGCTCGCGGCCCGTGGCGCGCGGGTCGTGGGTCTCGACGTCACCCACCGCATGCTGCAGCTCGCGGCGGGGAAGGCGCGGGCGTCAGGGGCCACCGGTGTGACCTGGACGGTGGGCGACATGGCGGCGCTGCCGTGTCCGTCGTCGGCCTTCACGCTCGTGACGACGAGCTACGGTCTGCGCAACGTGCCCGATCTCGAGACAGCGATCGACGAGATCGTGCGCGTGCTCGCGCCGGGCGGCCGCCTGCTCTCGCTCGACTTCAACCGCCCGTCCTCGCCGTTCGTCTGTGCGATCTATCTCGCCTACCTCACCGCCGTGGGCGCCACGCTCGGCTGGCTGCTGCACGGCGATCCCGATACATATCGCTATATTCCGGCCTCGATTCGCCGGTATCCGGGCGCGCGCGGTGTCGCCGCCCGGCTGCGCGCGCGCGGCCTCGTCGACGTGCAGGCCGTGCCGCTGCTGTGGGGGCTCATGACCATGCACGTCGCCCGCCGGCCGGCCGACGGCTGAGGCCGCTAACGTTGCTGTCGCCACGGTCCGAAACATGTCATGCAGGGCTGAAGGCGATGGCGGGGCACGAGAATCAGTGCAACGCCGCGCACCTCAGGACCCGGCCTGACATTCGATGCCTCTCGTAGATTCGCTTCTGACCGCGGTCGTGCGCAGTGACGGTGACGCGCTGGTGCTCCACGTGGGCGAAAAGCCTTACGTGGTGGCGGCGTCGGGTCCCGTGGAACTGTCGCGTCAGGGCCTCGGCCTTGGAGCGATGGAGGGCATGCTCGCCCAGCTGCTGACGGCCGACGCCCTGCGCTCGCTGCGCGAGATGGGGGCCGTCGAACACGAACTCGACGATCGCGCCGCCGCCGCCGGCGACCGCTTCACGGTCGTGGCCGCGCGTGGCGGCGACGACATCTGGATCGAACTGCGCCGTCACCGTCGTGTCGCCCCCGTGGCCGCGCCCGAACCGGTGGTTGTGCCGGAGCCAGCCTACGTGCCCGCGCCCGTCGCCGTCGCACACGAGCCCGAGCCCGTGACCGTGCCGGAGCCCGTCATCGCGCCGGAGCCTGCGCCGCCGGTGCATACCTACGAACCCGCGCCCGTGGCCGAGATCCCCGCGGCACCGCTCGTCGCCGCCGAGACGCCGGAGGCCGACGTCGAGCCCGCCCTGCCCGTGGAGGTCAGCCTGCCCGCGCCGGTCGTCGCCGCGGTGGCCGAGACGCCGGTCATGCACAGCGAATCCGCCACGGTCGAGGTTGCCGCGCCCAGCGCGGCCGTCGCCGAGGCCACCGTGTCGCACGCCGACATGGCCGCCGCGCAGCTCTTCGCCGACGATGCCGACGAGATCGAGAGTGCGTCGCGCGCGCTGGCCGCCGCGGGTTACGGCGCGCCCGACGACCTCTACGACCTGCCGCTGGACACGGCGCCCGAGCCCGAGCCAGAGCCCGAGCCGGCGCCCGAGGTCGTGGCCACGGCGGCGCCGGTCGAGTCATTGCCGGCGCCCGAACCCGCCGTCGTACCGGAACCCGCGCCCGTCATGGCCGCGGCTGCCGTGCCG
>JALHON010000063.1 GCA_022842985.1 Acidobacteriota bacterium | reverse complement strand
AGCCGCGTGGGGCCGCATGGCGGAGCGGTCGGCCGGCAAGGACTCCGTCACCGGCCACTGGGAACTCATGGGCGTCGTGCTCGACGAGCCGTTCCCGACCTTCCCGCACGGGTTTCCCGCCGATCTCATCGCGGCCTTCGAAGCGCGCATCGGCCGCCACGTGCTCGGCAACTGCGTGGCATCGGGCACCGCGATCATCGACGCCCTCGGCGACGAACACGTGGCCACGGGACGGCCGATCGTCTACACCTCGGCCGACAGCGTGTTCCAGATCGCGGCGCACGAGGCCGTGGTGCCGATCGCGCAGCTCTACGACTGGTGTCACGTCGCCTACGAACTGGCCGTCGAGGGGCGCGGCCTCGGCCGCGTGATCGCGCGCCCGTTCGTGGGCGCCCCGGGGGCCTGGACGCGCACGGCCAACCGGCACGACTACGCCATGCCGCCCACCGCCGAGACGCTGCTCGACCGGCTGACGGCGCGTGGCGTGCCGGTGACGGCGGTGGGGAAGGTGAGTGACCTGTTCGCCGGCCGCGGCGTCAGCCGGGCCGTGCCGACGGCGAGCGACGACGAGGGCGTGGACGCGCTGCTCACGCTCCTGCGCGACGACACGCCCGGATTCCTCTTCGTGAACCTCGTCGACTTCGACACGAAATTCGGCCACCGCAACGACGTCGCGGGGTATGCCGCCAACCTCGAACGCTTCGACCGCCGGCTGCCCGAGATCCTCGCCGCGGCAGGCGCGGACGACCTGGTCATCATCACGGCCGACCATGGCAACGACCCGACGACGCCGAGCACGGACCACTCACGGGAATACGTGCCGCTGCTCGTGACGGCGCGGTGGATGACGGCGCCAGGCCCGCTCGGTGTGCGCCAGACGTTCGCCGATGTGGGGCAGTCGCTCGCCGCCTGGTTCGGCGTGGGACCAATCGCGCACGGCGCGAGTTTCCTCGACCTGCTCCGCTGAGCCGCGCGGCCCTGCTACCATGGCGGGATGTCGCAGGCCGCAAAGGGCGTCGCATGACCATCCGTGAACAGCTCGAAGCCCGGGAACTCGAGTCGCTGGCGCCGCAGGCGGCCCGCGCCGCGGCCACGAAGGGCCGGATGCGTCCGGAGCCCGAGGATCCGATCCGCCCCGCGTTCCAGCGCGACCGCGATCGGATCATCCACACGAAGGCGTTCCGCCGCCTGAAGCACAAGACGCAGGTCTTCTTCTCGCCGGCCGGCGACCATTACCGCACGCGCCTCACGCACACGCTCGAGGTCTCGCAGATCGCGCGCACGATCGCCAAGGTGCTGCGCCTGCACGAAGAGCTCACCGAGGCGATCGCGCTTGGCCACGACCTCGGCCACACGCCCTTCGGCCACGCCGGCGAGCGCGTGCTCAAGACCCTGAACCCGACGGGCTTCAATCACTACGAGCAGAGCCTGCGCATCGTCGACGTGCTCGAGCACGACCGGCAGGGGCTGAACCTCACCTGGGAAGTGCGCGACGGCATCGCGCGCCACTCGAAGGGCAAACACGGCCTGCCGGTGGGCGCGCCGCCCGAACATCGCGCCTCGACCATGGAAGGACAGGTGGCCCGGGTGGCCGACATCGTCGCCTACGTGAACCACGACGTCGACGACGCCATCCGCGCCGGCCTGCTCGATGAGCGGGCGTTGCCGGCCACCGCCCGGGCGGTGCTCGGCGGCTCGGCCTCCGAACGCATCGGCCGCATGGTGTCCGACGTCGTGCGCGAGACGCTCGCCGGCGGCACCGACGAAATCCGCATGAGCGGCGAGATGCTGGACGCCACCCTCGCGCTGCGCGATTTCCTGTTCACGGAGGTCTACGAGAACGCCGCCGCCATGGCCGAGTTCGCCAAGGCCGAGGGCATCCTGGGGGGGCTCTGGGAGCGCGTGCAGAAGCAGCCGGACGCCTTCCTGGATCTGCGCACCGTCGAGGCGGAAGGCCTGGACGTGGCGACTCAGGACTTCATCGCCGGGATGACCGACCGCTACGCCGTCGGTCTGTTCGAGCAGCTCTTCATTCCGAAGCCATGGGTGGGCCCCTGGCCGGTGTCCGAGCGCTCGCTGGCCGGCCGCTGAGGCGGGCTCCGGGGCCGGAGCGGCCGCCGTCCGGGCAAAGACCTGGCGAAAGAGGGCCGGGAAACCGCGTGATATACTGGCTGGTCGGCTCGTCTGCCGGAACGCAGTTCTGGGCCTGAACACACATGTTGCTCGACCTCACCAGCATCCGCCAGCCCGAGACGCCCGTGGACCGCACGATGGCGCCGGAGGCGTTCGCCGCCGACGAGGAATTCCGGATCGTCACGCCGGCGCGCCTCGTGGGCACGCTGCACAAGGACGAGGACCGCTACCGGCTCGTCGGGCGGGTGACCACGGAGGTCGAACTCGCCTGCAGCCGCTGCGCCGAACCGTACCGGATGCCCGTCGACGGCGCCTTCGAGCTGCGGTTCCTGCCGCAGGCGCTGGCCGGCCACAAGGACGAAGACCCCGACACCGACCCGACGACGGCGTTCTACGCCGACGACGCGATCGACCTCGGACAGGTGGTGCGCGAGCAGTGCTACCTGGCGATTCCCATGAAGCCGCTCTGCACGCCCGACTGTCAGGGGCTCTGCTCACAGTGCGGGATCAACCTCAACACCGAGCGCTGCCAGTGCGCGCCGACGTGGCAGGATCCACGTCTGGCCGTGCTGCAGACGCTCGCCTCTGCCCGGACGAACGACGATGCCTAATCCCAAACGCCGACACTCCAAGACCCGCGGCCGCAAGCGCCGCACCCACGACGCGCTGCCGCAGACCACCGCGGGCGCCTGCCCGCAGTGCGGTGAGCCGAAGGCCCCGCACCGCGTGTGCGCGTACTGCGGGTTCTACAACGAGCGGCAGGTCCGCGCCGTCGACGAGGAGTAGAGCGCTGAGCGCGCGCCTCGCCGGCCCTGAACGGGGCTGGCGGTGAGGCCGTCGTCCGGCCGGTCCATGCGGATCGCCGTCGATGCGATGGGCGGCGATTTCGCGCCGTCCCGTGTCGTCGATGGCGCGCTCGCCGCGGCCCGGCACTCCGGCGTGGCGGTGACGCTCGTCGGTCGCGCCGATGCCATCGCGGCGGAGCTCGCGCGGCACGACGATCGGGCGGCGCTCGACGTCACGGTGGTCGACGCGCCCGATGTCATCGGCATGGACGAGTCGCCGGCGGCGGCGCTCCGGCGCAAGCCGGGGGCGTCGATCCGTGTGGCCGCCGAGCTCGTCCAGCGGGGCGAGGCCTCGGCGCTCGTGAGCGCCGGGCATACCGGAGCCTCGGTGGTCGCGGCGCACGCCGTGTTCGGCATGCTGCCGGGCGTGGATCGTCCGGCACTCGCGCCGGCCATTCCCACCCGCACCGGCATGGCGGTGCTGCTCGATGCCGGCGCCACCGTGGAATGCCGGCCGCCGTACCTCCTGCAGTTCGGGGTGCTCGGGGCCGTGTACGCGGAGGCGCTCCTCGGGGTGTCGCGGCCGCGCGTCGGGCTGCTGTCGATCGGCGAGGAAGAAGGCAAGGGCAACGAGCTCACGCGCGAGGCGTACAAGCTGCTCAAGGCCGCGCCGATCGCCTTTGCCGGCAACATCGAGGCGCGCGACATCTTCTCCGGTGCTGCCGACGTCATCGTGTGTGACGGCTTCACCGGCAACGTCGCGCTCAAGCTGAGCGAGGGGCTCGTCGAGACGGTCGAGGAACTGCTCGGTGCCGAACTCTCCAGCACCTTTTCGAGTCAGGTGGGCTACCTGCTGTCGCGCCGGGCATTCCGCCGCTTCCGCAAGCGGCTCGACTACTCGGAGTACGGCGGGGCGCCGCTGCTCGGCGTGTCGGGCCTCGTGTTCGTGTGCCACGGCCGCAGCTCGGTGAAGGCGATTCGCAATGCCGTCGTGGCGGCGGCCCGCTTCGCGGCCGACGACATCCTCGGGCGGATGGAACAGCGCGTGACCGCGCAACTGATGGGGGATCGATGATCGCGTTCGTGTTTCCCGGCCAGGGCTCGCAGACCGTCGGGATGGGCAAGGCCCTCGCCGAGGCCTTCCCGATCTGCCGGGAGACGTTCGAAGAGGCCGATGCCGCGCTCGGGATGTCGCTCAGCACGATCATCTTCGAGGGACCGGCCGACCGCCTCACGCTGACCGAGATCACGCAGCCGGCGATTCTCACGGTGAGCGTGGCCGCCTGGCGCCTGCTCGAATCGCGCGGCTGCCGCCCGGCGATCGTCGCCGGGCACAGCCTGGGCGAATATTCGGCCCACGTCGCCGCCGGCACCTTCAGCTTCGCCGATGCCGTGCGCACGGTGCATCATCGCGGCCGCTACATGCAGGAGGCCGTGCCTGTGGGCACCGGCGCCATGGCGGCCATCCTCGGGGCCGATGAAGCGCTGGTCGCGCAGGCGTGCATCGAGGCCGCCGCCGGCGAGGTCGTGAGCCCCGCGAACCTCAATTCTCCCGGGCAGATCGTGATTGCCGGCGCCACCGCCGCCGTGGCGCGGGCGGGTGAGCGCGCGAAAGCGCTCGGGGCGAAGCGCGTGATTCCGCTCACGGTCAGTGCGCCGTTCCACTGCGCGCTCATGGCGCCGGCGCAGGAGCGCCTGGCCCCCGAGCTGCGCGCGCTCGCGGCGCGCGACCCGCGCGTGCCCGTCGTCGCCAACGTCGATGCCGAGCCGCGCTACGACGCGGCGGCGTCGATCGAAGCGCTCATCCGTCAGGTCTCGGCGCCGGTGCGCTGGGAAGACTCGGTGCGCCGCCTTGCATCGGCGGGTGTCACCGCATATGTTGAGGTGGGCCCGGGCACGGTGCTGAGCGGGCTCATCCGGAAGGTCGCGCGCGACGCGGCCGTGCACAATCTCGAGACGCCGGATCAGCTGGCGGCCATCGAGGCCCTGATGGCGGGCGAGCCCCGCGCGAGCGAACACTCATGACACGCTTCGAGGGGAAGGTGGCGCTCGTCACCGGCGCATCGCGCGGCATCGGCCGGGCGATTGCCGCCATGCTGGCGGCGCAGGGCGCCACGGTGGTGGCAGCCGCGCGCGGTGACAACGCCGCGGCGACCGTGGAGGCGATCCGCGCCGCCGGCGGACGCGCCGAGGCCCTCTCGCTCGACGTCACCGACGCCGATGCGGCTGTTGCCGCCGTGCAGGGCGTGGTCGCGACGCATGGCCGCCTCGATATCCTCGTGAGCAATGCTGGCATCACCCGCGACCAGTTGATGCTGCGCATGAAGCGCGCCGACTGGGACGAGGTCATCGCCACGAATCTCACGGCGGCCTTCGTGCTGTGCCAGGCGGCGCTCAAGCCGATGCTCAAGCAGCGCGGCGGGCGCATCGTGGCCATCAGCTCGGTCGTCGGCCAGATGGGGAATGCGGGGCAGGCCAATTACGCGGCGTCGAAGGCCGGCCTCATCGGCTTCTGCAAGTCGCTCGCCCGTGAAGTCGGATCGCGCAGCGTCACCGTGAACGTGGTGGCGCCCGGCTTCGTCGAGACCGACATGACGAAGGCCGTGAACGAAGAGACGCAGAAGCAGTGGGCGGCGCAGATCCCGCTGGGACGGCTCGGCTCGCCCGACGACATCGCGGCGGCAGTCTGTTTCCTGGCGTCGGACGAGGCGTCGTATATTACTGGGCAGGTTCTCGCAGTCAATGGCGGGATGTACACGTAGGAGGGCCAGATGGCCGTAGCGGATAAGGTGAAGAGCATCATCGTTGAGCAGCTCGGGGTGGACGAAGAGGAAGTGACGTCGGACGCCTCGTTCGTCGAGGACCTCGGCGCGGATTCGCTCGACACCGTCGAACTCGTCATGGCATTCGAAGAAGAGTTCGAAATCGAGATTCCCGACGAAGACGCCGAGAAGATCACGCGTGTCAAGGACGCCGTCGAGTACATCGAGAAGAACGCCAAGGGCAAGAAGTAGGGGCGAGGGGGCACTTTGAACAGGCGAGTCGTCGTCACCGGCATCGGGCTGGTGACGTCCCTGGGAATCGGGACCGAGGCCACGTGGCAGGCGCTGCTCGCCGGCACGTCGGGCGCGGGCCCGATCACGAAGTTCGATGCCGAGCACTTCGCGACGAGGTTCGCCTGCGAGGTGAAGGGCTTCGATGCGCTGGCGTACGTGGAGAAGAAGGACGTCAAGAAGATGGACGTCTTCATCCAGTTCGCCATCGCCGCGTCGCACATCGCGGTGGCCGACTCCGGCCTGGTCATCACGCCGGAGAACGCGCCCGACGTGGGCGTGTGCATCGGCTCGGGCATCGGGGGCTTCCGCACCATCGAGGATGAGCACAGCGCGCTCATCAACGGCGGCCCGCGGAAGATCTCGCCGTTCTTCATCCCCGCGTCCATCATCAACCTGGCCTCGGGCCAGGTGTCGATCCGGTTCGGCGCCAAGGGACCGAACCTGGCCACCTGCACGGCCTGTTCGGCCTCGGCGCACGCCGTCGGCGACTCCTACGAGATCATCAAGCGCGGCGATGCCGACGCGATGATCACGGGCGGGTCGGAGGCGGCCATCACGCCGATGAGCGTCGGCGGCTTCGGCGCGCTGCGGGCGCTCTCGACGCGCAACGACGCGCCGACGAAGGCGAGCCGGCCCTTCGACAAGGACCGCGACGGGTTCATCATCGGCGAAGGTGCCGGCGTGCTCGTGCTCGAGGAGCTCGAGCATGCGAAGGCGCGCGGCGCCAGGATCTACGCCGAGATCGTCGGCTACGGCATGGCCGGCGATGCGTACCACATCACGGCGCCCTCGGAAGACGGCGACGGCGCCTACCGCGTCATGACACGCGCCCTGCGCAAGGCCGGGCTGCAGCCGTCGGACATCGATTACGTGAACGCGCACGGCACGTCCACGCCGTTCAACGACAAGCTCGAGACGCTGGCCATCAAGCGCTGCTTCGGCGACCACGCCGCGACGCTGGCCATCTCGTCCACCAAGTCGATGACCGGGCACCTGCTCGGCGCGGCTGGCGGCGTCGAGGCGGGCATCTCGGCCCTGGCGGTGTATCACCAGATGGCGCCGCCCACCATCAACCTCGACGAGGCCGACCCCGAGTGCGACCTCGACTACGTGCCGCACACGAAGCGGGCGATGCCGATCCGGCACGTGCTCTCGAACTCGTTCGGGTTCGGCGGCACCAATGCCGCGCTGATTCTCAGCCGTTACGAGGAATGAGCCGGCCGGCGCCGACGAGGCGCCGCGGCCCCACACGCCATGAAGATTGCCGTCTGTATCAAGCAGGTGCCGACGCGGGAGTGGCAGCCCCGTCTCACCGACGACAAGCGCTGGGTGCGCGACGCCGACATCTCCTACGAGATGAACGAGCCCGACGCCTACGCGCTCGAAGAAGCGCTGCGGCTCAAGGAGAAACACGGCGGGGAAGTGGTGGTCGTCTCGGCCGGGCCCGCCCGCGCGCAGCAGGTCATCCGCGAGGCGCTCGCCCGCGGCGCCGACCGGGCCATCCACGTGCAGGACGACGCACTCGGCACCGCCGATGCGTGGGCCGGCGCGGTGGCGGTGGCGGACGCGGTGAAGGCGGAAGCCTTCGAGATCGTCCTGACCGGCCTGCAGTCGGACGACCAGGGCCACGGGCAGTTCGGCCCGGTGCTGGCCGAGCGGCTCGGCATGCCGCATTCGACCATCATCATGGAAGTGCAGATCGACGGCGGCGTGCTGCGCGCCAAGCGTGAGCTCGAGGGCGGCTGGTTCCAGTACGTCTCGATGCCGCTGCCGGCGCTGCTGACGATTCAAAGCGGTATCAACCAGCTTCGTTATGCCACGCTCAAGGGCATCATGGCGGCGAAGAAGAAGGAAGTCCGCGTGGTGACGCCCTCGACGCCCACGGCCTCGCGCATCAAGGTGCTGGGGCTCTCCGCGCCGCAGAAGTCGAAGCAGACGGTGATGATTTCGGGCTCGCCGCAGGACGCGGCGCGCGAACTCGTGCGTCGCCTGCGCGAAGAGGCGCGCGTCCTATGATCCTCGTCATCAGCGAACAGAAGGACGGCAAGCTCAATCGCGCCAGCTGGGAAGCGATTGCCGCCGCCCAGGCCCTCGCCGCCGGCGCCGCGCCGATCACGGTTGCCGTCTTCGGCGCCGACGTTGCCGCCGCGGCACAGGAGCTGTCGGCCGCGGATGTCGCCGCCGTGTGGGCGGTCACGCACCCGGCCCTTGGCGGCTACACGCCCGATGCCTTCGTGGCGGCAGTCGCCGAGGTGGTGCAGGCGCTCTCGCCGTCGCACGTGTGTTTCCCGCACACCTACCAGACGCGCGATTTCGCGCCGGTGCTGGCGGCGCGCCTCGACCGCACGCTCGTGACCGACGTGACGAGTGTCAGGCACAAGGACGGCGCGGCCGTGTTCACACGGCCGATGTTCCAGGGCAAGCTCGTGGCGGAGGTCGTGGCCGACGGTCCGGCGCCGCATCTCATCTCGTGGCAGATTGGCGCGTTCCGCGCCGATGCGGCCGCGCGTGGGGCCGGTGCGCCGGTGACGCCGCGCGCGGCGGCGATCGAGGCCGCGGCGCTGCGCGAGGCGGCCGAGGCGCCGTTCCAGGAAGCGAAGGCGGCGGTGGACCTGTCGCAGGCCGAACGCATCGTCGCGGTGGGCCGCGGCATCAAGGCGCAGGAGCACGTCGCGCTGGCCGAGCAGCTCGCGAAGGCGTTCGGTGCCGAACTCGCCGCGTCGCGGCCGATCTGCGACAACGGCTGGCTGCCCATGGAACGGCAGATTGGCAGCTCCGGCCAGACCGTGGCGCCGAAGCTGTACGTCGCGGTCGGCATCTCGGGTGCCATTCAGCACCTGGTCGGCATGAAGGGCTCGCGCACCATCGTCGCCATCAACAAGGATGCGGAAGCGCCGATCTTCGAAGTGGCCGACTACGGCATCCAGGGCGATATCTTCGAACTGGCGCCGGCCCTCATCGCGGAGCTCGGTCAGTCCTGACGCCGGCCGCCGCGGCAACGCGGCGGAGGGCGCGGAAACGGCGGCGACATGGAACGCGAGACCCTCGACGTCGACATCCTCGTGGTGGGCGCGGGCCCGGCGGGCCTCTCCGCCGCGCTGCGCCTGTCGCAACTGCAGGCGCAGCAGGGCGGCGAGCCGCTCTCGGTGGCCGTCATCGACAAGGCCCGCGAGGCCGGTGCCCACTCGCTCTCGGGCGCGCTGCTCGATCCGTCCACCCTGGCCGAACTCGTGCCCGACTTCAGGGCCAAGGGCGCGCCGCTCGCCTGCGAGGTGACGAACGACGCCGTCTACCTGCTCGGCGCGACGAACCGCTACAAGCTGCCCATCACGCCGCCGCCGTTCACGAATCACGGCAACTACGTGATCTCGCTCAGCCACTTCGTGAAGTGGCTGGCGCAGCAGGTGGAAGCGGCCGGCACCGACATGTTCATGGGCTTTGCCGGCCAGTCGGTGCTGTTCGAGGGCGAGCGCGTGGTCGGCGTGCGCACCGGCGATCGCGGCATCGGCAAACACGGCACGCCGCGTGGCGCGGTGGAGCCAGGCGCCGACATCCGCGCCAAGGTCACGATCTTCGCGGATGGGGTGCGCGGCCACCTCACGAAGGAGCTGACGCGCGAGCTGCAGCTCGGCAGCACGCATCCGGCGCAGTTCGGCATCGGCCTCAAGGAGCTGTGGGACGTGCCGAAGGATCGGCTCGCCCCCGGCACCGTCATCCACACGCTCGGCTGGCCGCTCCGCAACGAGGAGTTCGGCGGCAGCTGGATCTACGCCATGCCCGAGGGGCGGCTGTCGATCGGCTTCGTCGTCGGCCTCGACTACAAGGATCCGCTGCTCGATCCGCACCAGGCGTTCCAGCGCTTCAAGACCCATCCGTTCATCAGCGACATCCTGCGCGACGGGCAGCTCGTGCGCTTCGGCGCCAAGGCGCTGCCCGAAGGCGGGTGGAACACGCAGCCGACGCTCTACGCCGATGGCGCGCTCATCGTCGGCGACGCGGCGAACTTCGTGAACTCGATGCGCCTCAAGGGCATCCACCTGGCGATGCGGAGCGGCATGCTGGCCGCCGAGACGGCGTTCGCCGCCGTGCGCCGCGACGACACGTCGAAGACGGTGCTCAGCGCGTACAAGTCCGCGATCGATGCCTCGCCCGTGAAGCAGGAGTTGTATCCGGTGCGCAACGTGCACCAGGCCTTCGGCGGCGGCATGCTCATCGGCTCGGCGTTCGCGGGCGTGGCGATGGCGACCGGCGGCTGGTGGCCGGAAGACCTGCACGGGCACGCCGGCCATACGCAGATGCGCACCCTGGGCGACTACTACGGCCTCGAGAAGCGGCACGTGCTCACGCCCTCGAACGCCGTGGCGCCCGACCGCGTGCTCACCTTCGACAAGGCGACGAGCGTGCACTTTGCCGGCGTGCATCACGAGGAAGACCAGCCGGCGCACCTGCGCGTGCAGACCGACGTGTGCCACTCGGTATGCGGCCCCGAATACGGCCACCCCTGCGTGAAGTTCTGCCCGGCCAACGTCTACGAGATGGTGGACAACGGCGCCGGCGGCAAGCGTCTGCAGATCAACGCCTCGAACTGCGTGCACTGCAAGACGTGCGACATCATGGACCCCTACGGGGTCATCACGTGGGTCGCGCCCGAAGGCGGCGAAGGCCCGCAATACGACGGCATGTGACCGCCGACGCCCCTGACGACGCAGCACGTCCGGCGTGGCAGAAGTCGTGGCGGCGCCGCGCCGAAGTGGCGGCGATTGCCGGCCTTGGTGCGCCGCTTCTCGGCGCGCTCGGCCGGACGCTGCATCTCGAGGCGGTGGGCCGCGAGCATCTCGACGCGCTCGACGCCAGCGGCGAACGATACATCGTGGCGCTCTGGCACGGCCACATCCTGCCCGGCATGTACTTCTTCCGCGACCGCGGGATCGTGGTCGTGACGAGCGAGAACTTCGACGGCGAATGGATCGCGCGGATCATCCGGCGCTTCGGCTTCGGCGCGGCGCGCGGCTCGAGTTCGCGCGGCGGCGCGCGGGCGCTGCGCTCGCTGCTGCGGTCGATCGCGCACCAGCCGGCGGCGTTCACCGTGGACGGGCCGCGCGGCCCGCGTGGCGTGGCGCAGCCGGGGGTCGTGTGGCTGGCGAGAGCCACGGGCCATCCGATTCTGCCGATACACGCGGCCGCCGATCGTCACTGGACGATGAAGAGCTGGGACCGCACGCACATCCCGAAGCCGGGCGCGCGTGTGGTCGTGGCCATTGGCGCGCCGATGCGGGTCGCGAGAGACACCGACGAGGCCGGCCTCGGGACGGCGCGCGTTGCGCTCGAACGGGCGCTGGCCGAGGCCGAGGCCACCTGCGCGTCAGCGCTGGCGCGTCCGGCCGGCACGAAGGAGTGAGGACGGCATGCTGCTGCTGACGAGCGAGCGCTTCGCGCACCACCTGACCCCGCTAGGACACCCCGAGCGGCCCGAACGCGCCGAGGCGCTGCGGCGGGTGGCGCTCGCCTGGGGGGCCGCCGGCCACGAGCTGCGCGAGCCGTCGCCGGCGGACGATGCGACGCTGGCGCTGGTGCATGCGCCCGACTACGTGGCGGCGATTCACGAGACGGCGGGGGCGGCCGTGCGGCTCGATCCCGACACCACGACGAGCCCCGAGTCGTACGACGTGGCCGCGCTCGCGGCTGGCGCCGTCATCGACGGCGTCCGTCACGTGCTCGCGAATCCCGGCGATCCGGCCGTGGCGCTCGTCCGGCCGCCCGGCCATCACGCCGAGCCGGCGCGGGCGATGGGCTTCTGCCTGTTCAACAGCATCGCCATCGGCGCGGCCTGGGCGCGCCGCGAGGGCCTGGCGCGCGTCGCCATCGTGGACTTCGACGTGCACCACGGCAACGGCACGCAGGCGGCCTTCTACGACGACCCGTCGGTACTCTTCGTCTCGACGCACCAGTTCCCGTACTACCCGGGCACCGGCGCCGCGAACGAGACCGGCAGCGGGGCGGGGGCCGGATTCACCGTCAACCTGCCGCTCGAGGCCGGGGCCGGCGACGCCGACCTCGACGAGGTGTTCCGCGCCGTGGCCGTGCCCGTGCTCGAGCGCTTCCGGCCGGAGTTGCTGCTCGTGTCGGCCGGCTTCGACGCGCACCACGACGACCCGCTCGGCGGCTTCCGCATGACGCCGTCCGGGTTCGCCAACCTCGTGCGGCAGCTCGAAGGGGTGGCGCAGCGCCACGCCGGCGGCCGTGTCGTCTACGTCACCGAGGGTGGCTACAGCCTCGAGGGGCTGACCTCGTCGCTCGATGCCGTCCTGGGCGTGCTGGCAGGCCGCGAGACGGCCGCACCAGACGTCGACGTGCCCGGCGACCGGTCGCGAGGCCTGGCCGCAGCCGCCGAGGCCAGAGCGGCCCTCCAGGGCGCCTGGCCGGGGCTCTGAGCGCCGGCTTCGGCATCCGAAAGAGGGTGTGGGCCGCGGCAATGCGCGCGCGAGCCGCCGCGTCGCCCGTCCCCGGCTGGTAGAATTCGAACGGCGGCGGTTCTGCCGCCTTTTCCGGTGCCCAATACCCGTGTCTGACTACCATCCGCAAGACCTCGATCAGAAGTGGCAGAAGCGCTGGGACGACCAGCAGGCCTTCGAGGTCGTCGTCGATCCGTCGAAGCCGAAGTTCTACTGTCTCGAGATGTTCGCGTATCCCTCGGGACACGCGCATGTCGGGCACGTGCGGAACTACATCATCGGCGACGTCGTCGCCCGCCTGAAGCGCCTGCAGGGCTTCAACGTGCTGCACCCCTTCGGCTGGGACGCGTTCGGCTTGCCGGCCGAGAACGCCGCCATCAAGGGCGGGATCCATCCCGAGACGTCCACGCTCGCCAACATCGCCCACATGAAGGGGCAGTTGCAGCGTCTCGGCATCAGCTACGCGTGGGGCCGGGAACTGGCGACCTGCCTGCCCGACTACTACCGCTGGAACCAGTGGCTCTTCACGCGGATGTTCGAGCGCGGCCTGGCCTATCGCCGGCGCTCCACCGTGAACTGGTGCCCGAGCTGCCAGACCGTGCTCGCGAACGAGCAGGTGGTCGACGGCGCCTGCTGGCGCTGCGGGTCGCTCGTGGTCGAAAAGGATCTCGAGCAGTGGTTCTTCAAGATCACGGCCTACGCCGACGACCTGCTCGCCGGCGCCGATGGCCTGACGTCGTGGCCCGAGAAGGTGCTCACGATGCAGCGCAACTGGATCGGCCGCTCGGAAGGCGCGCGGGTCCGCTTCGCGATCGAGGGCGAGCCCGAGGGCGTCGAGGTCTTCACGACGCGCATCGACACGATCTACGGCGCCACGTTCCTCACGCTCGCGCCCGAACATCCGCTCGTGCCGCGGCTGGCTGAGCGTACGGGCCGCGCCGACGTCCTCACCGAGGCGCAGCGCTACCGCGGCCAGGACCGCACCGCCCGCATGTCGGGCGAGGCGGGGAAGGAAGGCGTCTTCACCGGCGCCTACGCGCTCAATCCGTTCTCGGGTGAACGCGTGCCGATCTGGGTCGCCAACTTCGTGCTCGGCGAATACGGCACCGGCGCCGTGATGGGCGTGCCGCACGGCGACCAGCGCGACTTCGAGTTCGCGCGCAAGTACGGCCTCGAGGTGCGCGCGGTCATCCGCGCGGCCGACGGCACCGTGCCGGATCCGGCGGCGATGACCGAAGCGCACGGCGACGAGGGCACGGTCGTGAATTCCGGCGCCTACGACGGCCTGACGTCGGCCGAGGCGCGCCGCCGCATGACGGCGGACGCCGAAGCCCGCGGCTTCGGCACGGGCTCGGTGCAGTTCCGCCTCAAGGACTGGGGCATCTCGCGCCAGCGCTACTGGGGCACGCCGATTCCGATGATCCACTGCCCGGTCGACGGTGTCGTGCCGGTGCCCGACGACCAGCTGCCGGTCGTGCTGCCGAAGGTGACCGAGTTCACCGGCCGCGGTGACTCGCCGCTCGCGCACGTACCCGAGTTCGTGAACGTGACGTGCCCGAAGTGCGGCGGCGCCGCCAGGCGCGAGACCGACACGATGGACACGTTCGTGGACTCGTCGTGGTACTTCTACCGCTTCGCCGATGCCCACAACGACCGCCTGCCGTTCGATCCGGCGGCCGTGAAGTACTGGGGCCCGGTGGACTTCTACTCGGGCGGCGTCGAACACGCCATCCTGCACCTCATCTACTCGCGCTTCTTCGCCCGCGTGTTCCGCGACCTCGGCATGGTCGATCACAGCGAGCCGTTCATGCACCTCCTCACGCAGGGGATGGTGCTCAAGGACGGCAACGTCATGTCGAAGTCGAAGGGCAACGTCGTCGATCCCGACACGATGCTCCAGAAGGTCGGCGCCGACGCGCTGCGCACGTATGTCATGTTCGTCGCGCCGCCCGAGAAGGAAGTGGAGTGGAGCGATGCCGGGCTCGACGGCATGTTCCGCTGGCTGGCGCGCGTGTGGCGCGTCGCCGACCAGTGGCGCGAGGCCGCCGTCGCGGCGCCGCCGCTCGACACGGCCACCCTCGCGCGCGAGGAACGGGCGCTGCGGCGCAAGACGCATGAGACCATCCGCCGCGTGACGGCCGACATCGACGTCCGCAAGCAGATGAACACGGCCATCTCGGCGATGATGGAACTCGTGAACGACTTCTACCTCTTCACCGAGCAGCAGCGCACCGCGCCTACCGCGCAGGGCGCGGCCGTGGCGCGTGAAGCCGTCGAGGCGCTCGTGCGGCTCGTCTCGCCGTTTGCGCCGCACACGGCCGAGGAGCTGTGGGAAGCCTACGGACACGCGGGCGGCCTGGCGGCGGCGTCCTGGCCGGTCGTGGACGAATCGGCCGCGCAGGCCGAGGAAGTGGTCATCCCGGTGCAGGTGAACGGCAAGGTGCGCGCCCGCCTCACGGTGGCGCCGGACATCAGTGATGCCGACCTCGAAGCGCTGGCGCTGGCCGATCCGGCCGTCGTGCCGCACCTGGCGGGGAAGACCGTCCGCAAGGTGGTGATTGCCAAAGGACGGCTGGTCTCGGTGGTCGTGGGATGACCCTTCGACGAGGCTCAGGGCGGGCGACGCGGGGCTCGGGACTCGGGGCTCGGGGCTCCCTTCGACCTGGCTCAGGGGAGCCGGCCGCGGTGCTGACGCGCCGTGACGTGCTGCGTGTCGTGCCGCTCGGCGGTGCCTCGCTGGTGATGGCCGGGTGCGGCTACTCGCTGGTCGGCCGGGGCTCGTTCCTGCCCGACTACATCCAGGCGCTCGGCATCCCGATGTTCGGCAACCGCACGCCGTATTCGCCGCTCGAACAGATCTTCACCGAAAAGGTCCGCGTCGAGTTCCAGGGGCGCGGCCGCTACCAGGTGGTGCCGAACGACACCGGCGTCGACGGCGTCGTGCGCGGCGAGATCATGAGCATCGGCGCGGCCCCGGCCGGCTTCAATCCGAGCCAGCAGGCCTCGCGGTACCGCTTCACGGTCGTCGTCAGCGTGTCGTTCGCCGACGCGCGGCAGAAGAAGACGCTGTGGGAGAACCCGTCGCTCTCCTTCAGCGACGAGTACGAACTGGCGAGCGCCTCGAGCGCGAATCTGGCCGCCTCGGGCGGCGCCGGGGCGTTCATCGACCAGGAGCGTGCCGCGGTCGATCGTCTCAGCACCGACTTCGCGCGCTCGGTCGTGAGCGCCATCATGGAAGCGTTCTGATCGGTCCCGCATGACACCGGCTCAGGTTCGCGCCCAGATCGCGTCGGGGACGACGCATCCGATCTACCTGCTCGAGAGCGACGACGCGCCGTCGCGTTATGACCTGGCACAGGCGTTCCTCGAGCTCGTGGACGAGGGCCTGCACGCGTTCAACACGGCGGCTTTCCACGGGCGCGAGGCCGGCAACGCCGGCGACCGCGACGAGATGCTCTCGGCGATTCTTGGCGCCGCGCGCACGCTGCCGATGATGGCGCCGCGGCGGGTCATCCTCGTGCACGATGCCGAGTTCCTGCTGACGCCGCGCAAGGCGAAGGACGAGGAGCCGCCGCCGGTCGACGCGCCGGCGGGGAAGCGCAAGGCGCGGGCGACGACACCGGCGGAAGACTTCGAAGCCTACGTGGCTGCGCCCGAGCCCCTCACGACGCTCGTGCTCGACGCGCCATCGCTCGACCGCGGCCGCCGCATCACGAAGCTGCTGCTGCAGAAGGCGATGGTGGTCGATTGCGGCAGCCTCGAAACGGCGGCCGATGCCGCGCGCTGGATCACCGCCCGGCTCGAACAGGACGAGATGACGATGGACGCGCCGGCGATGCGGGCGCTGGTCGAGGCGACCGGCCTGCACCTGTCGCGCATCCGCGCCGAGATCGACAAGCTGGTGCTCTACGCCGCCGGGGCGCGCGCGATCACCGCCGCCGACGTCAAGGACGTCGTGGCGCCGGTCGATGAACCCGGAGAGGATTTCGCGCTGGGGAAGGCGATCTGGGCGGGGAACACGGCGGCCGCGCTGCGCGAGATCGATGCGCTCATGGACGCGGGCGCGCCGGCACCGATGGTGCTCGGGCAGATTCGCGCGGCGGTCATCCGGCTGCGTCCCGATCAGCGGGCACGCCAGGCGCTCCGGCGGGTGCTGGAGACGGATCTGGCGGTCAAGAGCTCACGCGGCGAACCGCGCTACGTGCTCGAGACGCTGGTGGTGGAAGTGTGTGCGGGCGCCCCGGGCACGCCCGCGGGCCCGACTAGGCGGTCTTGGGCTTGAGCTTCGCCGCGATGCGCGACTTGTAGCGGCCGGCCGTGTTCTTGTGGATGATGCCCTTGCCGGCCATCTTGTCCACGAGGGACGTCGCCGCGGTCAGCAACTTCTTCGCGTCGTCGATCTTGCCGGCGTTGAGCGCCGCCCGGATGGCCTTGAGGCCGGTGCGGAGCGCGGAACGCATGTCGCGGTTGCGGGCGCGACGCACGACATTCTGACGGTGGGCCTTCAGGGCCGACTTGTTTCTCTTCGCCACGTGTACAAACCTCTAGCGGTGTGACTGCACCAAAAGCCGAAGAATATCACACTCAGCGCGAGCCCGGATGGGTCGCGTCGGACTTCGTGCCCGGCTGGGGCCGGTCGGAATAGCGCGTCACTTCACGGCCGTCGACCACCTCCACCCAGCGGTAGATGCGGGTCGGGGCCTTGGCCGGGGCGCTCGTGGCCCGGCCCTTCGTGATCTTCTGCACGTATTCGCGGGTTTCGCGGTAGGGCGGGACCTTCTGCCCGTAGCGGTCGACAGCGCCGGCACCGGCGTTGTACGCGGCAAGCGCCAGCTCCACCTTGTCGTCGTAGCGGGCCAGCAGGCGCTTGAGATAGCGCACGCCGCCGCCGATGTTCTCGTTGGGGTCGAAGGGGTTGGCGACGCCGAGTTCGGCCGCCGTAGCCGGCATCAGCTGCATGAGGCCCATGGCCCCCTTGGGCGAGACGGCGTGCGGATTGAAGGCCGACTCCACCTGGATCACGGCGCGCACGAGGTCGGGATCGACGCCGTGCGTGGTGGCGTGATCGTCGATGTAGGGATCGAACTGCGCGGACTTCCTGTCGGGAGGGCGGGTGACCCTGACGCCCCGCGCCTTCGGCACCTCGAAGGTCTGCATCGGCGTGCCGGTGACGGGAGGTGTGTCCGAGAGCACCATCTGCCCGGCGGCATCGCGCCAGACGTAGATCTGCGCCTGTGCCGTCCCCGTGGCGAGGGCGAAGAGCGCGACGACGAAGCAGAGGAGGCGGCCGGCAGCCATCGAAGTCAGGGGGGCGGCGTGCCCGGGAGCACCCCGCCTTCCCCGGAGTATCGAGCACTTCGGCGGCGGAGATTAGCCCTGGAGCAGGCTGGCGATATGACTCCGTGCAGCGGTAAGCAAATCCGGGATCTTCGCCGCGTCCTTGCCGCCGGCTTCCGCGAAGTCAGGGCGCCCGCCGCCCCCGCCGCCGACGATCGGCGCCAGGTGCTTCACGAGGGCGCCGGCCGGGGCCTTCTTCGCCGCACCCGGGGTCACCGAGGCGACCATCGAGACGCGGCCGTCCCCGGTCGGACCGGCCAGGAACACCACGCCTTCGCCGAGCTTCGATTTCGTGAGGTCGGCCAGCGCCCTGAGCGCCTCGCGGTCGAGGTCCGCCACCTGACGGACGACCACCTTGAACGCGCCCACGGTCGTCTCCGCGTCGGCGTTGCTGCCGCCGCCGGCGCCGCTGCCGAGCGCGGCGGCCGTCTTCAGCTCGCGGATGTCCTTGAGCGCGCGGGCCAGCTGCGCGGCCTGCTGCTCGACCTTGGCGGCCAGCTCGCCAGGGGTGGCGTGCGCGGCCTCGCAGGCGCGCTGCAGATCGTGCACGGCCTGCCGCAGGTAGGTGAGGGCGGCGGTGCCCGTGAGGGCCTCGACGCGTCGCACACCGGCCGCCACACCGGATTCCTCGGTGACGACGACGAGGCCGATGTCGCCCGTGGCGCGCACGTGCGTGCCACCGCAGAGTTCGGTGCTGAAGCGGCCGTCGCCGATGGCGACGACGCGCACCTTGTCGCCGTACTTCTCGCCGAAGAGTGCGGTGGCGCCGTCGGCAATGGCCTGTTCGGTGTCCTTCACGACCGTGACCACGGGCTCGTTGGCGAGCACCGCGGCGTTGACCGTGCGCTCGATGGCGGCTCGTTCGTCGGCCGTCATGGCGCCGCCATGCACGAAGTCGAAGCGCAGGCGGTCGGGCGAGACGAGCGACCCGGCCTGCTTCACGTGGCCGCCGAGCGTCTGGCGCAGGGCGGCGTGGAGCAGGTGCGTCGCGGTGTGATTGCGGCGTACGGCGGCGCGGCGGGTGTGGTCGACCACCGGCACCACGCGGTCGCCGACACGCAAGGGTTCGGCGGCCGAGGCGATGCGGTGGCCGCGCGGCAGCCCGGCCCCCAGGCGCACCACGTCGATGACGGCCGTCGAGGCGCCCTGCGTGCCGCGCAGCACGCCGGCGTCGGACACCTGACCGCCGGCTTCGACATAGAACGGCGTCGTGGCCAGCACGACGATGCCGGGGGCGCCGGCGTCGAGGCTGGGCACCGGCGTGAAATCGACGTCGAGCAGCGCGGCAATCGGCGTCGCCTCGCCGGCTTCGTGGTCGTAGCCGATGAAGGTCTCGGTAATCGGCGCGAGCGCGGCGCGTGCCTCCGCGGAGAGCTCGGCCTTCTTCGGCCCACCGAAGGCGCTGTGCTTCCGCGCCTGTTCGCGCTGGGCCTCCATACGCGCCTGGAAGCCTTCGACGTCCACGCGCAGGCCCTGGCTGGCCGCGGTGTCTTCGATGAAGTCGAACGGCATGCCGAAGGTGTCGTAGAGCGCGAACGCCTTGTCGCCGGCAATGACGCCGCCGGCGCCGGCCGCCTCCATCACCTTTTCGAGGCGGGGCAGGCCTTCAGCCAGCACGGCGCCGAAGCGTTCTTCTTCCTGGCGCACGACTTTGGTGACGGCGTCGCGGCCGGCGACCAGTTCCGGATAGGCGCCGCCCATCTCGCCGACGAGGACGTCCACGAGCTCGTGGAGGAAGGCCTGTTCGAGGCCGAGTTTGCGGCCGTGACGCATGGCGCGCCGCATGATCTTGCGCAGCACGTAGCCGCGCCATTCGTTCGACGGCACGACGCCGTCGGCGATGAGGAAGGTCATCGCCCGCAGGTGATCGGCGATGACGCGCATCGAGACGTCGCCGGGCGCCATCGTGCCGCCGTGCGTCCGGCCCGCCAGCCGTCCGACGGCGTCGAGGATCGGCGTGAAGAGCGCGGTGTCGTAATTCGACGTCGAGCCGGCCATCACGGCCGAGATGCGCTCGAGGCCCATGCCGGTGTCGATCGACGGCGCCGGCAGCGGTGTGAGCACGCCGTCGGCGTTCCGGTCGAATTCCATGAACACGTTGTTCCAGATCTCGACGAACCGCCCGCTGTCCGCCATCACGTCGGCCCGGAACTGGCTCGTGCCCGAGGCATCGGGCACGCGGTCGTAGTAGATCTCGGAGCAGCGGCCGCAGGGGCCGGTGTCGCCCATCGACCAGAAGTTGTCGGCCACGCCCAGTTCGCCGATGTGTTCAGCCGGCAGGAACTCGCGCCAGCGCGCATAGGCGTCGTCGTCGCGGGCGATGCCGGGCGCGCCCTCGAACACCGTGGCGTACAGGCGCGTCGGGTCGAGGCCCCATTCCTTCGTGAGCAGGTTCCAGGCGAGGGCGATGGCGTCCTGTTTGAAGTAATCGCCGAACGAGAAGTTGCCGAGCATCTCGAAGAACGTGTGGTGGCGCAGCGAGGGGCCGACGTTCTCGAGGTCGTTGTGCTTGCCGCTGACGCGCATGCACTTCTGCGAGGTGGCGGCGCGGGTGTAGGGCCGCGTGTCACGGCCGAGGAAGACGTCCTTGAACTGGTTCATCCCGGCGTTCGTGAAGAGCAGCGTCGGGTCGTCGTGGGGCACCAGCGGGGAACTGGGGACGGTCGTGTGGCCGTGGGTCGCGAAGTAGGCGAGGAACGACCGGCGGATTTCGTTCGGATGCATCAGGGACAGGGTACTAGGGGCCGGGCCCGGGGGCTAGGGCGGGGCCGCTCGGCGCCGACGCGCCATCGCTCGCGGCGGGGCGGCTACGAGTCGCTGTCGTCCGGCGTGCCGGCGCCGCGGCGGCGCAGGCGGTTCATGAC
>JALHON010000062.1 GCA_022842985.1 Acidobacteriota bacterium | reverse complement strand
CCGAGGGCGTTGCCCCGCTCACGACGGCGCTCGCGAAGGACGCCGAACCCGAGGTGCGCGCGATGGCCGCCTTCGCGCTCGGCCTGCTGGTCGATGCCGCCGCCGCGCCGGCGCTGCTGCCGGCGCTCGGCGATCCGGATGCGCGTGTGCAGGGCCGCGCCGCCGAAGCCCTCGGCCTCATCAACCACGCCGCCGCCGCTGGCCCAATCGCCGGCATGGCCGCCGCGCATGTGAAGGCGGGGGTGCTGGCCGGCCTGGCCAGTGACGACGAGACGTCTCCGCTCGCGCCGGCCGTGGACGCCGTGCGGCTGGGCGTGTACGCGCTGGCGCGCCTCGGCGCCGTCGAGGAACTCCGCGCCGTGGTGATTGGCGGCGACGGCAACCCGGTCAGCGACTGGTGGCCATTGGCGTACGCGATGCAGCGTGTGGGGAAGCCGGCCGCGCTGCCCACGCTGCGCCTGTGGCTCAGCCGCGGCGGCGCGACCACGCGGGCGTTTGCCGCGCGCGGTCTTGGCACGCTGAAGGATGCTGACTCGCGCGTTGCGCTCGAAGCGCTCGTGAAGGACGACCGCCAGCCCACCGGCCTCCGCGTGCAGTCGATGCGGGCGCTCGCCGCCATCGGCGATCGACGCTCAGCCGCCGTGCTCGCGCCACTGGTCAGCAAGGCGCCCTCGAGTGCGCTGCGCCTTGAAGCGGTGGCGGCACTCGGCGCCGTGGCCGACCCGGCTGCGGCCGAGATTCTCGTCGACTACCTCGAAGCCGAGGGGGCGCCGCTGCGCGCCGCCGCGCAGGCGGCTCTCGCCAAGGCCGATCCCGACACGTTCATGACCGTGCTCTCGGGCCTCGACGTGGACAAGGACTGGAGCGTGCGCGCGGCGCTCGCGGCCACGCTCGCCAGCCTGCCGCCCGACATCGCCGCACTGCGCCTCGACCAGCTCGCCCGTGACGCCGATCCGAAGGTGCGCGCGGCCGCCCTCACATCGCTGGCCACGCTGAAGGTGCCGGGCACGGACGCGCGGCTCGTCGGGGAACTCGCGCACGCCGACCCCGGCGTGCGTCTGGCCGCCGCGCGTGGTCTCGCCACGCTCAAGCCGGCCGGGTCTGCCGCGGCCCTCGCGCGGGCCTACGAGGCCTCGGCCGCTGAAACGACGTATGTGGCGCGGGCGGCCATGCTCGCGGCGCTCGTGGCGGTGGATCCGGCGGCGGCGACGCCGGTGCTGCGCGCCGCACTCACCGACAGAGAGTGGGCGCTGCGCGTGCGGGCGGCGACGCTCCTGCGCGAGCTCGACGCGGCATCCACTGCGGTGGCGGCGCGTCCGGCGCCGGCGCCGGTCGAAGCCGCGCTCGACGAGACGGCGGCCATGATCGCGCCGGCCGTGTCGCCGCAGGCCTACGTGCAGACGACACGCGGTGAGATCCGCATCGAGCTGGCGGTGCTCGATGCGCCGCGCACGGTGGCGAACTTCGTTGCGCTCGCCGGCCGCGGCTTCTTCGATGGCATCGCCTGGCACCGCATCGTGCCCGACTTCGTCGCCCAGGTGGGCGATCCGCGCGGCGACGGCGAGGGCGGCCCCGGCTACACGATCCGCGACGAACTCAATCAGCGGCCCTACGTGCGCGGCACGGTGGGGATGGCGCTCGACTGGCGCGACACCGGCGGCAGTCAGTTCTTCATCACGCACTCACCGCAGCCGCACCTCGATGCGCGCTACACGGTGTTCGGCCACGTCGTCGCCGGCATGGACGTCGTCGATCGGCTCGAACCGTGGGACCGCATCACGTCGGTGCGCGTGTGGGACGGCACGCGCTGGATCGGCGCCGGCGTTCCCCGTTAGCCCACCCCGCGGGAGAGCACCGCGCCCGCGGCCGCACAGGCCGCGTATCCGTACAAGAAAAAAGGGGGCACCCGGTGCCCCCTGGATATTGCAGTCGCGAAGAACGCGACTTACCGCTTCTTGGCGGTCTTCTTGGCGGCCTTCTTCGCGGCCTTCTTTGCCTTCTTAGCCATGTGTTATCCCCCCCTTCAAGGTGGATTTGAGAAATCTGCGGTGCTGAGGAGAGACGGGGCAGCTCGTGAGAACCGCCCCGAAGGCCACCGACGGCCTACTTCTTCTTCGCGGTCTTCTTGGCCGCCTTCTTGGCCGCCTTCTTTGCCTTCTTCGCCATTGATCCTCCTAAGGGACCTGACTCCGCCAAATGGCGGCCACTCACTTCGTAACTACCGGTGGCCTGAGTAGGTATCCCTCATACCAGATGTAGATTATGGATGAGAAAAACGCGATGTCAAGCACAAATCACAGCCGCGTGTCAAAAGGATCGTCCCCGAGAGGGCCTCGAACCCACGCCTGAACACGCGCTGGTTGTCAACTCGACGTCCGGCGCGATTCGTGCGCCGCGATCGCGCGTCAGAACGCGCTCGTCCGCAGCTTCTGTCTGGCCGCGTGACGCTCGAGCGCGAGGGCGATCAGTCGATCGATGAGCGTGCCGTAGGCCACGCCGCTCGCTTCCCACAGCTTCGAGAACATGCTGATCGTCGTGAAGCCGGGGATCGTGTTGATCTCGTTGAGCGCGAGCATTCCGGTCGTGCGCGAGAGCAGGAAGTCGACGCGCGACATGCCGGCGCCGTCGATGGCGCGGAACGCGTCGAGGGCGAGCTGCTGTACGCGCGCCACCGTGGCGGCATCGAGGTCGGCCGGGATGATCGTGCGCGAGCCATGGTCGAGGTACTTCGCTTCGTAGTCGTAGAACTCGCGCGACGGGATCACTTCGCCGGGCACCGACGCCTCCGGCTCGTCGTTACCGAGCACGGCGCATTCGATCTCGCGCGGATCGGGCACCGCGGCCTCGACGACGGCCTTGCGGTCGAACTCGAAGGCCGTCTCGAGCGCGGCAGCGAGCGCCTCGGCCGTTTTCACCTTCGAGATGCCGACGCTCGAGCCGAGGTTGGCCGGCTTGACGAAGAGGGGCAGCCCGAGTGCCAGCAGACGCGCCGAGGCCGCCGCGGGGTCGCGCCGCCACTCGAAGTGGGTGAGCACCTGGTAGGCCGCCTGGGGCAGTCCGTGCGCGGCGAAGAGGGCCTTCATCGCCGCCTTGTCCATGCCGGCGGCGGAGGCCAGCACGCCCGAACCCACGTAGGGCACGGCGCCGAGCTCGAGCAGACCCTGCACCGTGCCGTCTTCGCCGAAGGGGCCATGCAGCACCGGGAACACGACGTCGAGTCCCAGGCCGGTCACGACGGCGCGGTCGTCCTCGCGCTCGCCATCCGCGCCGGGACGGCGCTCGATCGTGATGATCGTGTCCTCGCTCGGGTGCGCGACGAGCAGCGTGTCACGGCCGGGCCGCGGCGCGCGCGCCGCCTGCAGCCGCTGCTGTTCGATGACCTCCGAGGCCGAGAGCGCCACAGGCGCCTTGTCGGCGATCACCCAGCGGCCGTCCTTCTCGATGCGGATCGGCACGGCTTCGTAGCGCGTGCGGTCGAGGTGCTTGAAGATGGCGGCGGCCGAGGCGATCGACACTTCGTGTTCGCCCGAGCGGCCGCCGTAGATGACACCGACGCGCAGTTTCTTCACGCATGGATAATAGCAAGCAGCCGTCCATGTCCTTCAGCTTCTCCGTCAGCCACACCGACGGCGCCGCGCGCGCCGGCCTCGTCACGACGCCCCACGGCACGATCGAGACGCCGATGTTCATGCCCGTCGGCACGCAGGGCGCGGTGAAGGCGATGACGGTGCGGATGCTCGAAGACGCCGGCGCCGCGATCATCCTCGGCAACACCTACCACCTGTGGCTGCGGCCCGGCGCCGAACTCATCGCGCGCCGCGGCGGCCTGCACCGCTTCAACGGCTGGTCGCGGCCGATCCTCACCGACAGCGGCGGCTATCAGGTGTTCAGCCTCGCCGACCGCCGCAAGCTCGACGAAAAGGGCGTCGAGTTCCGCTCGCACCTCGACGGCAGCCGCCACATGCTCACGCCCGAGCGCGCGGTCGAGATCCAGGCGTGTCTCGGGTCCGACATCGCGATGGTGCTCGATGAGTGCCCGCCGCATCCGTCGACGCGCGAGGCCATCCAGACCTCGCTCGCGCTCACGACGCGCTGGGCCCGCCGCTGCCAGGTGCGGCTCGACGAGCTGCGCGACGGCGCGACGATGGATGGGCTGCGGCCCACCAACCCCGGGCAGGTGCAGTTCGGCATCGTGCAGGGCGGCGTCTATGCCGACCTGCGCCGCGAGAGCGCCGAGTCGCTCGCCGCGCTCGGCTTTCCGGGCTACGCCATCGGCGGCCTGAGCGTGGGCGAGCCGAACGAGGTCATGTACGACGTCGTGGGCGGTGTCGCGCCGCACCTGCCGGCGGCGAAGCCCCGCTACCTGATGGGCGTCGGCACGCCGGCCGACATCGTCGAGGCGGTGGACCGCGGCATCGATCTCTTCGACTGCGTGATGCCCACGCGCAACGCGCGCAACGGCCAGCTCTTCACGAGCCAGGGGCCGCTCAACATCAAGAACGCGCGCTTCGCCGAAGACGACCTGCCGCCCGACCCGTCATGCCGCTGCTATACCTGCGCGCATTTCTCGCGGGCCTACCTGCGGCATCTCTACGTCGCCGGCGAGATGACCGGCAGCATCCTCAACACCGTGCACAACGTCTCGTTCTACCTTGACACCATGCGGCGGATTCGTCAGGCTATCTCGCTCGGCACGTTTGCCGCCTTCAAGCACGATTTCCTGCGGCAACTCAGCCTGAAAGCCTTCACCTCATGAACGCGCTGCTGCCATTCCAGCCCGACGTCGTCCTCGCCATGTCGGCGCCGCCCGGTCAGGGCGCGAACCCGCTCGTGCAGTTCATCCCGTTCGCCCTCGTGCTCGGGATCTTCTACTTCGTCATCCTGCTGCCGATGAAGCGCCGCCAGAAGAAGGTCGACGAGTTCCTCGGCGGGCTCAAGGCGGGCGACAAGGTGGTCACGACGGGCGGGCTGTTCGGCAGCATCGCGAAGCTCGAAGAGCAGTCGGTGCATCTGCAGGTGGCGCCGAACGTCCGGGTGGAAGTGGCCCGGAGCGCCATTGCCGGCTACCAGGGCCAGCCGCCCGTGGCCAGCGATGGCAACAGCTAGCTCGTCCGCTGGCCGTCCGCCCCGGGTGCCGTCGCGGTTGTGCGCCCCCGCCTCTATATAGTTGTCGCCCGGAAGGTGACCGAGCCCTTTGGTGTCTAGGGCATTTCACAGAAATAGCCGCGATTGCACCAGTCGCAACTCGCGCACCACACGAGACGGCGCATAATGGATAATTCACCTCCGGCCAGAGCCGGGGGCCAGGCCTGACCGCGCGTCATGCGGGCCGGGCGACCGCCGTTCCGCGGCTCCTCCGCGGCCGACGGCGCGCAAGACGGACGACAACTCAATCATGTCGAAGAACCTGCGTTGGAAACTGCTGACGATCGTGGCGGTCGTCGGACTGTCGATTTTCGCCTTCACGCCGCCGGCCGAGAAGATCCGCCTCGGCCTGGACCTCAAGGGCGGCGTGCACCTCGTGATGCGCGTGCAGACCGACGACGCGCTGCGCGTCGAAACCGAAGCCTCGGCCGACCGGCTGCGCGAGGCCCTGCGGACGCAGGCGATCGGCGTGGGCGGCATCACCGTGGGCAGCCCCTCGGAGTTCCGGGTGGCCGGCGTGCCCACCGCGCAGGACGCGCAGTTCCGCCAGGCGCTCGTCGACATCGACCTGATGTACGACCGCTCGCAGTCGGGCGCCGACTACACCTTCCGCCTCAAGCCCAACGTCGTCACGCAGCTCCGCGACGAGACGGTGAATCAGGCGCTGCAGACCATCGAGCGGCGCGTCAACGAACTCGGCGTTGCCGAGCCGGTCGTGGCGCGGCACAGCGAAGCCGATCAGATCCTCGTGCAGCTGCCGGGTGTGTCCGACGTCAACCGCGCCAAGGAAATCATCCGCTCGACCGCCCTGCTCGAGTTGAAGCTGGTCGAGCAGGGACCGTTCGCCGATGAAGCGTCGGCGCGGCAGGCCTTCGCCAACAACGTGCCGCCCGACATGCAGATTCTCCCCGGCAACATGGACACGGCCGCCGGCGGCCCGCCGACGACCGGCTACTACGCGGTGCGCCGCGTGGCCGCGGTGACCGGCCGCGACCTGCGCAACGCCCGGCCGAGCCTGGATGAGAACAACCGTCCCGCGGTGAGCTTCTCGTTGAACAACGAGGGGGCCACGAAGATGGGCAACTTCACGCAGGCGAACATCAACCGCCAGCTCGCCATCGTTCTCGACGGCCGCGTCTACTCGGCGCCGATGATCCAGTCGCGTATCGACGCCGAAGGCCGCATCACCGGCAACTTCACCCAGCAGGAAGCCGGCGACCTCGGCCTCGTGCTGCGCTCCGGCGCCCTGCCGGCCTCGCTGACCTACCTCGAAGAGCGCACGGTCGGGCCGTCGCTCGGCGCCGACTCGGTGCGCGCCGGGGTGTATGCGGCGTCGGGCGGCCTGGTGTTCGTGCTGCTCTTCATGCTGGTCTACTACAAGCTGGCCGGCTTCAACGCCTTCGTTTCGATCTCGATCAACCTCGTCATGCTGCTCGGTCTGATGGCCTACGCGGGCGCGGTGATGACGCTGCCCGGCATCGCCGGCTTCATCCTGACGATCGGCATGGGCGTCGATTCGAACGTGCTCATCTTCGAGCGCATCAAGGAAGAACTGGCGGCCGGCAAGAACGCCCGGGCGGCCGTGGCTGCCGGCTTCGACCGCGTCTTCTGGACCATCGTCGATACCCACGTGGCCTCGCTCATCGCCGCCGCGTTCCTCTTCCAGTTCGGCACCGGCCCGATTCGCGGTTTCGCCACGACGCTGACCATCGGCCTCCTCTCGAACGTCTTCACGGCCGTGTTCGTCTCGCGCGCCATGTTCGAAATGTTCCTCTCGCGCCGCGAACAGCCCGCGACCCTCAGCATCTAACGCCATGGCCATCTTCGACAAACCGAACTACGACTTCATCAAGTGGCGCTGGCACGCGCTGGCCGCCTCGACCCTCGTGGTCGTGGCCGGCATCGTCTTCATGATCGCGCGCGGCGGCATGCCGCTCGGCATCGACTTCACCGGCGGCACGATCGTCGTGGCCAAGTTCAGCCAGGCCGTCGAGGTCGACCGCGTGCGCGCCGCTCTCGAGTCCGTGCCTGGTGAAAAGGTCATCCAGAGCTACGGTGACGCCGCCGACAACGCCGTGCTCATCCGCCTGCCGCAGCTGGCGCAGGAAGAGGGCACGAGCCTCGAGAAGGACGCCCGCGCCGTCGTCGACGCGCTGAACGGGGCCGGCCTGCCGACGTTCGAGATCCTCTCGCAGGAAATCGTCGGCCCGGTCATCGGCCGCGAACTGCAGCTCAAGGGCATCTACGCGACGCTGGCCTCGATTGTCGGCATCGCCATCTACATCGCCCTGCGCTTCCGCCCGGCCTTTGCCATCGGCGCCATCGTGGCGACGCTGCACGACGTGCTCATCACGCTGACGTTCCTCGCGTTCTTCGGCTACGACCTGTCGCTCAACATCGTGGCGGCGCTGCTGACCATCACCGGCTACTCGGTGAACGACACCATCGTCATCTTCGACCGCGTCCGCGAGAACATGCGCACCATGCGCCGCGATCCGCTCGAGAAGGTGGTCAATACCGCCGTCAACCAGACACTTGGCCGCACGGTCATCACCGCCGGCACCACGTTCCTGTCGGTGCTGTCGCTCTTCCTCTTCGGCGGGGAAGTGCTGCACGGCTTCGCCTTCACCATGCTCGTGGGCATCGTCAGCGGCACCTACTCGACCGTGTTCATCGCGGCGGCGATCGCCATCATTCTCGGCAACAGCCAGGGCGCGGGCGCCGGGGCGGCCGTGGCCGCGGGCGCGCCGGTGAAGGTCAAGGCCGCGACGGCCCGCCGCTCGTAGCCGCCTCGTGAATCTGCTGTCCGCCGCGCTGCTCGGCGTCGTCCAGGGTCTGACCGAGTTCCTGCCGGTCTCCTCGACGGCCCATCTGCTGCTGGCGGAACGTTTCCTGGGGTTCGACGACCCGGGCGGTGTCTTCACCGTCATGATCCAGCTCGGCGCCATCCTCGCCGTGGTCTGGCTGTATCGCGAGAAGGTCTGGGCGGTGGTCTCAGGGCTGCCGCACGACCCCGGCGCGCGGCGGTTCGCGCTGCTGGTGCTGGCCGGCGTCGTGCCGGCGCTCGTTGCCGGCGCCCTCTTCTCGGGCTACGTGAAGCGCGTGCTCTACTACAGCCCGCTCGTCATCGGCACGGCGTTCCTGGCCGGCGGGCTCGTGATGCTGGCCCTCGAGCGCCTGCGGCCGGCTGCCACCGTCCGCGACATCGAGACGATGCCGGTGGGGCGGGCGTTCGGAGTGGGCTGCTGCCAGGTGCTGGCGCTCATCCCCGGCGTCTCGCGTTCGGGGGCGACCATCGTCGGCGGCATGGCGATGGGCCTCGAACGCACCACGGCCGCCGAGTTCTCGTTCTTCCTCTCGATGCCCGTCATGTCGGCCGCCTTCGCGCACGACCTGCTCGAGGTGCGGCACATCCTCTCGGTCGATCGCGTTGCCGAGATCTCGGTCGGCTTCGCGACCGCCTTCATCGCCGCGTTGCTCGTCGTGCGGCCGTTCCTTCGCTTCGTCGGGCGCTCGGGCTTCGCCCCGTTCGCCTGGTATCGCATCGCCGCCGGCTCGGCCCTGCTCGCGGCCGTCGGCGCCGGCTGGCTGTGATGACCTGGATCCGGCGCAGCTTCATCACCGGCTTCTTCGTCACCGTGCCGCTCATCGTGAGCGTCGCGGCCCTGGTGTGGGCGTTCCGCTTCGTCGACGACTTCGCGACGCCGGTCGCCACCCGCATCCTCGGCCGTTCGGTGCCGGGCCTCGGTGTGCTCATCATGGGCGCCCTCGTGCTCGGCGTGGGGGCGATTGCCACGAACGTGGTCGGCAAGCGCCTGCTGCAGCAGGCCGAAGGCTGGCTGCTCAAGGTGCCGGTGCTCAAGACCGTCTACGCCCCGGTGCGGCAGCTCCTCGCGGCGTTCTCGCCCGACAACGATGCCGGCTTCAAGCGGGTGGTCCTCGTGGATGACCCGTCGCGGGGCATGATTCTGGGCTTCCTGACCCGCGAGTTCACGCTCGACCAAGGCCGGGGCCCGGAGGACTTTGTGGCGGTCTACGTCCCGACCAATCACCTCTATCTGGGAGACATCGTCGCCTTTCCCAGCAGTCGCGTGCACTACCCGGACCTGTCGGTCGAGGACGGGATCCGGATCTTCCTGACCGGCGGCATGGCCTTGCCGCCTCAACTTCGCAGCGGACCCGGGGCCGGGCGAGTGTAGGATCATCCGCTGCAACTGCAAGTCGCGAGGAGCCGAGAGCACACGTTATGACGACAGCGATGCGAATCATGAGAAACGGACGATGGCAGGCCGCGCTGGCGGCGCTGGCACTGATCGTGGCGATGACAGGCCCGCTGGCGGGCGTCGCGCTGGCCGCCGCAGCCCAGGAGCCGGCCGCCGACGCCGCGCATGCCGGCGGACACCGCCCCGGCGGTGAGGTGAACATCCAGCTGCCCGACCTGAACACGGGCGATTTCCTCGGCATGACCGGCCACGCCATCCTGCTGACAGGACTGGTGGTCTGCGTGCTCGGCCTGCTCTTCGGCGCCTGGACCTACAACGCCGTCAAGAACCTGCCCGTGCACAAGTCGATGGCCGATGTCTCGGAGCTCATCTACGAGACCTGCAAGGCCTACCTGGTGCAGCAGGGCAAGTTCCTGCTCATCCTCGAGCTCTTCATCGGCACCGTGATGGTGGCCTACTTCGCGCTGACGGGCCTCGAGGCCTCGCGCATCGCCATCGTCATCCTGTTCAGCCTCATCGGTATCGGCGGCAGCTACGGTGTGGCCTGGTACGGCATCCGCATCAACACGCTGGCCAACTCGCGCACGGCTTTCGCCAGCCTGCGCGGCCACGCCTTCCCGGTGTGCGACATCCCGCTGCGCTCGGGCATGAGCGTCGGCATGATGCTCATCTCGGTCGAGCTGCTCTTCATGCTCGCCATCCTGCTCTTCATTCCCGGTGAATACGCCGGCGTCTGCTTCCTCGGCTTCGCCATCGGCGAGTCGCTCGGCGCCGCCGCGCTGCGCATCGCCGGCGGCATCTTCACGAAGATCGCCGACATCGGCAGCGACCTGATGAAGGTCGTCTTCAAGATCAAGGAAGACGACGCCCGCAACCCCGGCGTCATCGCCGACTGCACCGGTGACAACGCCGGCGACTCGGTGGGCCCGACGGCCGACGGCTTCGAGACCTACGGCGTGACCGGCGTGGCGCTCATCTCGTTCATCATGCTGGCCGTGAAGGACCCGGTCGTGCAGGTCCAGCTGCTCGTGTGGATCTTCATGATGCGCGTGATGATGGTGCTGGCCTCGGCCGGCTCCTACCTCGTGAACAACGCCATCCAGAAGGCCAAGTACGCCGGCCAGTCGAAGATGGACTTCGAGGCGCCGCTCACCTGGCTGGTGTGGATGACCTCGATCGTGTCGGTCATCCTGACCTACGTCCTCTCGGCGATGCTCATCCCGAGCCTCGGCGGCAACACGTCGCTCTGGTGGCAGCTGTCGACGGTCATCACCTGCGGCACGCTCGCCGGCGCCATCATCCCCGAGTTCGTGAAGGTGTTCACCTCGGTGCACTCGGGCCACGTGCGTGAGGTCGTCACCTCGTCGCGCGAGGGCGGCGCGTCGCTCAACATCCTCTCGGGCCTCGTCGCCGGCAACTTCAGCGGCTACTGGCTGGGCCTGACCATCATGGGTCTGATGGGCATCGCCTACTACTTCTCGATGATGGGCCTCGGCGATCTGATGCTGGCGCCCGCGGTGTTCGCCTTCGGCCTCGTGGCCTTCGGCTTCCTCGGCATGGGCCCGGTCACCATCGCCGTCGACTCCTACGGTCCGGTCACCGACAACGCGCAGTCGGTCTACGAGCTCTCGCTCATCGAGAGCATTCCCGGCATCGAGAAGGAAATCGAGAAGACCTATGGCTTCCCGGTGAACTTCACCGTGGCCAAGGAACTGCTCGAGGAGAACGACGGCGCCGGCAACACCTTCAAGGCCACCGCCAAGCCCGTGCTCATCGGCACGGCCGTCGTCGGCGCCACCACGATGATCTTCGCGATCATCATGGCGCTCACCCAGGGCCTGGCCGATCAGTCGGCCATCGCCAAGCTGTCGATCCTGCATCCGCCCTTCCTGCTCGGGCTCATCACCGGCGGCGCCGTGATCTACTGGTTCACCGGGGCCTCGATGCAGGCCGTCACGACCGGCGCCTACCGCGCGGTCGAGTTCATCAAGGCGAACATCAAGCTCGACGGCATCGAGAAGGCCTCCGTCGAAGACAGCAAGAAGGTCGTCGAGATCTGCACGAAGTACGCGCAGATGGGGATGTTCAACATCTTCCTCGGCGTGTTCTTCTCCACCCTGGCCTTCGCGTTCGTGGAGCCGTTCTTCTTCATCGGCTACCTCATCTCGATCGCGCTCTTCGGCCTCTACCAGGCGATCTTCATGGCCAACGCGGGCGGCGCGTGGGACAACGCGAAGAAGATCGTCGAAACCGAGCTGAAGGCCAAGGGCACCGAGCTGCACGCGGCCTCGGTCGTCGGCGACACGGTGGGCGACCCCTTCAAGGACACCTCATCCGTGGCCATGAACCCGGTCATCAAGTTCACGACGCTCTTCGGTCTGCTGGCCGTCGAGCTCGGCGTCTACCTCACCGCCCAGAGCGGCGCCGGCCTCACGAACGCGCTTGCCGCGGTGTTCTTCGTGGTGAGCATGTACTTCGTCTACCGCTCGTTCTACGGCATGCGCATCGAAGGCTGAGGCCTGACAGAAGTCTGGATACGGCGCGACGTTCCGCGGGAAAACCGCGGGCGTCGCGCCGTTTTTCTTTTCTCCGGATGTCTCGCGAAGAATTAACGTCGAGATCGCGCCGTTGTGCATTGACGGGGCTGCGGGGCACGGCTAGAATGCCCCGGGTTTCGATGCTCCCCAGTTGATCGGGTGGCTCGCGAAATGCGGAACTTCGGGCGAGCCGCCAGCCGTTGGTGCCACTTTCCCGGAACCGGTGTCAAAGCAGGGTACGGTGATTTCCAGCGGCGGTCCGCCAGCCTCGCAAGGCCCGGCAGCCTGTCGTTGACACGCAAAAAATCTCACCGATATAATCGGCGGCCTTGCGGCAAAGCGTTGCGGTAACGCAGCGCGCTAGGTGAGGAGGACAGTCAGTGCCACGCGACCTGTTTGGTGATGTGGTCGACCCATCCATCAAGATGGGAAACAAGTCGGGATACACCGTCTTTTTGACGATGGTCGCGGAAGTCGCGCTGGTCGGAGCGATCGTGATCGTTCCACTGATGGCAGCGGACATCCTACCGACGCCGCCGTCGATGATGGCGTTCGTGGCGGCACCGCCGCCACCGCCGCCACCGCCGCCGCCCCCTCCGCCGCCTCAGGCGGCGGCGCCGCCGCCCGAGGTTGAAGTCAACCCGACGGCAGCTCCTGTTGAAGCTCCGAGCGAGATCAAACCGGAGACGGGCATCGAGGCCGGGTTCGAGAACACCGGCGGCATCGAGGGTGGTCTTGCTGGCGGCGTCGTCGGCGGCATTACCGGAGGCATTCCCGAGCCGCCTCCGCCGCCTCCGCCGCCTCCAACGCAGCCGGTTCGCGTGGGTGGCAACATCAAGCCCCCGCAGAAGGTCAAGCACGTCAATCCCGTGTATCCTCCGATCGCGCAGTCGGCGCGCGTTCAGGGCATCGTCATCATCGAGGCCACGATCGGCCCGAGCGGTGCGGTGCAGGATGCAAAGGTCCTGCGGTCGATTCCGCTGCTGGACCAGGCGGCCCTCGACGCGGTGCGTCAGTGGCAGTTCACGCCGACCTTGCTGAACGGCGTGCCAGTGCCGGTCATCATGACGGTCACGGTGCAGTTCACGCTGCAGTAGGTCAGGCGATTTTGTGATGAACTCGAATCAGGTTCTTTTCCGGAGGAATGCGATGAACGTTCGGAAGATTGGTCAGATTGCAGCGGTTGCCGTTGGCGCACTGCTCCTCAGCTCGCCCGCGTTCGCGCAGGAAGGTGGCGGCATCGACTTCATCGAGATGTTCGAGCAGATGGGCTTCGTGGCCATGGCCATCGCCGTCGTGCTCTTCATCATGTCGTTCTGGTCGGTGGGTATCGCTATCGAGCGTATCTACACGTTCAGCCAGGCGAAGAAGCAGTCGAAGATGTTCGCGCCGCTCGTCGCGAAGCACCTCAAGGACGGCCGTCTGAAGGAAGCCATCGCGCTGTCGTCCAACAAGGACTACCGCTACAGCCACCTGGCCAAGGTCGTGCTCGCCGGCCTCCAGGAATACCAGTTCCAGCAGGACAGCGCCGGCGGTGCCACGCTGAACCGCGACGACCTTCTGGACACGGTGCGCCGTTCGATTCAGCGCGCCACCGCGCTCACCTCGAACGACCTGAAGAAGGGCGTCTCGAGCCTCGCGACCATCGGCGCGACGGCCCCGTTCGTCGGTCTGCTCGGCACGGTCGTCGGCGTTATCAACGCGTTCGTCGGTATCGCGTCGTCGGGTTCGGGCGGCATCGGCGCCGTCTCGGCCGGTATCGCAGAAGCGCTCGTCGAAACGGCGCTCGGCCTCTTCGTGGCCATCCCGGCGGTGTGGTTCTATAACTACCTCACGGGCCGCCTCGAGTACTTCAACGTCGAGATGGACAACTCGTCGTCGGAACTGCTCGACTACTTCATCCGCAAGACGTCGAACTAGTGTCCTCCGTTCTCAGCTCGGCTAGCGAGGAGAGTGCACCATGGCAATGAGTTCAGGCGGCGCTAGAGGGGGCATCAACTCGGAGATCAACGTGACGCCGCTCGTGGACGTCATGCTCGTGCTCCTCATCATCATGATGATCATCGCGCCGCTCTTGCAGAAGGGCGTTCCCGTCACGCTGCCCACGGCGACCAACAGCGCTGACAAGCCGGAAACACAGGACCAGACCGTCGTGGGTATCACTCCCGACGGCCAGTTCTGGGTCAACGGTGTGCAGGTGCCTGATGCCGACGTGCGTGCCCGCGTGGACGATATCCTCGAGGGCAAGAAGGAACGTATCGTCCTCATCAAGGCCGACGAGGACGCGTCCTACGGCCGCGTGATGGAGATGATGGATACGCTCCGTCAGGTGGGCATCGAAGACATGGGGCTCATCACCGAACGCAAGGGCGGCGCGGCGCCTGGAGGTGGGAACTAATGGCGCACAATCACATGGGGGCGGACAAGATCGTCACCGCCAAGAAGCTCCAGGCCAACGGCGATATGAACATCACGCCGATGATCGACGTGCTGCTTGTGCTGCTGGTGATCTTCATGGCCGCGCTGCCGCTGTCGCAGAAGGGCATCGACGTCAACCTGCCTGCTGAAACGAAGACCAAGGATCAGAAGACGCTCGACATCTCCCAGATCGTGCTGGAGTATTCGAACGACCGGAAGATCTCGGTCAACAAGCAGGACACGACGATTGCCGGCCTCGGCGAGATGCTTCGCAAGATCTACGAGGAGCGCAAGGACAAGACGATGTTCATCGCCGCCGATGGCGGTCTCCGCTACGGCGACATCGTCGAAGTGATCGACGCGGCCAAGGGTGCGGGTGTCGAAAAGGTCGGCATCATCACCGAAGGCATGCGCAAGGCCGCTCAGGCCGGCAACTGACGCCGACCGGTTCGTGCCGGGTTCCAGCGGGCCGTTCCTTCGGGAACGGCCCGTTTTCTTTTTGAGGGCACAGCGATGCGTGTAGCGCCCCGTCCCTGCCTGCTCGGCGTGCCGTGGGACCTCTCGTCCTCATTCGTCCGCGGTGCGGCCGCGGCGCCGCCGCTCATTCGGCGGGCCCTGTGGTCGCCGTCCACCAACAGCGCCACCGAAATCGGCATCGCCATCGAGCCGGAGGCGCTGGATGACGCTGGAGACCTCGAGCTGGGGGCGGACGCCTCGGAGGCGCGCGCCGCCATCGAAGCGGGCGTACGCGCCATTCTGATGCGTCAGGGACTGCCTGTCGTGCTGGGAGGGGACCACAGCATCAGCTACCCCGTCCTGCGCGCCTGGGGTGGCCAGCCAGTCGCCGCCGTTCTCCACATCGACGCTCACGGCGACCTCTACGACGAGTTTCCCGCCTTCGCGCCCGCCTTCGCGCCTGACGGCGCTACGGCGAGGCTTGGCCCGGCTGGCGGCGCTACGGCGACGCTTGGCGCGGGCGGCGAGCCGCAACCCCTCGTGGCCGTGCCGGGGAAGACGGATCGCTACTCGCACGCCTGCCCCTTCGCCCGCATCATGGAAGAGGGCCTGACCGGCCGGCTCGTCCAGGTGGGCGTCAGGACGATCACGCCGCACCTGGCGGCCCAGGCCGCGCGCTTCGGCGTCGAGAGTTACGGCATGGACCGCTGGCGCTCGGCGCCGGTCGAGGCTCTGTCCGGGCCGCTCTACATCTCGCTCGACCTCGATGGGCTCGACCCGGCGTTTGCGCCCGGCGTGGCCCATCCCGAACCCGGCGGCCTCTCGACACGTGATGTCGTGGAGCTGCTGCACCGGGTGCGGGCGCCCATTGCCGGCATCGACATAGTCGAGTACAACCCGCACCACGACCACCGCGACCTGACGGCGCGCGTGGCCGCGAAGCTGCTCAAGGAACTGCTGGCCGTGGCTGCCAGAAACGGGGCGGCCTCGTGAGACGTCTCGCCGTCGCCCTCGCCGTGCTCGCCGGCGCGGCGGCCTGCGACCGCGGCCGGAGCGATTCGATGACACGACCCGACGCCATGAATCCAGTCGTCCACTTCGAGATTCCCGTGCGCGATCTCGAGCGCGCATCGCGATTCTACGCAGCCGTCTTCCAGGTGACGCTCGAGCGCCAGGTCATCGACGGCTACGAGATGGCGCTCTTTCCCTTCGACGAAGGTGGTGCCGGCGCCAGCGGCGCACTCGCGAAGGGGGATGTCTATGTGCCGACGCTCGACGGCGCCATCCTCTACTTCCGCACGGACGACATCGATGGTGTCCTGGCACGCGCGCGAGCGTCCGGCGGGCGCGAACTGCTGAGCAAGACCGCCGTTGGCCCCAACCTCGTCGCCGAGTTCGCGGACTCGGAGGGCAACCGGATCGCGATCACCCAGCGGCGCTGACGGATTTCCTGGCCAGGCGGCCAGCGACCGCCAGAAACACCAACGGCCGGACGCCCGGAGGGGGCGCCCGGCCGTATGGCCGTTCGAGTGACAGCCCGCCGCCTGTGGCGGCCAGGCCGGTCTAGAACTGATACCGGACCATGATCTGGAAGCGGTAGACGTCGCCGAGGAACGTCGTCGGCTGGAACGACGTGGACATCAGCTGCGGCACGCCAGCCGCGTCGTTGAAGGAACGCAGACGGTACTGCGCGCGGCCCTGCGCATCGGCCTGCTGACCCGCCGTCACGAGCAGCGGCTGGTTGCTGACGAGACGCTGGCCGACACCCCAGTCGCTGTTGAGCAGATTGCCGACGTTCAGCATGTCGATGCGCACCTGCAGCGAGTGCCGGCGGTTCCAGAGGTTTCTCGCCAGGTCCTGCGACAGGCTGACGTCGAGGCGGCTGACCATCGGCAGCATCACACCACCGCGTTCAGCGAACTGCCCGCGACGCTTGCTCAGGTACGGGTCCTGGGCGATGTACGCCTCCCACGCGGCGGCCTGCTCGGCTGCCGAGAACGTGCGGCCCGACTGCGTGTAGGCCACGAAGTTCATCTCCGAGGTGTTGCGGGGCACGTAGATGAGGTCGTTGGAGGTGCCGCCGTCGCCGTTGAGATCGCCCGAGAAGGTGTAGCTCACCGGGTTGCCGGCCGGACGCGCCTCGAAGAACGCCGAGATCGCCGAACGGCCGAAGGGGAAGAAGTTCCGGCCGAGCGTGCCCGTCAGGAAGAAGCGATGACCGGCGCGGCCCGTCGGCGAGAAGCTGACGCCAGGATTGTTCGGGTCGCCGGCGTGCTCGTTGTTGTTCCACGAGCCAAAGGCGATCGAGCCGGCGTCCACCGTGTTCCTGGCCTGGCCGTAGCTGTAGGCGGCTCTCACGAAGTTGCCGCCGAAGCGCCGGTCGATCGACGTGGCGAGGTTCCACGACGACCCCACGTCCTGATTCTTCAGGACCACGGCGTTCTGCACGGCGGCGTGAATGCGGTTCGACGTCGTCCAGCGCGGCCGCGTGTCAGCGCCTTCGAACGTCGTGTTCGCCGCCGGCAGGTTGGCGTTGATGTAATACACGCCGTTGACGTCCTTGTTGTAGATGAACTCGGTGGTGTTCGTGAAGCCCCAGGGCAGCTTCTGGTCGATGGCGATGTTGGTGCGCCAGATCTGCGGGAACTTGAACTCGGCGTCGGTCAGCGCCAGTTCGAACGAGCTCGCCGGCGCGCCCGTCACGTTGGTGGGCTTGTAGCGATTGGGGTCGGGGCTGAAGGGCCGCGCCGTCGTGTTGTCGAGCTGTTCGAAGCCCGTCAGCACGCCGGTGTTGCCGATCTGGTTCGAAATCCAGACGTACGCCGGACGGCCGGTGAAGATGCCCGTGCCGCCGCGCAGCTGCGTGTTGCGGTTCTCGTCGACCGCCAGGTTGAAGCCGATACGCGGCGACCACAGCACCTTCGGATCGGGCAGCTTGCCGGTGGAATACTGCACCGGCTGCCCGTTCTCGTCGCGGAAGGTCAACGCGTCGGCGACGCTGTTCGTGTAGCCCGTCTCGCCGAAGCGCGGCACGTCGAAGCGCACGCCGGCCGACACCGTCAGGCTGTTGGTCGGACGCCATTCATCCTGCAGGTAGGCGCCGCCGTACAGCACCTCGAGCGGCTGGATCGGCTTGTCCTGCCCGGGGATGTTGTTCCAGCGCACCTGGAAGCGCCGCAGGTTGATGGGCGAGGTGGTGCGGTTCGGGTTCGCGGCCAGGTCGTTGATGTCGGCGTAGAAGTCCGCCAGCGAGTTGTAGACGTAGGCGCTCTGGGAGCCCGGGAAGAAGATGTTCTCGGACTCGTAGCGCTCCAGCACCGCCCCGGCCGTCAGCGTGTGCCGGTCGATGAACTTGCTGAAGTTGTTCTGCACCTGGAACGTCTTGTAGCGCAGCTCGTTGTTCGGCGTGAACGGCTCGCTGCCGAACGACGTGTAGGTCGTGGCGCTGTCGAGGATGTCGACGAAGGGGAACAGCCGGTCGATCTGGCCGCGGCTTTCGTCCTGATAGGTGTAGCCGACGATGAGCGAGTTGGCCATCGAGCCGCCGATCGTGCTGTTCCATTCACTGACGATCGAGCGGATCTTCTCGGTGATGGTGTAGTTCGAGCCGGCGAAGTTGAGCGCCAGCGTCGTGCCCTGGCGGTTGCCGAACCCGAGCGACGACGAGTTGGAGGCGAGCACATCGGTCTCGGAGTCGAGGTGGATGTAGCGGGCCGTGATCTTGTTCGAGCTGTTGAGGTTCAGGTCGTTCTTGAACAGGTAGCGCTGGCCGGGCGTCTTGAACTGGTAGCCCTGGTAGCCGCCCGGGTCGTACTGGAACCGGCTGTTCAGCACGCTGGCGAGCGCGTCGAGATCGGACTGCAGCACCCGCGTCATGTTGCCGACCGCCGGGGCGCCGCCGGGATTGGCCGTGAACGTCGTGCCGGGCCGCTTGGTCTCCTCGGCATCGGCGTTGGCGAAGAAGAACAGCTTGTTCTTCAGGATGGGCCCGCCGAGGTACCCGCCCGTGTTGGCGAACTCGAAGGTGCCGGGGTTGAACGCGATGCTCTGCGCTTCGGTGCCCACCATGCTGTTGTCGCGGAACTGACGATAGAGCGAGCCGCTGAACGAGTTGGTGCCGCTGCGGGTGACCGAGTTGACGCCGGCGCCCACGAAGTTGCCCTGGCGCACGTCGAACGGCGCCACGTTGACCTGAATCTGCTCGACCGCCCAGGGCGAAATCGGCGCGACGCCGGTGCGTTCACCGGGGGCGCCGCTGCTGCCCAGACCGAACGAGTTGTTGAATGACGAACCGTCGACCGTGATGTTGTTCAGGCGGCCGTCCTGGCCGGCGAAGGTATCGCCCTTGGCCTGCGGCGTCAGCCGGGTGAAGTTCTCGAGCCGGTTGCTGAGGTTCGGCAGCGCTTCGATCTGCTGCAGCACGACGGTGGTGGCGGCGCCGGTGCGCGTCGAACTGAACACTTCCGACGTGGACGCCGTGACCGTGACCGTCTCACTCACGGCGATGGCGCGCACGGTGACGGGCAGGTCGGTGGCGACGCCCAGATTCACCATCACGTCGTCGCGCGTGAAGGGTTCGAAGGCATTGCCGGTGCCCTGATAGACGACCGTGAGCGAGTAGGGCCCGCCAACGCGCATGCCGGGCATCAGGAACCGGCCGTCGGCACGGGTCGTCGCCTCGTACGTCGAACCCGACGGCAGGTGAATCGCGATGACGTTGGCGCCCGACACGGGGCCGCCGCCCTGATCGGTCACGACACCCGTGAGCGAGCCGGTGGTCACGCCCTGGGCGCTCAACACGGACGGAGCGAACGCCACGAGCGCGACCAGCGCCACGAGCGATCTCAACGTACGAACAACGAGCTTCATATAGGTCTCCTCTGACGCATCTGTAACCGTCCTACTCTACCAAATCGACTGTGTCGCCCCGGTAAAAAGCCCCTGCGACCGGCGGCGGGGAAATGCCTCAAAAAAGCACAAAGGCCGTTTCGCCGGAGGAGGCGAAACAGCCTTTGTGTCGAACGATTCGCGCGCGGTCTGGGCCGCGCAGGAAGAAAGTCTTACTGGGCCGCGGCGGTCTTGGCCTTGCGCATCTCTTCGGCCTTGTCGCGGAGCTGGTCGGCTTCGCGAATCAGGCGCTGCTGCTCGGCGGGGTTCTTGATCAGGTTGGCCTGGAGGCGAAGGAGGAGGTTCTTGTAGGCGATCGCCTCCATGTAGTCGCTCTTGATCGCGATGGCCTTGTCGACCGACTCGATGCCCTTGAGCACCATGTCGAGCTTCTCGGCGTCCTTCAGACGGAAGTCGCGATAGGCCTTGTCCCAGTAGTAGGTCGACACCGTGTAGTGCGCCTCGGGGTTGTTCGGCTCGATGCCGATGCGCTGGTTCAGGTATTCGATCGTCTTCGGGAAGTCGCCCTGGCGGTTGTAGTAGCCGGCGATCTGCATGTAGACGTTCGGGTCGCTCGCCTTGGCTTCCTTGGCCTTCAGGAAGGTCTGCTCGGCCAGCTCGTACTCACCCGAGTTCTCGTAAATCTGGGCGAGCTGGAAGTAGTTGCCCGGGTCCGACGGGTCGAGCTCGATCATCTGCTTGACGATCGGTTCGGCCATGGTCGGGTCGTTCAGCTTGTCGGGGCCGTAGGCACTGACGAGGAACTCGAGCGAGCGGCGCTTCCAGAGCGGGTCCTGGATCTTCTCGCCGGCCACCTTGTAGTTGTCGATCGCCTTGGCCAGCAGGGCGTCGTTGGCCGGCTCACCGGCGCGCGTCGGCCGGTACATGTTGTCGAGGCAGTTGGCGAGGAAGAAGTGGCTGTAGGCGTTCTCGGGGTTGAGCTCGAGTGCCTCTTCGTACTTCGCCGCTGCCCCGCGCCAGTGATCATGTGCTGGATCGCCTGCTGTTCCTGGCCCGCTATTTCGGCCGCAGTCTTGATGCCGAACAACTGACCGGCGGCGTACCGTTGCCGGCGGGTCGTGTGACTGTCGAGCAATTGCAGGAATGTGCCGGCCGCGCGGGTCTGGCGGTGACACCGGCGCCCGTGCCGGCGCAGCAGATCAAGTCCTCGATG
>JALHON010000061.1 GCA_022842985.1 Acidobacteriota bacterium | reverse complement strand
GCGGCGCGGGCGGTGGGCCGCACCGGGTCGGTGCTCGGCGTGGACCTGACGCCGGCGCTCGTGGCGGTGGCGCGGGCCAACGCCGCGCGTCAGGGCCTGGCGCAGGCGCGTTTCGAGACGGGCGACGTGACGGCGCTGGCCTTTCCGCCCGCAAGCTTCGACGTCGTGCAGTCGGTCTTCGGGATCTTCTTCCTCCCGGACATGCCGGGGATGCTGCGACGGGCCTGGGACTGGCTGGCGCCCGGCGGCCGCCTCGCGACCACGGTGTGGGGGACCACGGTGCTCTCGCCCGGCGAGCCGTACTTCTGGGAGGCCGTGCGGCGGGAAGATCCATCGCTCGACCACATCAGTCCCGCGGCGCTGCTCGCCCAACCGGACGCCCTCGTGGCGCTGCACGCCGCGGCCGGCATCGGCGTGCCTCAGGTGACGCGCGAGTCGTGGCGCATGCCGATTGGCTCGGCCGAGGCGTTCTGGCCGGTCATCATGGGCACGAGCAACCGCGGCGTGTTCGAGGCGCTGCCCGAGGACGCGCGGGTGCGCGTGAAGCACGCCACCATCGACCGCCTGCGCGCCGAGGGTGTGGACGCCCTCGACATGGAGGCCCTCATCGCCGTCGCGCGGAAGTAGGCGCCCGCGGGCGCCGGCCGGCGCCGCTACTTCGCGCGCGCCATCGACCAGTCGACGGTGGTGCCCATGGCGGCCGCCGATCCGGTCACGACGTCACCGGCCACCTTGCCGAGCATGTCGTAGGACATCGACGCGCCGGGACGGTTGAGCACGAAGGTGATGGTGTCGCCGCTCACCGTGCCCTTCTCGATGGGCCACGAGGCGCCGTTCACCTCGAAGGTGCCGGTCAGCGTCTCGCCTTCCGCCTTCATCTCGACGTTCGCCGTTACAGTGCCCATCGGCGACGACAGGGTGAACGTCCAGCGGCCATCCGCCGGCGACTGGGCAGCGGCAATGGCGGGGCAAGCGACGAGCAGGGCGACAAGGGCGAGATAGCGCATGGGCGGTTAGGACGCACGCGGCGGTGCCGAGGTTGCGGGAGACGCAAGCGGCCGGCCGGACGCGTCCGGGCCCGGCTCAGCGGACGGGCGGCGTCGTGGGCGGCGGACGCCGGTGCGTGGTGGCCTGCTCGTAGGCATAGGCCGCCCCGAGCAGCGTCGCTTCGCTCCACGCGCGTCCGAAGAAGGTGAGGCCCGCCGGCAGCAGACCGCCGCGCGTGTAGCCCATCGGCACCTGCACGGCGGGCCAGCCGGTAGTCGGCGAGAAGAACTGGCTGTTGTCGCCACCGGGCGTGTTGAGGTCGCCGATGAGCCGCGGCGGGTTGCTCCACGTGGGGTACACGAACGCGTCGATCTTCTGCGCGTCCATCGTCTTCAGCACTGCCGCGCGCACCTGGTCGCGATAGGCCGCCTCCGCCGCACACTCGGGCGTCCCGGGGCCGTTCGCCGGCCCCTGCTCGGTCTGCTCGAGCTGACGCCGCACGGTGGGATGGAACTTGCCGCCCTTCACCACCTCCGTCAGGTCGTTCACCGGCACGCGGCCCTTGCGGGCGGCGAGGAACTGATTGAGGTCGTACTTGAAGCCCTGGCACGACGCCATCCCCGGCTGCCGGCGGATCGCGTCGAGCCCCTCGATGGTCGCCGGATCGACGATGGTCGCGCCGGCAGTCTTCAGATCCTCCACGGCGCGCATGAACACCTGGACGATCTCGGGGTCGGTCGAGTCTCGTTCGTAGGCCTGGCGCAGGATGCCGATGCGCATGCCGCGCAGCGCGTCGCGCCGGAGCGCCTGCGCGTAGTTCGGGAGCTGACGGCCGCGGGCCGCGGCCGTCACGGGATCGTTCGGATCCTCGCCCGCGACCACCTGGAACACGGCTGCCACGTCGGCCACCGTGCGGCCCATCGGGCCGGCGATGTCGGCGAGCAGGTTGAGCGGAAAGACCCCGGCACGGCTCGTGAGGCCCATCGTGGAGCGGATGCCGACGAGCGCCTGATGTGATGACGGCCCGCGGATCGAGTTGCCGGTGTCGCTGCCGAGGCCCACGGCGCCGAAGCTCGCCGCCACGGCCGCCGCCGTGCCGCCGCTGCTGCCCGCGGTGACGCGGTCGAGCATGTACGGATTCTTCGTGTAGCCCGGGAGGATCGAGCTCAGCGTCTCGTTCGGCGTGAAGGCCCACTCCGCCAGATTCGACTTCGCCAGCACGATGGCACCGGCCGCCTTGATGCGGGCCACCTGGAAGGCGTCGGTGGCCGGCACGTAGCCCTCGAAGGTGAGCGAGCCGTTCGAGCTCTGCAGGCCCACCGTCTCGAAGTTGTCCTTCACGATGGTCGGAATGCAGTGCAGCGGCCCCACGGGTCCACTCGCCTTGAAGCGCGCGTCGAGGGCATCCGCCTCGGCCAGTGCCCGCGGATTCAGCGTGACGATCGCATTCACCGCCGGGCCGTTCTTGTCGTAGAGGTCGATGCGCCGCTGGTAACGCTCCACGAGCCCGCGGCAGGTCAGCCGGCCGTCTCGGAAGGCGGCCTGGATGTCGGCAATGGATGCCTCTTCCACCTGGAACGGCGGCGGCGCCTGAGCGACGAGCGCGGGGCCGGCGACGAGCGCGGCGACGAGAACGATCGGAAGCACGAGCGAGGTGCGCACGCGCGCATTCTACGTCGGGCTCGCGGCCCGTCCTGTCAGTACGTCTCGACCTCGAGGTGCGGCACGCGGCGGAAGTGCTCGACGTTGCGGGTCACGACCGGCATCCGGTGCGCGAGGGCCGTCGCGGCGATCCACAGGTCGTTCGTGCCGATGAGTTGTCCCACGCCGCGCAGATGGCGGCTGGTGCGCCCGAACTCCCACGCCACGTCCGGCGTGACCGGCAGCAGGAAGAACGGCGCCAGGAACGCCTCCCAGCGGCCCCGGTTCGCCAGCGACACGCCGGCCGCGAGCTCGCCCGCCACGATGGCCGGAAGATACAGGCGCGCACCCTCCATCCGGGTCAGGAAGTCGATGGCGCCGGTGGGCGCGCCGTGACGGCGCTCCCGCTCGAGGTCGACGAGGAAGGTCGTTTCGAGGATCAGCGCCCGGCCCATTTGTCCTCCGGCGGGGCGTCGGCAGCCTTGGCCGCCTCGACCGTGGCGAGTTCCTCATCCGTGAGCCACGGGGGCGACGTGCGGAGCAGGGCCAGCAGCCCCCCGGCCGTGACCGTGTCTTCCGGCCAGGTCGCGCGCAACACGACTTCACTGAACGACTCGGTGGGATACCGCCGAGCCGCCTTGAGCCGCTCGTAGGCTTCGGTCTTGAGGGAGATGGTGCGGACGGCCATGCACTTACTGTGCACATCGCACAGACATCAGTCAAGAACCGGTCGGCCATAGGACCAGGCAGCCACCTCGATGAATGTTGATGCGTGATGCTTGATGAGAGATGATGCGCCTGGCATGCGGACCACCCTCGACATCGACGATGACGTGCTGCTGGCCGCCAAGGAACTGGCGGCGGCTCAGGGGACGACGGCCGGGAAGGTGTTGTCTGAGCTGGCGCGCCGGGGTCTGACCCCGGCGGCGTCCGGACCGCCCACCACCAGGAACGGGGTGCCGGTGCTGTCGCCCCGGGCCGCGGGAGCACCGCGGGTGACGATGCACCAGGTCAACCGCCTGCGGGACGAGCCGTGAGCGTCCACCTGCTCGACGTGAACGTGCTCGTGGCGCTCTTCGACCCCGACCACGTGCATCACGACCTGGCGCACGAGTGGTTCGGCGCCGAACGTGTCAACGGCTGGGCCACGTGTCCCACGACCGAGAACACGTTCCTGCGCGTCATGACACACCCGGCCTACGACGGCACGGTCACGCGTCCGGAGGCCATCGCCGCGCGGCTGCGCCTCTTCAAGGCGAGCGGACACCACCACTTCTGGCACGACGCGGTGTCGATGACCGACCTCGAACTCATCCGCCCGTCGTACATCCGCGGGCAGCGGCAGGTGGCCGACGTCTACCTGCTGGCGCTCGCCGTGCGCATGGGCGGACGTCTGGCCACGTTCGACGCATCGATCGCGCTCGGCGCGGTCGTGGGCGCCACGAAAGAGACCGTGCGCGTCATCAGCGCCGCGCCGGGCATCTAGCGCGCGAGGAAGCGGGCGATCTGTTCGTTGATGAACGCCGCGTCCGCGGGGTTCCCGCCGCCGCCGGCCGAGTGGCCCCAGAGCGAGGGGATGGGCGTGAAGGTGGAGTTCGCCAGGAACTGCTGCTCGTAGCGCGCATCACCGATCGGGAAGTAGAGATCGGTCTCGCACGGCATGTAGAGCACCTTCGCCGAAATCGACCGCAGCGCCTTCTCGTGATCACCGCCGAAGCCGGGCGTGTCGCCCACGTTGTGACGCTGCCAGGTGCGCGCGTGCAGGATGAGGTTGTTCGGATCGCGCACGGCGTCGCGGGCGATGCGCGCCGCGAGGGCCTCTTCCACCGTGGCCGACTGCGGCTTGAAGAGTTCGCGCCGCCACCATTCCTGCGACCACACCCACGCCGCCCAGTGCGTGGACCACGCCGCCATGCCGGCCTTCGGCGGCGTCGTGTAGCGGCCGTTGCTGAACGCGGGGTCGGCGGTGAGCGCGCGAATGGCGCTTTCGAGCCGCACGACGCCGTGTGGGTACGTCTTCGCGGTGCCACACCACGGCACGATGCCGTCCATGAACGTAGGGTGCGACACGGCCCACTGGAAGGCCTGCTCGGCGCCCATCGAGAAGCCGACCACCGCGCGCACGTGCGTGACGCCGAGATGGGCGAGCACGCGGCGCGAGGCTTCGACGTTGTCGCGAATCGCGATGGCCGGGAAGTCGGGGCCGGCAAACGGCGCCGGCGTATTGCTGGGCGAGGACGAGTTGCCGTTGCCGAACATCTCGGTCGCCACGATGAAGAACCGCGACGGATCGAGCGCCTTCCCCGGGCCGATGAGGAAGTCGTAGCCGTGGTAGTCGGCGCCGTAGTACGACGGCACGAGCACGGCGTTGTCCCTGGCGGCGTTCAGCGTGCCGAAGGTGGCATAGGCCACCTGCGCGGTGGGCAGTACGACGCCGCTTTCGAGCCGGAAGTTCGCGAGCGGCAGCAGCCGGCGGTTCGGATCGGCCGGCGGCGCAGGCGCCTGCGCAGAGAGCACGACACCGGTGCCGGCAAGCGTCAGCACGGCAGCGAGCCACGTGGAAATCGACATGGCGCAGATTCTACGCCCCTTGTCTCCGCCCTGCCCCCAACGGCACGGATACTGCGCCGATTTCGTGCCAATCGGGACAGGGCTGGACGGCAGGAGACTTGCGCCGATTCCATGCCAATGGGGGCAGGGCACCGGGTAGACTGCCGCGCATGCAGCACGAATACGCGTTCGAGATGGCCGCCTCCAACGTGCGCTTCGGCGCCGGGGTGACGCGCGAAGTCGGTCAGGATCTCGTGGACCTGGGCGTGCGCCGCGCGCTGGTCGTGACCGACGCCGTCGTCGCGCACCTGCCGCCGATGGCGACCGTGCTCGACGCCCTCGCCGCGGCTGGCGTCGAGGCCGTCGTTTATGACCGCGTGCGCGTCGAGCCGACGGACGTCTCGTTCCACGACGCCATCACCTTCGCCACTGGACAGCACATCGACGGCATCGTCGCCGTGGGCGGCGGGTCGGTCATCGACACGGCGAAGGCGGTGAATCTCTACACCACCTACCCGCCGGCCGACTTCCTCGACTACGTGAATGCGCCGATCGGCAAGGCGCTGCCAGTACCCGGACCGCTCAAGCCGCTCATCGCCATCCCCACCACCGCGGGCACGGGCAGCGAGACCACCGGCGTCAGCATCTTCGACCTCACCGGGATGCACGCGAAGACCGGCATCGCGAGCCGACGCCTGAAGCCCACGCTCGGACTGCTCGATCCGGACAACACGCGCACCATGCCGGCCACCGTGGCCGCGTCGAGCGGACTCGACATCCTGAGCCACGCGATCGAATCGTTCACCGCCGTGCCGTATACGGCGCGGCCGCGTCCGGACCGGCCGGCCGTGCGTCCCGCGTATCAGGGCTCGAATCCGATCAGCGACGTGTGGTCGCTGCAGGCGCTCCGCATGGTGGCGCGGTCACTCGTGCGCGCCGTAGAAGACCCCGGCAACGACGAAGCGCGCGCCGAGATGATCCTCGCCGCGTCGTACGCGGGCGTGGGCTTCGGTAACGCCGGCGTACATCTGCCGCACGGGATGTCGTATCCCGTTTCGGGCCACGTGCGCGACTATCGTGCCCCGGGGTACGGCACGGATCACCCGATCGTGCCGCACGGCATGTCGGTCATTCTCAACGCCCCGGCGGTGTTCCGCTTCACCGCGCCGGCAAGCCCGGCGCGGCACCTGCAGGCAGCCGAGGCCCTGGGCGTCGACATCGCGAACGTCCGCGAGGCGGATGCCGGGTCCGTGCTCGCCGACCGCATCACCTGGTTCATGGATCGGCTGAAGGTGCCGAACGGTCTCCGCGCCGTGGGCTACTCGACGAGCGACATCCCGGCGCTCGTCGAGGGCACGCTGCCGCAGCACCGCGTGACGAAGCTCTCGCCGCGGCCCGCCGGCCCCGACGATCTGGCGCGTTTGTTCGAAGACGCGCTCGTTGCCTACTGACACGCCGCGCCGCGCTGGGGCGCCGTTCCGCCGGCACGTGTGCCACGCAGGCAGTACACTGGAAGGATGAACGCTCCGACGAGTGCTCGCCCGGGGCGTAACGAGCCCTGCCCCTGCGGCTCCGGCCGCAAATACAAGCAGTGCTGTCTCGCGAAGGACGAGACGCTCGCCGCGGCCGCGCGCAAGGTAGCGGCCGAGGTCGCGGCCGCCACGGCGGTGCCGGTGGAAGGCGCCGAGGGTGTCGAGGCCGCCGCGCCACCGCGCGCCCCGAAACACCAGACCGCGCAACCCTGGCGCAACGCCACGTCACGCGGCTTCGTGCCGCGCTCGACCACGCCGCGCAAGGCCGGCGGCAGCTAGTCGCGTCGCGCGGACGGCCGCCGTCCGCGCCGGCTCACGCCTGCGGGTCGGCCGTGAGCTGCTCCAGGTAGCCGAGCACCATCTGCTTCACGCCGGAACGCGTGTAGACGTCGGGCGCGCGCGACGCGATGACGCCGGCGATGACCTCCGCCACCTCTTCCGCACTCTGCGAGTTCGGCAGCGTGCGCGAGTCGGGGCCGCCGTGCACGGCGTTCAGGCCGAAGTCCGTCCGCACGACGCCGGGCGAGACGAGCGACACCGCGATGCCCGGATGCGACGCCGCCAGATCCTCGCGCACGTTCGCGGTGAGCGCGTTCAGGAAGTGCTTGGCGCCGTTGTAGGCCGAGCGGAAGTGCGCCATCGGCATGCGGCCGAGCACCGACGACACGTTGATGAGGTGCCCGCCGCCGCGCGCCGTGAAGTGCGGCAGCACCGCCTGCATGCCGTAGAGCGCCGACTTCACGTTGACGCGCATCATCTCGTCGATGTCGTCATCCGTGAGCGCGGTGGCCGGCCGGGTGATGCCGCGGCCCACGTTGTTGATCCACACATCGATGTGCCCGAATCGCGCGACGGCCTCGGCGACGGCACGCTCCGCATCGGCACGCACGGTCATGTCGGCCACGATCGGGAGCGCCCCGGCGCCACACCGCGACGCCACCGCCGCCAGGGCGTCGGCCCGCCGCGCCACGAGCCCCACGGCCATGCCATCGCGCGACAGCCGTTCGGCCGCAGCCGCGCCGATGCCGCTGCTCGCGCCGGTAATCACCACCACCTGCATGCTCATCGCTCTACCGTATCCGACGCGGACGCGCGTCGCGTCTGCTCGACCAGCCCCACGAGCGCCTGAAGCGTGCGGTTCACCGGCGTCGGCACGCCAAGCGCTGCGCCACGCCGCACGACGAAGCCGTTCAGTGAGCCGATTTCGGTGGGACGGCCGAGCGCCAGGTCCTGCGCGGTGGACGACAGCGCCTCGGGCATCGCCTCGACGATCTTGCGCACGGCGAGGGCGAGCGCCTCGAGGCTCACCGGCACGCCTTCGGCCGCGGCCACCGCCGCGTTCTCTTCGGTGACCATGCGCATGACGTCGCGCGTGCCATCGTTCGCGGCGATGTGCCGATAGCGAAGCTGCGACAGTGCCGAGATGGCGTTGTAGGCGCAGTTGGCCGTGAGCTTGGTCCAGAGGTCCACGCGGATGTCGTCCGACACGCGGCACGGCACACCGGCCGCCACGAACCGTGCGACGAGCGCCTCGAGCACCGTGCCCGCGACGCCATCCGCGACACCGGCACGCAGCGGACGCCCGGCCACGATCGATCCGCCGCCGTTGTGGCGCAGGCGGCCATCACCCGGCATCTCGGCCGACACGTAGACCGCCGCCGGCACGACCGGGTTCGGCAGGTGCGCGCTCATCCGCCAGGCGTTGTCCACGCCGTTCTGCAGGCTCACGACGAGCGTGGCCGGCGGCAGCACGCGCGCGAGGTCCTGCGCGACGGCCTCCGTGTCCACCGACTTCACGGCCACGAGCACGACGTCCATCGACGCGAGCACCCCGAGGTCCGTGGACGCCGCCATGCGCACGTGGTCCACCCGTCCGCCGCTCGTCACCTCGAGCCCAACAGCCTCGATGGCGCGCACATGACGCTCGCGGCCCACGAGCGTGACCGGCACACCGGATCGCGCCAGCATGGCGCCGAAGAACGTGCCGACGGCGCCGGCCCCCATCACCCCTACCTGCATCATCGGATCCTGCACGCCCGTCAGTATCCTTGAGATATGCCCGGGCGTGCACGCGGTGGGATGCGGACCCATGGTCCGTTCGAGACGACGCTCTTCCGTTACAGCGGCAAGGGCGCCTGGCACTTCGCGATCATTCCGGCGGCGGTCGCGCCGCCGGCGACGCGTCCCTGGGGGCGCACGCCCGTGACGGCCACCGTGGACGGCGTGACGTGGGAGACGAGCATCTGGCGCGACACGAAGTCGCACCGCTCACTGCTCGCCGTGCCGAAGAAGTACCGGGCGGGGAAAGGTGACGGCGACCCGGTCACCGTCACCTTCGTGTTCGATCCCGACGACGACTGAGACGTGCCGTCGTCGTGCGGGACGGGACTCAGGGGAAGGTCAGGCCGATGGTGAGCGCCACGACGTTCTGCTTCCAGCCCGTCGCCAGCGTCTCGTCGCCGAACTTCACGTCGCCGATGTTGCCGTAGTAGGCATCGAGCGCCGGCGTCAGCCGCACGCGCCGACCGAGGCGGAAGTCGTAGCCGACTCCGGCCAGCAGACCGAGCCCGCTGCCCATGTCGCTGTCGACCGTCGTGTTGCCTTCTTCGTACTTCGAGTTGACGAACGCCAGGCCGGCGCCGCCTTTCATGAAGAACCCGGCGGTCTCCGACGGGTAGAGCGTGACGGTGCCCGACACGTTGTACATGTTGATCGTGATGTCGGCGCCGTCTTCCTTCTCGGTCTTCGTCCAGGCGCTGCCTTCGATGCCGAGCAACACGCGGGAGTTCAGCGTCCAGCCGGCCCGCAGCGAACCGGCGCCGCCCGTCTCCCGGTCGTCGTCATCATCGCCGCAGTCATCACATGTGGCATGCGCGGAGCCCACGCCGAGGCCGAACCCGAACCAGAATCCTTCACGCTCCTGCGCCTGCGCCAGCGCCGTCGCCGGCACGAACATGGCGAGAGCGGCAGCGAGCACGCTGATGTTCACGAGACGCGTTATCGCAGTCATGATGCCCCTTCCATCGGTGCGGGCCCTCCCGCACCGCTACGGGCAACATCAGGAATCGTGCCAGTGAAGGGCGCATGGATCTCACGGGGATTCGCCGTGGCGCGCGCCACGGCGGGCACCGCCGGCCGTATGCCGTGAATCCTTCCCGGGGCGGCGGAGATACTTCCCGACCTAGCGGGGCGCGGCGAGGTGCGCCCGCGCCTCCGGCCGCGTGTCACGCAGGATCTCGGCGACGGCGCCACGGTCCGCCGGCGTGAGATGTGCGTACTTCGGCGCCGCGTCGCCGCCGACGAGTACACGCGCCAGGCCGCGATACACCTCGGCGCGAATGTCGTCGGGCAGCGCGTCGAACGCGGCGCTGTGGATCGTATAGCTGAGCGGATACCGCATCAGGCGCGTCGTCAGATCCAGCGTATGCAGCGTGCGGCCCCGGGCGTCCCTGGGGCCACGGGCCGAGAACCACTCGGCGAATCCCGACGACCCGCGCAGTCCGCCCGGCATCGGGGCTTCCCCCACGAAGAGCAGGTAATCCACGAGGTCACCGAGCGTGGACGTGACGGCCGGTGTCTCGAGCGGCACGCGGCCCTCGTGCGCGGCCACGCGCACCTCCCAGCCGAGACGCGTGAGCAGATTGAGGGCCCGCGTCTGATGATCGAAGACGGCGAGCGCGGCCACGTCACTCGTCGCCGCCGGGTAACCGGTGAGGTCCACGGCACCGTCGAGCGACGCCGCATTCAGCGCTCCCGCCGGCACGAGCGAGCGGCGCGCGTCGTTGGCATCCACCACCGTGTTGCCCTGATGGCTCGACGTGCCGTGCCGGCCGGTGACGAACCAGCCGCCCCAGCGGCGCTCGAACGGCGTGCGGTGGTCGATGAGGTCGTGGCTGCCGAGCCGCAGCTTGAGTGTGCCATCGGCGCCGGCCGTGAGACTGCGCGTCATGAGCCCCGGCACTTCGAGCGTGGCCGACGCCACGTGACAGGACACGCAGCCGCTCTGCCGCGAGAACGCCGGACGCTCCGCCGGGCGCTGGTCGATCGTGTAGAACACGGCGCCCTGCTCGGGATCGTGCGCGATGAGTTCGAGGAACGGCGAGCGGCGGATGAAACCCACCGACACCTGCTCGTTGTAGAAGAGCGCGCGCGGATTGGCCGGGCTCGTGACCATCCGCTGCACGCCCGTGCGTGAGAGCACGAGCATCTGTGACGCGGCGGGCACGTCGAGCGCGGCGAGCACCGACCGCAGGTAGCCGCTGCCGGGCTCGAAGGTCAGCGTCGCCTCGCCGCGCTCGAGCCGCTGATTGAGCGCGGCCACCGCGTCGGTCGTGGGGCGCGTGGCCCACGCGATCGCCGGATGCTCGTCGAGTACGCCCATCCAGACGCCGCGATTGTCGCGCTGGAACGCCCGCGGCGACACCGCGGCCGCGCACGCGAGGAGCACGGCGATGGCCGCGACAACGCGACGGCGGCGGCCGGCGAAGCGGGCGGCACGAACGGGCAGGAGCGACGACACGCGGCTTCGAGTATAGCGAGGCGTGGGGGCCTCCAGGCCATCACGAGAGCCCGCGCCGCCGTGCGTTATGCTTCGGGGCGTGCTGGCCCGACTGCTCGCCCGCGTCGGCCTCGTCACCCCGGAACAGCGGGCGTGGGCGTGGTACGACTGCGGGAATTCCGCCTACTTCACCACCGTGATCACGGCGGTGTTCCCCGCCTTCTTCGCCAGCTACGCCGCCTCCGGGATGTCGCCGACGGAGGCGACCACGCGCTTCGGCCTCATCACCACGGTGGCGATGGCGATCGTGGCCGTGGCCTCGCCGGTGCTCGGCGCCTACGGCGACTTCACGGCACGCCGCAAGAAGCTGCTCGTGCTCTTTGCGAGCCTCGGCATCCTCGCCACGTTCCTGCTCACGACCATCAGCGAGGGCGGCTGGCAGTGGGCCGCCGTCATCTTCATCCTCGGCAACCTGGGCGTGTCGGGCTCGCTCGTGTTCTACGACTCGCTGCTGCCCAGCGTGGCGAAGGCCGAAGACACGGACCGGGTGTCGTCGGCGGGCTACGCGCTCGGCTACCTCGGCGGCGGCGTGCTGCTCGTCGTGAACCTCGCCTGGATCCTGAGCCCGTCCACCTTCGGCCTGTCGGGCACGGTCGCCGCGACGAAGCTCTCGTTTGCGAGTGTCGGTGTGTGGTGGCTGCTCTTCATGATCCCGCTGCTGCGCCACGTGCCGGAGCCGGCGCGTCTCGTGGAGCCCACCGAAGCGGAAGGCGCGTCGCCGCTCGCGGCCACGTTCTCGCGGCTCGGCCGCACGTTCCGCGAGATTCGCCAGTACCGCCAGGCGTTTCTGGCACTGCTCGCGATGCTCGTCTATCAGGACGGCATCCAGACCATCATCCGCTTTGCCGGCATCTACGGCGCCGAAGTGGGCGTGGGGCAGTCGCAGCAGATCGCCGCCTTCGCGATGGTGCAGCTGCTCGGCGTGCCCTTCGCGTTCATCTTCGGCGGCCTCGGCGCGAAGATGGGCACGAAACGCGCGATCTTCCTCGCGCTCGGCGTGTATGCGGTGGCGGCCACGCTCGGCTACTTCATGACCAACGCCGTGCACTTCTTCATCCTGGCGGGGCTCGTGGCCACGGTGCAGGGCGGCGCGCAGGCGCTCAGCCGCTCGCTCTTCGCGCGGCTCATCCCGCCGGCCAAGACGTCCGAATACTTCGGCTTCTACGCCGTGGTGGAACGCTTCGCCACCGTGCTTGGCCCGCTCGTCTTCACGCTGAGCGGCATGCTCACTGGATCGTCGCGATCGGCCGTGCTCGGCATGATCGTGTTCTTCGTGGCCGGCGGCTGGCTGCTGTCACGCGTGGACATCGAAGAAGGCGAACGCGCCGCCAACGCCGCTACGCACTGAAGCTCAGCACGCCGTCGGCAATCGTGGCGGTGAACTGCTGCAGCGCGCGGTTCGCCGGTCCGTTCGCCACCGAGCCGCCGGTCGTGAACTGCGACCCGTGGCACGGGCACACGAAGCGGTTGTTCTGGAAGCCGCTGACGGTGCAGCTCTGATGCGTGCACACGGCGGTGAAGACGTTGGCCGAGTTCTCGGCGATACGGGCGGCGACGAACGCGCCGATCGACGTCTGCAGCAGCGCCGCCGAGCCGCTCGCGGCCAGGGCCGAGCCGGCCAGCGGCACCGAGACGACGCGGCCGGCAACCGCCGCGTTGATGATCGGCATCGCCGGCGCGTTCGAACCCGACGGTGAGGTCGGGCTGCCGCCGCAGGCGGCCGCCACGCCGCTGATGGCGGCGAGCGACGCGGCCTGGCAGGCGCGGGCGCAGAACTCACGGCGGGTGGACGGGGTCAGCGGCGCGGTCGGTTCGGACATGGCTCTCCGGGGTGGCGCATTGCGAGTCTATGCAAGGAGCGGGACATCCGTCGAGGCGCGCCAGCTGGAACACGCGGCCGCACCGTCGTCACCGCGGGAGGGCGGCGTGGCCGGCCGCGCAGGTCAGACGTCGCCGTCCGACACCGCCTGACGCATCAGCACGCCGGCACAGTAGCCGGCCGCGCTCACGGCGAGCGAGAAGAGTCCCATCATCATCACGGCGTCGAACGTGTTCGGCTGCGTATTGTCGGGCAGGCCGAGCAGGCGGTTCATCAGGTGCCGCAGCGGCACGCTCGCCCCGGCGATGAGCGCCGCCGGCCAGCGCCGCCAGCCCCAGATCACGCCCATCGCGAGCCCGGCCACGATCGTGAGTGTCACCATCACGACCGGACGCACCGGGCCCACGACGACGCCGGCCTCGACCACGCCGAGCACCAATCCGGCGACGAGTCCGGCGACGAGCGACGGCCACTGCCTCACTCGCCCCTCCGCGCGTAGCCATGACCGTCGATCCAGATCGCGCCCTTCGCGTCGTCGGGATCGGTGATGAGGATGTGCTGCGTGGTGGCGCCGTCGTCGTAGGTGATGTGCAGCACGAGCCCGTCGATGCGGTACGTGCCGCGCCGGCCGGCCGCCGTGCTGCGCGTGACCGTGGACGTGTCGCCCGCGTCGCTGCTCGCGCCGGCGCCGCCGCCGCGCTCGACCGTGCCCTCGGTGGTGAAGCGGTACTCGTCCCACACGGCCACCGACGACGTGCCGCCCACCCCGAGCGTGCCGGCGCCGCCGAGCCGGCGGTACATGCCGCGCAGCCGGAAGCCGGCCGGCAGCGTGGCGTACGTGACCTGGAACGGCAGTTTCACGAAGCCCGTACGCCGCGCAATCTGCAGTTCACCGCCAGCACGCTGCCAGCGGGTCCACCTGGCGGGGTTGGCGGCCTTGTGGGCAGCGAGGCCGCCGGGCGCGGTCAGCCCACGCACGTCGGTCAGCACGTCGCCGTTGCGGAAGAGCACGATGGGCACGATCTCGGTGGTGATGAAGCCGCCCACGCCGACACCGGCACGGGTGTCGAAGCCGACGCTGTCGATCGCGGCGAGCAGTTCGGGCGTGACGACCGACGGCGCGGCCGGGCTGGACGGCGGGTTCGCCGGCGCGACGGGGACGGCCGGGGCCGGCGATGCATCGATCGCGGGCGCACCCGCCAGCTCGGGCGCCGAGGTCGCAAACTGCGCCTCGCTCGTCTTCGTGACGCTCACCGCCACCGCGCAGTCGCCGATGGCCTGTTCGCGCAGCCGTTCGGAAATCGACTCGACGGCCGAGGCAATCACCTCTTTCTGCCGCGGATTGCGTTCGGCCTCGTCGACACGCGCCCGCACCCGCGCCACGCGCTGCGACGTCAGCCACGCTCCGATGGCGCGCGAGGCCGGCGCGTCGAAGCCCGGACCGCGCGCGCACGCGCCGGCGAAGTAGTCGAAGGTGCGCAGCGTCACCGCCGCCTTGAGCAGGGTCTGGATGGCGGCATCAGTGGATGGCTGGGTCAGGAGGGCGCCCCCGAGCAGGGCGGCGAGCAACACGGACATGGTTCACCCCCGGGACGGACAGGTGGCGTCGCGCGGGGGAGCACGAAGACCGTCGCCGGGGCGCAGTATACCTGCGAGGCGAGGCCGCACGTGAAACCACGGGCCCGGCCGGGTATCGTAGAGACATGGCGGTTCCGCTGTCGGTGCTCGATCTCTCGCCCGTGCTCCAGGGCGGCACGACCGCCGATGCCTTCCGGCGCACGCTGGCCCTGGCGCAGCATGCCGAGCGCCTGGGCTTCACGCGGTTCTGGCTGGCCGAGCACCACAACATGCCCGGCATCGCGAGCGCGGCCACGGCGGTGCTGCTCGCGCACGTGGGCGGCGGCACCTCGCGCATCCGCATCGGCTCGGGCGGCATCATGCTGCCGAACCACGCGCCGCTCCAGGTGGCGGAACAGTTCGGCACGCTGGCGTCGCTTTTTCCCGGCCGCGTCGATCTCGGTCTCGGGCGCGCCCCGGGCACCGATCACGCGGCGGCGCGCGCGCTCCGGCGCACGCTGCAGAGCGATCCCGAGGGCTTCCCGAACGACGTCGTCGAAGTGATGGCGTACCTCGACGATCCGCGGCCCGGGCAGCCGGTGGTGGCCACGCCCGGCGCCGGCTCGCGCGTGCCCATCTGGATCCTCGGCTCGAGCACGTTCGGCGCGCAGGTCGCCGCAGCGCTCGGCCTGCCGTTCGCGTTCGCGTCGCACTTCGCGCCGGCGATGCTCTTCGACGCCATCCGCATCTACCGCGAGCGCTTCCAGCCCTCGACGCAGCTCGCCGCGCCGTACGTGATGCTCGGCGCGAACGTCGTGGCCGCCGAGACCGACGACGACGCGCAGTTCCTCGCCTCGTCGGGACGCGAAAGCGTGGCGGCGCTGCGTGCCGGCCGGCCGGTGACGCTGCCGCCGCCCTCGCGCGAGTGGATGCGCGATCCGTTCGAGCCGGCCGATCCGCTGCAGCGCACGCGCGTCTCGTTCGTGGGAAGCGCCGCCACCGTGCACGGCCAGCTCGACGAGTTCATCGAGCGCACCGGCGCGAACGAAGTCATCGTCACGTCGCACATCTACGATCACGCCGCCCGTCTGCGCTCGTACGAGATCGCGGCGGCGTGGATGACACGCGGCGCCACGGCCGCCGCGCCCGCCGTTCCGGCGCGCTGACACCGAGCCCGACGGCCGGCACATCCGCGGCGGCGTACATGCGAAGGGCCCGGCGGGAACACCCACCGGGCCCTTTCGTGTTCTTCGGCCCCGGGACCCGAGCCCCGAGTCCCGGCTTGTGTTACTGGTGCTCCTGCGAGGTGGCCGTCGCGGTCTTGCGCTTCTCCTGCTCGGCCTTGAAGTCGGCGTCGTTCATGTAGACGATGTTGATCCACGCGTGGGCCATTTCGTCCACCGTGCGGTCGCCCCAGCCCACCCACTGGTTCGGGTCGGGATTGGTCTTCTTCGCGCTGGTGTTGTCGTGCCACGCGGTGACCTTCAGCAGCGTGCCCTTCGGCAGCAGCGGCGCCACGTCGTCGGCGTAGACGAAGGTCGTCATCCACATGAAGTTGAAGTCGCTCGTGTGGCTCAGCACGCGGCGCTGGCCGCTCGGCAGGATGGCTTCGACCATCATCGCCTTGCCGCGCAGGTGCATGTGCGGCTGGTAGCTCTCGATGCGGGCGTTCTCACGCAGCGGGAAGAAGCCTTCGGTGGTCGTGACCGTGTGCGGACGCAGGTCGAGGTTGCCCACCGCGGCCGGCACGAACGAGAGGCGCGTGCGGTACTTCGGCTCCTGGCCCTTCGGGTAGAAGTAGATGCCCATCTCGGCGTTGGTGGTGATCTCTTCACCCGCCTGCGAGTAGTGGATGTCCCAGCGGAAACGCGCGCCGGGCATCAGCAGCTTGCCGGTGTCGGGGCGCATCATCTCGCCCTGCTTGCCCACGGCCCATTCCATGAAGAGCGGCGCCGGACCGTCGGCCGCGTCGGCGCCCGGCTCGGTCTGCTCGAGGTAGGCGATGGCGTGGTGGATGACCTTGCGGCCCTTGATGTTGCTCGGGCGGATCTCGATGGCGCGCACCCAGCGCGGCTCGGTCAGCTCGATCGGGGTGACGCGCTTGTCCCACGCGTCCTGCGCCGTGGCCGGCATCGTGAACGAGTCGGACTTCACGATCATGTCGGGTTCGGTCTGGCCGAACATCTTCGCGAAGTTCCAGCCCTGCTCGGCCGGCCAGGCGATGGCGGGCGGCATGTGCTTCGGGTCGCCCTGCGGCGCGCCGGCATCCACCCACTTCACGATGGTCTCGAGTTCGGCGGGGCTCAGCGAGTCGTCGTTCTTGAACTTGGTGACGCCCACCGTGCGATCGATCTGGAAGGGCGGCATCGAGTGCTCGCTCACGCGGGCCTTGATCGAACGCGCCCACGGACGCGCCTGCTGCCAGGTCTGCAGCGACATCGGCGCGATCGAGTCGGGCCGGTGACAGGCCTCGCACTTCGCCTGGAAGATCGGCGCCACGTCCTTCGTGAACGTCGGCGCGCTCTGCGCCGAAGCCACCGAGGCACTGCCGAGCAGCACCGTCATGGCGGCGGCGCCCACTGTCCCAGCCATCAGATTCCGCATTTCAAGCTGCATCATCCCGCTCCTGTCGTTACTTGACGGTGACTTTCACGTAAGTATTCGTCCAGCAGCACTGGAACCCAGCACCGCCCTCACCCGATTCGTCGTTGCCCTGCACGCGCAGCAGGTACTCGCCCGGCAGACTGAACGTCGCGTTCGTCGTGACCACTTCGCCCTGCGTCTTGGTGGGCACGCGGGCCGGCTCGAACTTCACCGTGCCCGGGCCCCGGAACTTGTGGAAGGAGACGGTGGCCACGGCGCCGGCACCGCGCCGGTTGGTGAGCTCCGAACCCTTCTTGGTTTCCTTGGGGTCGTCGACCTTGAAGCTGATGGCGACGGGCTGATTGACCGTGCCGGTCAGCGTCGCCGAGACCGCCGTGGGCGGACCGAAGACCTTGCCGCTGTCGAAGGTGAACTCCGGCGGCTTGTTGCCCATGCCGGCTTCCTGGAACGGCTCGATCGTGTAGCCCTTCGTGATGCCGAACGGGATGCTCTGGGTCTCACCGTTGGCGGTGATGGTCCACGTGAGCATCTTCGAGCCGAAGTCCTTCGGCACCTTGATGACGATCACGCCCCACTGGCGGCCGACCTGGAAGTGCGTGGGCTGCCCCTGATCGATCGGCCCCGGTTCGATCTTGTTGTTCGGGCCAACCGGAATGTCGAGGGCTTCACCCTTGTTGCGGTTGAAGTAGCCGACGAGCAGGCTGTAGGTGCCGTCGGCGTTCTGGTACCAGCCTTCGTAGGCAGGCGTGACGCTGACGCCGCGTTCACGCGTGGGACCAAGTGGCAGTGGCGGCGCGGGCTGAGTGCCCGCAGGCGGCGTGGGCGCCTGCGCGAACGCCGAAGCGGCCAGACCGAGAGTGGCCACCGCGAGGGTGAGTGTACGGGCGTTGAGCATGTCAGGTACCGGAACTTAGCAGTGTCTCCCAGTGTAAACCCAAGGTCAAGCGCCATCCCCGGCAATTTCCGGCTGATGACCGCTTCGCACCTCTGCCATCAGCCGTTGACATAGGAAATGGACGGCGCGGGCCCGACACCTCCTGGGACGGCGTACGCCAGCGCGACGATCCCGCTTCCGGGCAGCACCCGGTGGTCGGTCAGCACGAGCGGGGTCACCTGACCCGCCGGCAGGAGGGGCACGCCGGCCCCGAGCAGCACCGGAATCACCGCCAGCTCGACCGTATCGACGAGCCCGGCCGAGAGTAGCGCCGCGAAGAGGTCGCCGCCACCGTAGAGCCAGATGTCCTTCCCCGGCGCCGCCTTGAGCGCGGCCACGACCGTGGCGGGATCATCGGCCGTCACGCGCAGGCCCGGAGCGGTGGCGGCCGGCAGCGTGCGCGAGAACACCACGCACTCGACCCCGGCGAGCATCGCCATGTGGCCGTCGCGATTCACGACCTCGTAGGTCTTGCGGCCCATGACGGCGGTGTCGAACTCGCGCAGCATCGCCGCGAAGTCGATGGCCGGGTCCATGACGATCCAGTCGTACTCGCCGTTCGGACCGGCGATGAAGCCGTCGAGCGAAACGGCGACCTGATAGCGCAGCCGGCGGGCCATGCCCCGATGATACGCATGGTCGCGGGCCCGCGATCAGACGAGCGCGCGACGGACGAGGTAGTAGACCCCGGTACTGAGCGCCACGATCGCGCCGCCGATGAGCACGAACGTCGTGGCGTTGCCGGCGACGAACGACTCACCGAGGTAGACGACGGCCAGCGCGTAGGGGATTTCGGTCAGCGCCAGCACGGCCATGTAGACGGGAAACGAATAGCGCACGAGGCCGAGCACGTAGCCGAGGATCTCCGACGGCATCGCCAGCTGGAAGAGCAGCACGTGCGTCACGTGCGCGCGGCTCGTGACGCGCGACTCCCAGAGCGCCAGCGTCGCCTCGTCCACGAACAGGCCGGCGGCCGAACGGCCGATGAACCGTCCGACGGCGTATGTGACGGCACCGCCGAGCAGCCACCCGAGCCACAGGAGCGCGAGCGTCGTGAACGTGCCCCAGGCCGCGACGGCGACCGGCGACAGCAGGCCGCTCGAAAAGAACGCGAACACCGCCGACAGGGCCGACAGCACGACGAACGCCGCCATGCCGGCACGCGGCGCCCGCGTGATGAGCGCTTCGCCCCACGCCACCGCCTCGGCCAGCCGGCCGTGCAGCGCGTCGGACGCGACGACGGCCCCGGCCGCCACGACGAGCACGGCGAGCGCCGCCAGACGGCGCAGGCGAAGTTGGCTCTCGGTCACGGCGTGGCGGCTACTTCGGCTGCGGCGCGATCGTCACCGGCACGGCCGGAGCGTCGTTGACCGTGAGGCGGAACACGTCGGGCCGCGCGTAGTGGCCGACGACGTCGAAGTCGAACTTGCCGCGGCCGATGTCGGCCAGGTCGAGATCGGCGGTGAGGATGGTTTCCTCGCCGAAGTGCGGGCCGGCGAGCACGACGCCGAGCGGACTCACGATGGCGCTGCCGCCGCGCATGAGCAGCGCGTCGGGCGTGTCGCCGAGCGACACGCGGACATCCGCCGGAAACGCGTCCTTTCGCAGCACCTGGCAGGCGGTGAGCACGAAGCAGCGGCCCTCGAGCGCGATGTGACGCATCGACGGCAGCCACGAGTCGCGGTCGTCGGCCGTGGGCGCGCAGTAGAGCGCCACCTGCTGCGCGTACATCGCCATGCGCAGCATCGGCATGTAGTTCTCCCAGCAGATGACGGCGCCGATCTTCCCGTAGGGGCTGTCGACGGCCTTGAGCGTCGAGCCATCGCCGAAGCCCCAGATCATGCGCTCGAGCGCCGTGGGCATGAGCTTGCGGTGCGTGCCGAGGAGCGTGCCGTCGGGCCCGAAGTAGAGCGCCGTGCAGTAACAGGTGCCGCCATCGCGTTCGATGACGCCGATGACCACGTAGCAGCCGTGCCGGGCCGCCGCCTCGCCGAGCCGCGCGGTCTCGGGCCCGGGCACCACGATGGCGCTCTCGAGCGCGCGGCGGAACTCGTCACGCCCGGCGGCGTCCCTTGCGCCGACGACGAGGCCGAAGCCGAGCCCCTTCAAATAGCCGCCGATGAACGCTTCGGGGAACACGACTACGCGCGCGCCGGTGCCGGCGGCGCGGCCGATGAGGTCCACGGCCTTGCCGGTGCACGCCTGGCTGTCGAAGGGCACGGCGCCGGCCTGGACGACGGCGGCGCGAACGGTGGGGGGTGAAGCCGGCATCGTCATGAGCGCGTGCCGCATGGTACACCGCGCGCCTTAAACCTTCGGCGCGCCGGGCGGTCTGACCTGTCAGGAGATCGCATGGTTCCGAAACTCACCGCGGCACTGCTGCTCGGGGCCGGCCTCGTCACCGCCGCCGCGCCGGCGATTCCCGAGGACGACCGCGCCGCCACGCACGTCCTCGACCGCCTCGCCTACGGCCCGCGCGCCGGCGACGTCGCCGCCGTGCGCCGGCTGGGCGTGGCCGCGTGGATCGAGCAGCAGCTCCACCCGGACCGGATCGACGACCGCGCGCTCGAGGCGCGGCTCGCCGGCTACACGACGCTCACCCTCGACGTGCGCACGATCGTGCAGGAGTTCGAGCGCCCGGCGATCGAGGAGCGGCGGGCGCGC
>JALHON010000060.1 GCA_022842985.1 Acidobacteriota bacterium | reverse complement strand
CGCGTCCCGAGGCGCCGGCCGACGAACCGCAGGGCCCGCCCGTGGCCGCTCCGGCGGCGCCCGCGCCGGCCCTCGCGCTGCAGATGCCGGGCGCCAGTGCCAAGGCCGATCAATCCGTGCGGGCGTTGCTCGCGCAGGCGGCCCGCGACCTCGGCCGGGTGAACTATCAGGCCCTCGATACCGACGGCCGCGCCCAGTACGAAACGGCCCGCCGCTTCATGCAGCAGGCCGACGACGCGCTCAAGGCCCGCAACGTGATGTTCGCCGGCAAGCTCGCCGACAAGGCCGCCACGATGGCGTCCGTCCTCCTCCGCTAGCCTTCGCGCCGGGCCGCGATACATGGCCGTGACGCATTGGTTGCGTCGTCCTCACGCCGTTGTCGCATGCCTTCGGATTCACTCCGCCGCTTGTGTAGTGGCCGGCAAAATGCGAAAATAAGGCGAAACATTGAAAACTGGCCGAAATTCGCCACATCTTGCGTCTGACCTAATTTTCGGGCGCAACATATTGTGGTTACAGCGCTTGACAAAGGCCTGGGGGGCGCGCATATTTGGCAACGCGCGCGAGGCCGTCACCCGCGTCGAAGAGCTCCCAGCCTTCGGCTTCGGTTACATCCTTCGAGCGACGCCTACGAGCGGCGGAGGCTTGTTCTGAAAGCCCGGCGCCGGACGCAGGCGGTGTTCGAAGAAGGCACGAGCGCACAAGTGTGAAATACCAAGTAACTCCGTAAATCGCACGACTACCGACATCGAACCACGCGGCTGTAACGACTGACGAGACCCCCCGGAGGGCTGGGGATGTCTTGTCTCTGGATTGGGCGGAGGAAGCATGCAGGAAGGCGCAGGGCAGAAGCTGGCGGCGGGGGCCGCTTCACAGGAATCCGTGGGTGCGTACGCGGACGTCACCACGGGCGCCACGGGCGGATCCGTGACGATCTCGGGACTCGAGTTCCCGCGCTATTTCTCCACCGCGGGCACCGACCCCTTCGACGAGGTCGAATGGGAGCTGCGTGATGCCGTCATCGGCAACGAACGCGGCAAGGTCGTGTTCGAGCAGCGCGGCGTGGAGATGCCGAAGGCGTGGTCGCAGCAGGCCACCAACATCGTCGTCTCGAAGTACTTCCGCGGCCACATCGGCTCGCCCGAACGGGAACGTTCGGTGAAGCAGCTCATCGGCCGCGTCGTCGACACCATCACCGCCTGGGCCAAGAAGCAGGACTACTTCGCGACCCCCGACGCGTTGCAGGCCTTCAGCGACGACCTCAAGCACCTGCTGGTGCACCAGAAGGCCGCCTTCAACAGCCCGGTGTGGTTCAACTGCGGCTTCGAGAAGGCGCCGCAGTGCTCGGCGTGTTTCATCAACTCGGTCGACGACACGATGGACTCGATCCTCGGGCTCGCCAAGACCGAGGGCATGCTGTTCAAGTACGGCTCCGGCACGGGCAGCAACCTCTCGGCGATCCGTTCGTCGAGGGAACTGCTGGCCGGCGGCGGCACGGCCTCGGGCCCGGTGTCGTTCATGAAGGGCTTCGACGCGTTCGCCGGCGTCATCAAGTCGGGCGGCAAGACGCGCCGCGCCGCCAAGATGGTGATCCTCAACGCCGAACATCCGGACATCGTCGAGTTCATCAACTGCAAGGTCGAGGAAGAGAAGAAGGCCTGGGCGCTCATCGACCAGGGCTACGACGGCTCGTTCAACGGCGTCGCCTATTCCTCGGTGTTCTTCCAGAACTCGAACAACTCGGTGCGCGTGACCGACGAGTTCATGCGCGCCGTGCTCGACGACGGCGTGTGGCAGACCCGCGCCGTCACGAATGGCGAGGTGGTCGACACCTACAAGGCGCGCGATCTCATGCGGCTCATCGCCGAGGGCACCTGGGTGTGCGGCGATCCCGGCATGCAGTTCGATACCACGGTGAACGAGTGGCACACGAGCCCCAACACCGCGCGCATCAATGCCAGCAACCCCTGCTCCGAGTACATGTTCCTCGATGACTCGGCCTGCAACCTGGCGTCGATCAACCTGATGAAGTTCGTCAAGGACGACGGCGAGTTCGACGTCGACGGCTTCAAGGCCGCCTGCCGCACGCTCATCACGGCGCAGGAGATCCTGGTCGACAACTCCAGCTACCCGACCAAGGCGATCGAGAAGAACAGCCACGCTTACCGTCCGCTCGGCCTCGGCTACGCCAACCTCGGCGCGCTGCTGATGTCGCGCGGCCTGCCCTACGACAGCGACACCGGCCGCGACTACGCCGGCGCCATCACGGCGGTCATGACCGGCGAGGCCTACGCCCAGAGCGCGCGTGTCGCCCGTGATCACGGCGGTCCGTTCGCCGGCTACGCCGCCAACCGCGAGCCGTTCCTGCGCGTGATGCGCAAGCACCGCGACGCCCTCAAGGGCATCAACCAGAAGAACGTGCCGGCCGATCTCTACAACGGCGCGAAGCAGTCGTGGGACGAAGCCGTCGAACTCGGCGAAGACTTCGGCTACCGCAACGCGCAGGCCACGGTGCTCGCGCCCACCGGCACCATCGGCTTCATGATGGACTGCGACACCACGGGCGTCGAGCCCGACATCGCGCTCGTCAAGTACAAGAAGCTCGTCGGCGGCGGGATGATGAAGATCGTCAACCAGACCGTGCCGATGGCCCTCAAGAAGCTGGGCTACACGCAGGCGCAGGTGGCCGACATCATCCAGTTCATCGACGAACAGGAGACGATCGAAGGCGCCCCGCACCTGCTCGAGCGCGACCTGCCGGTGTTCGACTGCGCCTTCAAGGCGGCCAACGGCGAGCGGTCCATCCACTACATGGGCCACATCAAGATGATGGGCGCCACGCAGCCCTTCATCTCGGGCGCCATCAGCAAGACGGTGAACGTGCCGAAGGACGCCTCGGTCGAAGAGATCGAGCAGGCCTACCTCGAGAGCTGGCGCCTCGGCGCCAAGGCCATCTCGATCTACCGCGACGGCAGCAAGCGCTCGCAGCCGCTCAACACCACCAAGGACAGCCAGGCCGCGGTGACCGCGCCGAAGGAAGCGATCGATGCGGCCGTGGCCGCCGCGCTCGCCGCCCGCACGCCGGTGCGCCGCAAGCTGCCGGATGAACGTCAGGCGATCACGCACAAGTTCGACATCGCCGGCCACGAGGGCTACATCACGGTGGGCCTCTTCGAAGACGGCATGCCGGGCGAGATCTTCCTGGTGATGGCGAAGGAAGGCTCGACGATCTCGGGCTTCGCCGATGCCTTCGCGCAGGCGATCAGCTACGCGCTGCAGTACGGCGTGCCGCTCAGCTCGCTCGTGGACAAGTTCAGCCACGTGCGCTTCGAGCCGTCGGGCATGACGCGCAACCCGGATGTGCGCTTCGCCAAGTCGATCGTCGACTATATCTTCCGCTGGATGGCGTCGAAGTTCCTGTCGCCGGAAGCGCAGTTTGCCGCCGGCGTGAACAACCGCGACGAGGCGGTGTCGGCCACGGCGACGGTGACCGAGACGGTGACCAAGTCGGTGTCGGTCGAGGCGTCGGTGACCGTGCCGGCGCCGCCCGCGAAGACGAAGTCGTCGTTCGCCGCCATGCAGAACCAGGAAGACGCGCCGCCGTGCAGCACGTGCGGTTCGATCATGGTGCGCAGCGGCGCCTGCTACAAGTGCAGCAACTGCGGCACGACGAGCGGCTGCGCGTAAGCGGCGCAGCCAGCGCATGAAACAAGCCGGGGGCTTCGGTCCCCGGCTTCAACTGAAGGAACGAACGTGGGGGCGTTCGCAGCACAGGCGTGCTGCGAGCGCCCTTCGAATTTTCGGGTGATTGAGAAAGGCCCGTACAAGCGAGAGGGCCGTGCTTAGAACACGGCCCTCTGGAAGGAATAACGCCGCCCGCCTTGGATGACGAACTTCGCGACTCCCGTCTCGCCCGCGATTGTATCGCGGGTCGCGATGACGTCAATCCGAAAGGGGCGGCCCCTAGTAGGAGACAGCAACATGACGTTCGTGCTCTATCGTTCAGGCTTCGAGTATCGGTGGCGCCTTCGGGCGACCAATGGCCGCATCATCGCGGACAGTGGCGAGGGCTACTTCAACAAGAGCGACTGCCTTGCGGCGATTCGCCTCGTCGAAGCGACCTCTGCTGCTACACCGGTAGCGGATATCTCGTAGCGTAGTCATGGCCGGTGGGCGGTCCTTCGTCCACCGGTCCGCTCGCGGCCGCTGTCTAGCCCGGCGGGTCCTGTCACCGGCGGATCACCTTCCCATCACGTGCTCGCCTTTCGGCTGCGCGCGAGATGGGCCCCTTCCGCCGGCGCCACCCGCCGCAGGCCCGGCCGCGGATGGCGTACCTGAAGCATGAAGCGTATACCCGGTGAACTGTGATGCAACCGCCCTTCTCCGCCCGAAACCAAGCCAAACGTCAGCAAATTGATCAGGATTTCCCTGACACTGCCAGGATCGGTCTTCTGCACGTAGTGCATGACCTCATGGACAAATCCTTCCTGCGGGATTGGGCCACCGTCGCTACAGAGCTCAGGCGGATCGCAAGGGACGCTCCAGGCAACTACAACTCGTCTAGCGCCAGCGTCCAGCGTGCGCAGAACGACCTCGGCGAGCTGCTTGCGAAGGTGCATTGGGCGAAGGCGTTCGACTTCTGCGAACGTCTCCACAACCATCTGGCGGTCGAGGTCGGAAACGTCGACTTCCACGACAACTACTTCGTAGTCAAAACTCGCAGCGAAGTTCAGGAATACATTGCTGCGGAATTGCAGCGCCTGTTCTCAGAAGAGGGGCTCGCCTTCGAGTTCAGCGAAGGATTGGTGCGCCGTCGTGGTCGCAAGCACACCGTCGAGACCACGACAAGAGCCGATGTCGTTCTGGACGACCCCCGACTGGTCGCAGCCCGAAAGCACTATGGAAAGGCACTGCAGTTCTTCCGGCATTCCTCCAAGCCCGACTACGAGAACTGCGTCAAGGAGGCCGTCTGCGCCGTTGAGGCAGCGGGCAAGGCACTCTTTCCTGAAGCGAAGGCATCAACACTCGGTGAACTGGTGAAGTGGATGAGTAGTTCCAAAGAGGTGTCCCTGCCAAAGGCACTGGCTCAGACTTTTCATGGGAGCTACGGCTTCAGGAGTGGCGGAGAGGGGATCGGCCACGGCGGGACCACCGGCGGCCCTGCTACACGTGACGTCGCCGAATTCGTTCTATCGGTCAGCGCGTCGCAGATTATCTACCTCGTCGATATCGACGCCAGTCGCCAAGTCGACGTACCGTTCTAGCTGTCAGACGCGCGCCGAAGACTACTCAGGGATGCCAACTGATGGCGGCCGGGCCTGCGGCGGGTGGCGCCGGCGGAAGGGGCCCAACCGCGCGCAGCGTTAGCGAGCACGGCTTGGGAAGGTGATCCGCCGGTGACAGGACCCGCCGGGCTAGACAGCGGCCGCGCCCCCAGGCTCGCGAGTAACATCTGCTCCGTGCCTCTTCACGTCGACACGCCCCTCGTCGAATCCCATCCGCTGAGCCTTGCCTCCGGCCGGCGGATCGTCCTCAAGCTCGACGCGCTACAGCCATCCGGCTCATTCAAGCTGCGCGGTATCGGGCACGCGTGCGAGGTGCATCATGCGCGGGGGGCGCGCGGGTTCGTGACCTCGTCGGGCGGCAACGCCGGGCTCGCCGTGGCGTATGCGGGCCGCCGGCTCGGCGTGCCGGTCACCGTGTTCGTGCCCGAGAGTTCCACCAGCACGGCGCGGGCGCTGCTGGCGCGCGAGCAGGCGAAGGTCATCGTGCATGGCGCCTCGTGGCAGGAGGCCAACGAGCTGGCGCTCTCGCGCGTGGGGGGCACCGACGCCTTCATCCATCCGTTCGACGACCCGCTGCTCTGGCACGGGCACGCGTCGATGATCGACGAGGTCGTGGCGTCGGGTCTCGTGTTCGACGCCGTCGTTGTCTCGGTCGGTGGCGGCGGGCTCATGTGCGGGGTGGCGGAGGGGCTGCGCCGGCACGGGCTGGACCACGTGCCGATCGTGGCCGTCGAGACCACCGGCGCGGCGTCGCTCCGGGCCGCCATCGACGCCGGTGCGCTCGTGACGCTCGACGCCATCACGAGCGTGGCCACGTCGCTCGGCGCTCGACGCGTGGCGGCGCGGGCGCTGCAGTGGACGCAGGAGCGGCCCGTGCAGAGCGTCGTGGTGTCAGATGCGGAGGCGCTCGAGGCCTGCGAGCGCTTCCTGGCGGATCACCGGATGCTCGTGGAGCCGGCCTGCGGCGCCAGCCTTGCGCTGGCGTATGGCCCGCACCAGGCGCTCGCCGCCTTCGACCGGGTGCTCGTCATCGCCTGTGGTGGCGCCACCGCCACGATCGACCAGATCCGCCACTGGGCCCGGCCGGAGGCCGCCGCGGATCTATGATGCCGTCATGACACAACGACGGCTGGTAGTGACGGGCGCAAGTCAGGGCATCGGGGCGGCGCTCGTGGAACAGGCGCGGGCGGCGGGACACCAGGTGACCTTCACCGGACGCGATCGGGCGCGCGTGGACGCGCTGGCCGCGAAGACCGGCGCGCATGGCCTCGTGGCGGATGTCACGATCGGCGACGACAACCAGCGCACGGTGGACACGGCGCTGGCGCGCATGGGTGGCATCGACGTGCTCGTGAACAACGCCGGCTACGCCTACCGGGCCGAGATCGGCGCCCTCGACGTGGCCGCCATGCGCACCATGTTCGAGACCAACGTCTTCGGTCTCGTCGACCTGACGAACCGCGTCGTGCCGCACATGAAGGCGCAGGCCTTCGGCGACATCATCAACGTCGCCTCCACGTCCGGGATGAAGGGCGCGCCTGGCGGCACCGCTTACAGCGGCAGCAAGTGGGCCGTGCGCGGCATCACGCAGTGCTGGCAGGCGGAACTGCGGCCGTTCAACATCCGCGTCGGCTGTATCTGCCCGTCGGAAGTGCAGACGAACTTCGGCGGGCGCGGCGGCCGCAACAACCCGAACAAGCTCTACGCCGACGACATCGCCGCCACGATTCTGGCCGGCGTGCATCTGCCGCAGCGCGTGTTGTGGACGGAGCTGGCCGTCTTCGCGACGAATCCCTGGAAGGAAGACTGAGCGCGCGGTCTCCGCTCTCGAATGATGCCGGTCGTATCCGCCTACCCGCCCCCCGGCGCGTTCGGCCCGACCGGGTCCGGCATCACCCGAGAGCGAGGGCCGCGGCCACCGACTGCGCCATCACGTCCTCGAGGATGATCTCGAGTTCGGCGATGGCGATCTCCGACATCCCGAGCGTGGCCGCTTCGCGCACCGCGCCGAGGACGAGTTCCGGCTGCGGCCTGAGGCCGATGCCCACCTTGTTGCAGGCATGGTTGGCCAGGCGCACGATCTGCAGCGGGATGTTGGCCGGATCGGGCACCTCCACGTGGTGGTCGCGCACGATCGTCTGGAACACTTCCGGCAGATGCCACGAGACGAGCAGCCGGTGTCCCACCTCGGTGTGGGCGTTGTCGAGCATCTCGCGGATGAGTTCGGGCGAGACGGCGGCGTACTCGGGCTCGCCGGCCATGTCGTCGAGCACGCGCAGCAGGAACAGCTTGCCGATGTCGTGCACGAGCGCGCCGATGAACACGGTTTCGCCGTGCTGCGGGAAGCGGACCTTGCGCGAGATCCACTCGGCGGCGAGCGCGCAGGCCGACGCGTGGTGCCACAGGTCGCGCATCAGGCCGGCGATTTCAGGCCGGCGGGCGTTGTAGCGGCTCTTCTCCGTGGCCAGGAACACGAGGTTCGCCACCCGCTGCAGGCCCAGCCGCAGCACCGCCGCGCGGATGCTCGACACTTCGGAGAGGCCGCCGAAGAACGCCGAGTTGGCGGCGCGCAGCACCTCGGCCACGAGCGCCGGATCGGATTCGATGGCGCGCTCGATCTCGCTGATGTCGTAGCGCTCCTCGCGCGACGCCTTCTGCACCTTCAGCGCCACGTCGCTGAAGACGGGCAGGGTGATCTGGCGCTCCTCGGCGAAGGCCAGGGCCTGGTCGAGCAGGGAGAGGTCGTCGCTCATGCGTTCACTCCGAGCAGGCGGTGCAGCTCGCTGACAGGGCGGGGCCGCGACAGGCGCGGCAACTGCCGGATGAGTTCCTCGAAGCTCGTCAGGCCGGCGGCCGCCTTCACGATGCCGTCTTCGATGAGGGTGACAAGACCGCTCGCCTCCACGCAGACGCGGCGGATCTCGTAGGCCGTCTTGCGCGAGAGCAGGGCGTCGCGCACCGTTTCGTTGAGCACCAGCACCTCGAACACGGCGACGCGGCCCTTGTAGCCGATGTGGCGGCAGGCCGGGCAGCCGGTGCCGCGGGCAAAGGTGAGGCCGGCGGCGTCGGCCGGCTGGTAGCCGAGGCGCGCCAGCTCGTTCGGCGTGAGCACGTGCTTCTCGGCGCAGTGCGGGCAGACGCGGCGCACGAGGCGCTGCGCGATGACGCTCACGACGGTGGACGAGATGAGGAAGGCCTCGATGTTCATGTTGAGCAGGCGGATGAGACCGCCGATCGAGTCTTCCGTATGGAACGTCGTGAGCACCTTGTGGCCGGTGAGCGCGGCGTTGATGGCCACTTCGGCCGAAAACTGGTCGCGGATCTCGCCGATCACGATGACGTCCGGGTCCTGCCGCACGATGTGCTTCAGCGTTTCGGCGTAGGAGACGTTGATCTTCGGATTGATCGAGCACTGCGAGATGCCGTCGATCATGTATTCGACGGGATCTTCGGCGGTGATGATGCTGGTGTTGGCGTCGTTCAGGTAGTTGACGGCGGCGTAGAGCGTCGTCGTCTTGCCAGAGCCGGTGGGCCCGGTCACCATCACGACGCCGCTCGGGGCGTCGAGCGCGTCGCGCTGCAGCGCTTCGAGCATGCGCGGCGCCATGCCGATGTCGCGGATCGTGAGCAGCGTGTCGCGGTTGTTGAGCAACCGCATCACGACCTTCTCGCCGTGGATGGTGGCGTAGATCGAGACGCGGATGTCGACCGTGCCGCGCGAGGTGTCGTACTGGATGCGGCCGTCCTGGTGGCGGCGGCGCTCGGCGATGTCGGCGCCGGCCATCACCTTGATGCGCCCGATCATCGCCACGGCCTTGTCGTTCGGCACGTCGTCGTGCAGCACCATCACGCCGTCCTGGCGGAAGCGGATGCGCAGCCGTTCGCGGCCCGGCTCGAAGTGGATGTCGCTCACGCGGCTGGTGAGCGCCGCGTCGAGCACGCCGTTCACGAGCGCCACGGCGCCGCCGCCGTCGATGACCTGCGGGGCCGCGGCCACGCTGGCGACGAGTTCCTTCTCGGCGCGCCCGATCGCGGCCATGACGCTCTTGCGGGCGCCGATGCCGACGATGAGGTCATTGCCGAAGTGCTTGCGGGCCAGCTCGAGCTGCTGCTTGTTGGCCGGGTCGGCGAAGACGACGAGCGTGCGTTCGCCCTCGCGCCGCACCGGCACGAAGCCGTTGGCCTTGTAGGTCGAGATCGGCGCGCGCTTGAGCAGCGGCACCTCGAAGGCCATCGTGTCGGCGAAGACCGGCGTCAGGTCGAGCAGGTCGGCCTGTGCCGCCACCACGTCGGCGGCATTGACGAAGTGGTTGTCGACGAGGATGTCCTCGATCGGCGTCTGCGGGTGTTCCCGCTGCTGGGCGAGCGCGAGCTGCAGTTCGTGCGGTTCGAGGCGGCCCAGTTCGACGAGCACCTCGCCGAGCGGCGCCTCGACCTTGCCGGTGCGGAGCGCGCCGCGGATCTGCGCCTCGGTCGCGAGCTTCAGCTCGATGAGCACCGAGGACAGCGTGCGCGAGGCCGCGACCTTCTTGTGGATGCGCGAGGCCAGGGCCAGCTGCTCGGCGGTGAGCACGCCGGAATCAACGAGCACGCCGGCGATCCGCAGACCCACGGACATCGTGGTGTCGGGCGGCGCCGGCAGCGGGCTCGCCGGGCGGGGCGACGCGTTTGGCAGGGTGGCCATGGGTCTCGGATTCTTCCAGACCCAAAATCGGCCCCCGGGCGTGGGCCTTGAACGTCGGCCGACCGACACCGGCGCGGCGTGCAGCCGCGTGCGGAACGCGGTTACTGCGGGCCGGGACCCGGCACGAGCCGGCCGCCGGTGAGGAACCGGTGGTAGTCGCGATACTCCGTCGTCACGCGCATGCGCGGCGTGCCGCCGCCCTGGGTGATGCGCAGCGACGTCGACGACACGGGCAGGACGAGGGTCTCGTCGGGATTCTCGAAGCGCATGCGCTTGAAGCGGTACGACGTATCGAACCGTTCCACCGTCAGCGTCGGACTCGCGCCGGGGCGGCGCTGCAGGATCCTGGGCATCGGCGCGTTCGCCTGGCCGGTCAGGTGCTGATCGAGGCGCATGACGTCGTGGGACTCGGCATCGAGCCACAACCGGCCCCGCGAGCCGCCGCGTACGGTATAGCTGAGGCAATCTTCGTCGTCGTCCTGCAGCGTCACCTCGAGCGAGAGGGCCTCCTTCTCGCGGAAGTCGAGCAGCAGGGCGGGCCGGCCGTCGATGGTGGCCGCACCGGCATGCGACCAGGTGTAGTCGTCGCGTTCGCCCGGCAGCAGCATCGAGAGCACCTGCGGTTCGGTGTCGTGCCGTTCCGGGGTCGTGCAGTTGTTACGGTCGTTCTTGCGCGGTTTGTGGCCGTTGACCTTCATCACCTGACGCATGGCGCGCGCTTCGGACGCGCCGCCGGCGTCGCCATCCCACGACACCCGCAGTTCGGATTCCACGGTGCGGCCGAAGCCGTCGCCGGAGAGGCCGGAACTCAGGGGTTGGACGTGCACCCGTTCGGTGCAGACCAGGCTCTGCGCGCGCTCGAAGAAGTCCTTCACGCGGGCGGTCGCGCGGTCGAGCGTGGCGCGCACCTCGGCGGCCGACGGCGCCGGCGCCCGTTGCTCGGCACGTGGCACGGCGGCGGCGCCGATGACGAGCAGCGTCGTGGCGCCGAGAGCGGCAAGTGACCAGCGGCGGAGCGTGCCGGGCATGACGGGTGCGGGCGAATTATAGCGAGAGGCGCGTGCCGTGTGTCACCATGTTCCGGCCCGCCTCGATGTCCGTTCCGCCCCCCGTCTCCACCCCGGCCGTAGCGCCCGGCGCCACCCGTCTCGAAGAGGTGCTCGAGCGCACCTGGGGCTATACCTCCTTCCGCCCGCTGCAGCGGGAGGCGATGGACGCCATCCTGGCGCGCCGCGACTCGCTCGTGGTGATGCCGACCGGGGCCGGCAAGTCCATCTGCTTCCAGGCCCCGGCGCTCGTGGCCGAGGGCCTCGCACTCGTCGTCTCGCCCCTCATCTCGCTGATGAAGGACCAGGTCGACACCCTGGTCGGGAACGGCGTGGCCGCCGCCTGTTACAACAGCGCGCTCTCGTCGGAGCAGAAGGCGCGGGTCATGGACGACCTGCGCGAGGGGCGGATCAAGCTCCTCTACGTGTCGCCCGAGCGGCTGGTCGGGGAGGGCGCCGAGGGGTTCCTGCGGCGTGTGGCCGCCGGTGCCGCCCGCGTCGGCTTCATCGCCGTGGACGAAGCGCACTGCATCAGCCAGTGGGGGCACGACTTCCGGCCGGAGTACCGCCAGCTGGCACGGCTGCGCGAGTTCTTTCCCGGCGTCAGCCTGCACGCCTTCACGGCCACGGCCACGGCGCGCGTCAGGCGCGACATCACCGAGCAGCTGGCGCTCGAGAGCCCGGTCGAGCTCGTGGGCTCGTTCGACCGTCCGAACCTGACCTACCGCGTGCTGCCGCGCGCGTCACTCAAGACGCAGATCCTCGACGTGCTGAAGCGCCACGGCGGGGAAGCCGGCATCGTCTATTGTTCGTCGCGCAAGGACGTCGATCAGCTCGCCCAGTGGATGCAGGGCCAGGGCCTGCGCGCGGTGCCGTACCACGCCGGGCTCTCGGACGAGGAGCGCCACCGCCACCAGGACGCCTTCCTCGACGAACACGCCGACGTCGTCGTGGCCACGGTCGCCTTCGGCATGGGCATCGACCGGTCGGATGTGCGCTACGTGATCCACGCCGGCGCGCCACAGTCGCTCGAACACTACCAGCAGGAATCCGGCCGCGCCGGCCGCGACGGGCTCGAAGCCGAGTGTGTGCTCATCGTCTCGGGCGCGGACTTCCTCAAGTGGCGCCAGATGCTCGAACGCAGCGGCGAGATGAACGACCAGAAGCGCCAGCTGCTGCGCGACATCGAACGCTACGCGTCGGGTGTGGGCTGCCGGCACAAGCATCTGCTGGCGCACTTCGGCGAGCGCTACGGCAAGGACGACTGCGGCGCCTGCGACTTCTGCCTGGGCGAGCTCGAGTCGGTGGCCGAGCCGATTACCGTCGCGCGCAAGATCCTGTCGTGCGTGGCGCGCGTCGGCCAGCGCTTCGGCGCCGCGCATCTCACGAACGTGCTGCGCGGCTCCGCCACCGAACAGGTGACCGCGCGCGGGCACGACACCCTCACCACGTTCGGCCTGCTGGCCGATCAGTCGCAGGACGACGTGCGCGGCTACATCGACCAGCTGCTCGGCCGCGGCTACCTGCGCCAGACCGACGATCAGTATCCGGTGCTCGCGCTGACCGACGACGGCGTGGCGCTGCTCAAGGACGCCGGCGCGGCGCCCGACCTGACGCTCGCGCGGCAGCGCAAGCCCGACCCGTCGCGTGGGCCGCGACGCTCGAAGGCGGAGACGGAAGGCTGGGAGGGCGTGGACCGCGACCTCTTCGAGCGGCTGCGGGCGTTCCGCCTCACCGTGGCGCGCGGCCGCGGCGTGCCGCCCTACGTCATCTTCCACGACACGACACTGCGTGAACTGGCGCGCACCAGACCCTCGACGATCGAGGCCCTGCGCCATGTCTACGGCGTCGGCGCGAAGAAGGCCGACGATCTGGGCGCCGCCGTGCTCGACGTGCTGCGCGGCGCGTGAGCCGGCGGGCGCCCGGGCGTGCTGCATCCGCCGGCCCGGCCGCGGGCCGCGTGCGGTAAGATCCCCTCGTGGTTCGCCAGTATCTGCAGCTCGGGTCGCGCACGCTCGCGTACCTCGACAACGACCCCGACGCCACCGGCAAGCCGGTGCTCGTCCTCGTGCACGCCTTTCCCCTCGGGTCGCAGATGTGGGAGCCGCAGTTCCGCGGCGCCTTCTACGGCTGGCGGATCCTGGCGCCCGATCTGCGCGGCTTCGGCGGCTCGACCGACGAACGCGCCGAAGGTGTGGACCCGACCATCGACGACTACGCGGAAGACGTCGCCGGCCTCATCCGCGAAGTCGCGGGCGGTCCGGTGGTGCTCGGCGGACTGTCGCTCGGCGGCTACACCGCCTTCGCGGTGATGCGCCGCGCGCCCGGGCTCGTGCGCGCGCTCGTGCTCGCCGACACCCGCGCCGGCGCCGATTCGCTCGAAGGCCGCGCCGGCCGCAAGGCGCTGCTCACCGTGCTCGAGCACGAGGGCCCGCAGGGCGTCGCCCGCGAGATGATGCCGAAGCTGCTCGGCGCGACCACGCGCGAACACAACCCCGACGCCGAAGACACCGTGCGTCTGCTCATCAAGCGGCAGTCGCCGGCCGCCATCCGCGACGCCATCGTGCGCATGATGGAGCGGCCCGACTCGCACGCGCTGCTGCCCACGATCACCGTGCCCACGCTGGTCGTCGTCGGCGACGAAGACGTGCTCACGCCGCCCGCCGAATCCGAAGCCATGGTGGCGGCGCTGCCGAACGCCACGCTCGTGCAGATTTCCGGCGCCGGGCACCTGGCGAACATCGAGCAGGCGCAGGCGTTCGAAGCGAGCGTCGAAGACTTCCTGGCCTCGCTGCCGCAGGCCTGATCCGCATGGACCTCGGACTCGCCGGCAAGGTCGCCATCATCACCGGCTCGAGCCGCGGGCTCGGGCTCGCCAGTGCCCGCGCCCTCGTGGCGGAAGGCTGCAACGTCTGCATCTGCGGACGCGGCGAAGACGCCCTCTCCGAGGCCGCGCTCGAACTGGCCGCCGCGGCCGTGGCGCCGGCCGAAGTGCTGGCGGTGCGCGCCGACCTCGCGACCGAGGAAGGCATCCGCGATGTGGTCGACGCCACCATGACGCGTTTCGGCGGCGTGGACGTGCTCGTGAACAACGTCGCGCTCGCGCGCGGCGCCGACATCGTCTCGACGACCGACGCGGAGTGGCAGGAAGCCTTCGACCAGACGCTCTTCCCGGCGATTCGCGCGACGCGGCTCGTCGTGCCGTCGATGCGTGCGCGCGGCGGCGGCGCCGTCATCATCATCTCGTCGATCTTCGGCCGCGAAGCCGGCGGCCGCATGACCTACAACGCGGTGAAGGCAGCCGAGATCAGCCTCGGCAAGTCGCTCGCGCAGCAGCTGGCGAAAGACAACATCCGCGTGAACAGCGTGTCGCCCGGGTCGATCTCGTTCCCCGGCGGCTCGTGGTTCAAGCGCCAGCAGAGCGATCCCGAAGGCATCGCGAAGTTCATCGCCGCCGAGCTGCCGTTCGGCCGCTTCGGCCGCGCCGAGGAAGTGGGCGATGTCGTCGCGTTCCTTGCCTCGGCACGGGCCAGCTGGGTCAGCGGCACGTCGGTCGTCGTCGACGGCTGTCAGAGCCGGTCGTTCTAGACGGCGGGGCCGAACCGCGAGGCCGGTGTCCGGCATCTCAGTAGAATCACTGCGATGGCTTCCAGCGTGCCGACCGTCGGCTCCCAGCTGCTGCACTACCGCGTGCTCGGCCGGCTCGGTGGTGGCGGCATGGGCGAGGTGTTCCTCGCCGAAGACACGCGCCTCGGCCGCCAGGTGGCGCTGAAGTTCCTCACCACGACCGACGACGGAGACCCCGAAGCACGTGAGCGTCTCGTTCGCGAGGCGCAGGCGGCCTCGGTGCTGCGCTCACCGCATGTGGCCGTCACGTATGACCTCGTCGAACACGGCGAGTCGATCTTCATCGCGATGGAGTACGTGGAGGGGGAACTGCTCTCCACGCGCATCGGCCGCGGCACGGTGGACGTGTCCGAGGCGCTCGAGATTGCCATGCAGGTGGCGGATGCACTCGACGACGCGCACACGCGCGGCATCATCCACCGCGACATCAAGAGCGCCAACATCATGCTCACGGGCCGCCAGCTCGTGAAGGTGCTCGACTTCGGCCTGGCCAAGTTCCTGCGCAAGGGCGGCGCCGACGCCGCGCACACGATCGGCGTCACCTCGCCCGGCATGGTGCTCGGCACGCTGCACTACATGTCGCCCGAGCAGCTGCGCGGCGCCGAGGTCGATCACCGCGCCGACCTCTTCGCCGTGGGCGCCGTGCTCTACGAGATGCTCGCCGGCCGCACGCCCTTCGCGGCGGCGACGATGGCCGAATCGGCCGAGCGGATTCTCTCGCAGGAGCCCGAGGCGCTGGCGCGCTTCAACTACGCGGTGCCGGCCGATGTGGACGCGGTCGTGCGCAAGGCCCTCGCGAAGGACCCGGCCTTCCGCTATCAGTCTGCCCGCGAGCTGTATCTCGACCTGCACCACGCGCGCGAACGCCTCACCCAGGAGCGTACGCTGGGCGCGCGGCAGACATGGCGGCCCGGCATGCACCTGCCGCCGGTGGGCTTCGGCCAGGTGGCGGCGCCGCCGGCCCGGCCGCCGGGCCGCAGCGTGGCCGTGCTGGCGTTTGCCAACCTCACGGGCAATCCGGCCGACGACTGGCTCGGGCAGGGGATGGCGGAATCGCTCACCGCCGACTTCGCGAAGGTGCGCGGCCTGCGCAGCATCTCGCGCGAGCAGATTTTCGACGTGCAGCGCAGCGCCGGCGCGCTCACCGGCCGCATGGAGGACGAGCGCCAGTCGATCGAACTCGGACGGCGGCTCGGTGCCACGTGGGTCGTGGCCGGCGCCGTGCAGCGGATGGGCGAGCGCGTGCGCGTCACGGCGCAGACGATCGCCGTCGACGAAGGGCGCACGGTGTCGTCCACCAAGCTCGATGGCACGCTGACGGACGTCTTCGACCTGCAGGACCGGCTGGTCGAAGAACTCGTGCGCCAGGGCCTGCAGCGCGAGCTCGAACAGAGCGAGAAGCGGGCGTGCGGCGCCGACGCGCACCATCCCGAGGCGTACGAGGCGTACTCGCGCGGCATGCTGAACCTGCGGCTCGCGACCGAGGAATCAGTGGCGCGCGGCATCGCGCTCTTCGAACAGGCACTGGTCATCGAACCCGGCTACGTGGACGCACTCGTGGCGCTCGGGAGTGCGCTGCAGCTGCGCGGCGCGTTCCTCGGGCAGCCCGACGCGCTGGCCCGCAGCCGCGCGCTGCTCGAGCAGGCGATCGCACTCGCGCCGGATCGGGCCGATGCGCACGTGCGCCTCGGTCAGGTGCTCGCCACGGCGGGCGAGATGGACGCCGCCGAAGCGGCGATCCGCCGCGGGCTGGCCCTCGATGCCGACAGCTCGCTCGGTCACAGTCAGCTCGCGCGGGTGCTGTGGCTCGGCCACGGGCGCATCGACGAAGCCATCACACACTTCACGCGCGCCGCGGCCCTGGCGCCCGAGGCCGGCTACACCTATCTGCAGCTGGCGCTGCTGCAGGCGCTCAGCGGCGACCTTGGCGGCGCCGAACGCTCGGCGCAGGCGGCCGTGGACCTGCAGGAACAGGCGATGTCGGGCACACAGGGCCTCATCGTCGTCGGTGCGCACACCCGTCTGGGCTACGTGTACTACCTGGCCGGCCGCTTCGATGACGCGATTCGCGAGTATCGCCGGGAGCTGACGTTCCTCACGCACGCCGAACATGCGCTGCGCGAGCGGTCGCTCATCGAGGTGCGGCAGAAGCTGGCGGCGGCTTACGCGCGTCTGGGCCAGACCGACATCGCGGCGGAGTTCGCCGCGCAGGCGGAGGAGGGCTTCGAGCGCCGGCTCGCCGCCGGGAGCGACGATCCGTTCACCCGCTACTACGCGGCGGCGCTGGCGGCCGGGCGACTCGACGTCGAGGGCGTGCTCTCGCACCTGGTGCGGCCGCTCGCGGAACTTGGCCCGTTCACGCGCTGGCGGCTGCCGCGTGACCCTGATTTCGCCGAGGTGATGCGTGACGCGCGCATGGCGGCGCGCCTTGGTGCGTAACGTCCGCCGCCTGGCCGGCGTCGTGCTGGTGTTCCTGGGCACGGTCGCCGCCATGCCGGTCTCGGTGGCCTTCAACGCCGAGGCGCTCGATACCGCCGCGCGCGCCTTGCCGAAGCTGTACAGCCTGCTCGTCAGCCATCGTGGCACGGTCGTCTTCGAGCGCTACTACAACGGCGCCCGCGCCGATCGTCCGGCCAACGTGAAGTCGGCGTCGAAGAGCGTGGTGTCCGCACTCGTCGGCATCGCCATCGAGCGCAGGCTCATTCCGGGCGTGCGCACGCCGATTGCCACGTACTTCCCGGCCGCCGCGAAAGACCCGGCCAAGAAGGCCATCACCGTCGAAGACCTGCTCACCATGCGGCCCGGGCTCGAGAGCACGAGTGGCCGGCAATACGGGGCGTGGGTCACGAGCCGCAACTGGGTGGACTACGCGCTGGCGCGCCCGATGCTCGCCGCACCCGGCGCGTCGATGGACTACAGCACCGGCAACACCCATCTGCTTTCGGCGATCCTCACGAAGGCGACGAAGCAGAGCACGCTGCGCTTCGCCAACGAGGCGTTGGCGCGTCCACTGGGCTTCACGCTGCCGCCCTGGCCCACGGATCCCCAGGGCATCTACTTCGGCGGCAACGACATGCTGATGACGCCGCGCCAGCTCCTGGCGTTCGGCGAACTCTACCTGCGCGGTGGACGCGTGAACGGCCGGCAGGTCGTGCCGGCCGCGTGGGTGGCGAAGTCGTGCGAAGGGCGGCCGCGGGAACTGCCGCCGTGGGCGCGCGGCACCGGCCCCGGCGGGGTGCCCGACCCGCTGCGCGACCGCGCCTACGGCTACGCGTGGTGGGTGCATCACCTGGGCGGACACGACACCTGCTTTGCCTGGGGCTACGGCGGGCAGTACGTCTTCGTCGTGCCCGGACTCGACCTCGTCATCGTCACCACGGCCTCGCCGAACGTGAGCGAGGAGCGCCGCGACCATCGCCGCCAGGTGGTGGAGATGCTGACCCGGCTCGTCGTCGAGCCGCTGGCGCCGTAGGGCCTCCGCCTGGTGGTGCCGTCCGGCACTTTCGCTTCTTGATCGTCCTGCGCGGGCCGAGTACGATGCCCGAGCCTCCCCGGAACTGCGCATGTCCGCCACTCCGCCGCCCTCGCTGCCTGGTTCCATCTCCCTCGTCGAGCGCAAGGACAAGGCGCTCCGCGGGGCGCTCGAGCACCTTGCGCCCGGGCCGTGGATGGAGCGTGCCGACACGCCCGACGGCGTCATCACGGCGGTGCGCCGCCTGGCGCCGGTCGAGGCGAAGTTCGAGCCGTTCCCGGACGCCCTCGACCCGCGGCTGCGCGCGGCGCTCGAATCGCGCGGCCTGACGCAGCTCTACTGCCATCAGGCCGAGGCGTACCAGCGCGTGGCGGCCGGCGAGCACATCGTCGTCACGACGCCCACGGCGTCGGGCAAGACGCTCTGCTACAACCTGCCGGTACTCGACCGCATCCTGAAGGACCCGGCGGCGCGCGCGTTGTATCTCTTCCCGACCAAGGCGCTCGCCCAGGATCAGATGGCCGAGCTCCACGAGCTCACGGCGCTCATCACCGCCGCCGGCGGGGAAGACATCGGCGTCCACACCTACGATGGCGACACGCCGGCCGACGCCCGCAAGACGATCCGCGCGCGGGCGCACATCGCGCTCACGAACCCCGACATGCTGCACGCGGGCGTGCTGCCGCACCATCCGCGCTGGGCCAAGTTGTTCGAGAACCTGAAGTACGTGGTGATCGACGAGCTGCACGCCTATCGCGGCGTGTTCGGCAGCCATCTGTGCAACGTGCTGCGCCGGTTGCAGCGCATCGCGCGCCACTACGGGTCGGATCCGCAGTTCATCTGCTCATCGGCCACGATCGCCAATCCGCGCCAGCTCGCCGAACGCCTGGCCGAGCGTCCCTTCTCGCACATCGCCGAAAGTGGGGCGCCGCGCGGCGAGAAGTTCATCGTGTTCGTGAACCCGCCGGTCGTGAACCGCGAGCTCGGCATCCGCCGTTCGTACCTGGCGGAGGCCCGCCGTGTGGCGGGGGAGTTCCTGCGCCGCAATCTGCAGGTCATCGTCTTCGCGCAGAGCCGCCTCGCCACGGAAATCCTGACCACCTATCTCAAGGACGACTTCGAGAAGGTGCCCGGGATGGCCGATCAGATCCGCGGCTATCGCGGCGGCTACCTGCCGCTGCGCCGGCGCGAGATCGAAAAGGGCCTGCGCGAAGGCAGCGTGAAGGGCGTGGTGTCGACCAACGCGCTCGAACTCGGCATCGACATCGGCGCGCTGGACGTCTCGATCATGGCCGGCTATCCGGGTACGATTGCCGCCACGTGGCAGCGCGCCGGCCGCGCCGGCCGCCGCACGGCGCGTTCGGCCGCGGTGATGGTGGCCAGCTCCGCACCGGTCGATCAGTTCATCGTGAAGCACCCGTCGTACTTCTTCGACGCGTCGCCCGAACACGCGCTCGTCAACCCCGACAACCTGCACATCCTCGTCGACCACGTGAAGTGCGCGGCCTTCGAGCTGCCGTTCACGGGCACCGATACCTTCGGCACGGTGGACGTGCAGGAGGTGCTGATGATCCTGCGCGAGAACGGCCTCGTGCACCGCTCGGGCGACCCCGACGGCGAGGAACCGGGGCAGTGGCACTGGACGAGCGAGAGTTGCCCGGCTGACGCCGTGAGCCTGCGCTCGATCACCTCTGACAACTTCGTCGTGGTCGATATCGGCGCCGGCGCGCGCGTCATCGGCGAGACCGACTACACGAGCGGGCCGACGACGCTGCATCCGAAGGCGATCTACATCGTGGAAGGCCGCCTCTATCAGGTGGAGTCGCTCGACTACGACAACCGCAAGGCCTTCGTGCGCGACGTCGACTGCGACTACTACACGACGGCGATCTCCTACTCGAAGGTCACCGTGCTCGACATCGCCGTGGGCGCCGGCGAGGTAGCCACGCACGGCGATGTGCACGTGTCATCGCGCGTCGTCGGCTTCAAGAAGATCAAGTTCTACACGAACGAAAACGTCGGCTCCGGCGAGCTCGATCTGCCCGAGCAGCAGATGCACACGACCAGCTACTGGCTGTCGGTGCCGCGGCAGACGATGCAGGCGTTGCCGTATTCGAAGGACGACAAACGCGACGGCATCGTCGGCATGGGCTTCGCGATGAAGAACGTGGCGACGCTGCTGCTCATGTGCGACGGGCGCGACGTGGGGCTCGCCTTCGGTCAGGGCGACGATGCCGAGGGCGAGACGAAACCCGTAGGCGGGCGCACGGCCATTCCCGAAAGTCTCGGCGATGAGCCGCGCATCTATCTCTACGATGCATTCCCCGGCGGCATCGGCTTTTCGGCGCCGCTGCACGGCATGCATGGCGAGCTGCTCGCGCGCACGCGCGAGCTGATTGCCGGCTGCGAGTGTGACCACGGCTGCCCGACCTGCGTCGGCCCGATCGGCGAAACAGGCCCGCGTGCGAAAACGGTGGCGCTCGCGATTCTGCAGATGCTCGCCACCGGCCAGATCGCAGACGCGGTCAGCCAGGAGATTTCGTCTCCAGACCGCGCCGCCGTGGCGCAGGCGGACGTGCCGTTCTGATGGCGATGAAACCGTCGCTCGCCGACCGGTTGCGCGCGGTGGTCGGTCCCTCGGCCGTGCCGCGCGTGCACCCCGAGGCGCTCGGGTCCCCGGCCGTGCCAGCCGCACCAGCGGGGGGCGCACCGGCGCCTGACGCGATCGCGCCGCCGGCTTCGCCCGATG